>CAMNBP010000013.1 GCA_946532885.1 uncultured Candidatus Saccharibacteria bacterium
CACCACTCAAAGCGAGAATTTTGTCGCCAATCAAATTACGATGATCGAGGTCGTGCGTAATGATAAGAATAGCAATCTTCTGGTCGCGGTTGAGTTTTTCGGCGAGTTGATAAAGTTCGCGTTTCGATCGATAATCGAGATTATTGCTTGGCTCATCAAGGATGAGAAGTTTTGTGGTGGCGCTGAGTGCGCGAGCGAGTAAGACCTTTTGGCGTTGGCCGCCGGACAAATCGCTGTAGTTTTTGTGAGCGAGTTTCTCGATGTGGAGTAATTTGAGATTGGCGAGCGCTTGCTGCTTTTGGGCGCGAGAATAAAATGGTCGCCAACCCAATTGATTGAGTGAGCCAGATAGGACAATTTCGAGAACGGAAGCAGGGAAGTTCTGGGCGATTTTGTGTTCCTGCGGCATATAGCCGATAGCGGTTGCTTCTAAATCATGGAAAATAACTTTGCCAGATTGCGGTTTGATGAGTCCGAGGATACCTTTGGCGAGAGTGGATTTACCAGAGCCATTGGCGCCAACGATACAAATAAAATCATGATCCTCGACCTTAAAAGAGAGATTTTTGATGACGGCTTGATGTTCGTAGCCGAGAGTAAGATTTTTAGTTTCTAATAATGTCATGTCTAATTTAGGGCCTTTTCCAAATTATCTAAGTTTGTGCGCATGATCTCTAGGTAAGTCTTACCAGAGTCGAAATCCGCTTTGCTGACATTATGTAGGCTGTGTAATTCGAGAATTTCTGCGCCAGTTTCGGCGGCGATAGTTTTAGCGATTTCTTGGTTAGAGAATTCGACGGTAAAAATGTAGTGCAATTTAGAGCTATTAATTTTACTAATTAAAAATGCGATAGTGGCAGCCGAGGCCTCGGTTTGTTCAGAACAACCAGGAAAAGCGGCAAAATATTGCAGACCGTATTCTTCGGTGAGGTAGCGGAAAGGAAAACGGTCGCCAAAAATAATTAAGTGGCGCTTGGATTTTTCGACCATGGTGCGAAAATCTTGATCGAGATCGCGAAGTTTTGAAGTGTAATTATCGGCATTTGACCGATAAATGTCTGCGTTGTCTAAATCAATGTCCGTAACTGCGTCGCGAATGGCATTGACGATTTTAATAGCATTGAGTGGGCTGGTCCAAACATGCTCGTCATATTCCGCTTCATCGATATGCTCATTGGACTCCATACCTTCAACAATTTCTTCTTCGAGGGCGTCACTGACATCCAGCATCTTAATAAGCCTGGTTTTGGATTTGTCTAGGTCTATAGTGATTTTATCGACCCAGGACTCAGACTCACCGCCAACATATATAAAAAGATCGCACTGCTGGATGGCGCTGATATCTTGAGGGCTGGGCTCGTAGGAATGAGTTTCGGAGCCTGGGGGAACGAGGAGAGATATGTTGGCATTATCGCCGACGACGGCGCGGGTAAAATCATAGGCCGGAAAGACAGTCGTAACGATTTTGAATGGCTTAGATGAATCACTGCGAGTTTGCGCAAGAAAACCAATTCCGGTAGCGAGGCTGACGAAAAGGATGATCGCGACAACGACTTTAGCGGTTTTCTTCATTTGAAATCCTTTTTCGGCAATCAGCGCACAGACCATTTATTAATGCGTGGTTTGCTAAGACTACGAAATCATGTTCTTCGCGAGCATGATTAACAAATTTACGAATATAATCGCAGTCAATATGAAATATGCGTTCGCACTTTACGCAGCGTAAATCAAAATGACTTTCGCCATCGCACGGTTTGCTATACCAATAGTTGGCGACATTGCGTCCATCCAAATATGCGCGACGGAGTAGACCGGCAGACTCGAGTTCGTCGAGGTGACGATAAACTGTGGCGACGCCAAAATCGTGGCCAGCGTCATTCAGGGCCTGGATAAGATCCTTGGCCGTGAAGTTCTTGTCGAACTGTTTTATGGCGTCGAATATGATTGAACTAGACGTAGTATTGTACTTTTTGCGACTTTCCATAGATGGTCTGATTCTTAAAATTGTTATTGCATTAATTTGAAAATGAAAATCATTTTCATTTTTGATTGTAGGGGCTTTTAGTAGATAGTGCAAGCGGATTTTACAGAAATAGTAAATATGGTAAAATATAGAGTAGTATGAAACAGTTAGCAGCTGACTTTGAAGCGATTTTTAAGCGTGATAGAAGCTTAATCGTATGGATGTTGGTGGATTTTGGCCTGAGTGTCTGGCTTTTTCTGGAATGTATCTTGCATTTGGATCCGAGCAGCCCAGTTTATTGGCGATATTCTGATATTAATGGCGGCTACCAGACGGAGAGCTGGTGGTATATTTTGGGTTTTGCAGTGATGGCGATTGTGCTGGGAGCGGGGCACGTATTGATTAGCGCACGCCTACATACTAAACGCGGCAAGGATGTGGCGCGCTTATTTTTGGGTATTAGCTGTGTAATTATCGTGGTGGCGCTGCACGGGCTATTCAGTCTTATTGGGGAAAGATAATGTCAAAAGTTATTGAAATACCAGTTGGGAAGCGCACTTTTCGCTATAGGTTTTTTGAAATTTTGCCATGGTTAATTAGCGTCGGTATTATGGTTTTGCTGTTTGTGCTTTCGTCCTGGTCGCCAATTGCGGGCTCGATATTTTTGTTGATTATCGTAATTGGGAGTGTCGTAAAGGCAATCGGTACGATGTTCCGAACGATTCAAGGATATAAGACTGTGAATGCAAGTTGTGCGATTGATTGGCGTCAACGTATGGTGGATTTGGAGAATCCGCAAGAAAGCTATGAGCGTTTGGCGCATACAAAGAGTAAGGCCTATGATCATCAGCAGCATTTAAAGAACTTGTTAAATATGGCCGCATCGGAAGATGAAAATGCCTTCCCGAAGCCGCAAGATATTTATCATGCAATCATCATCACGATGTATACCGAGACTCTGGATATTTTGGAGCCAACCGTGGAGAGCGTGTTGGCGTCAACTTTTCCTAAAGATAGGATGATTTTGACGATTGCGTACGAGGAGCGGGGCGGTGAGCAGGCGGAAAAAGTGGCAAAAGCATTGCAGAAAAAATATGGGAAGAAGTTTGGCTATTTCCTGCTATCGAAGCACCCGGATGGTTTGCCGAATGAGGTGATTGGCAAAGGTGGCAATATTACGTGGGCTGGTAAGAACTTGCAAAAGTTCGTAGACGAAAAGGGCATCAAATATAGCGACGTGATAGTGACGACGCTCGATAGCGATAATCGCCCACACAAAGTGTATTTTGATCAGGTGGCGTATGAGTTTGTCGTACACGAAGAGCGCCAAAGGATGGCATTCCAGCCAGTCTCGTTGTTTACGAATAATATTTGGGATGCACCGGCCGTTACGCGTGTGGTGGCTTGTACTAATTCGTTCTGGAATTTGGTGTGTACGATGCGCCCATTAGATTTACGTAACTTTGCGTCGCACTCGCAGCCACTAGAAGCTTTGGTTGGGATGAATTTCTGGAGCGTGCGAACGATTGTGGAGGATGGTCATCAGTATTGGCGAAGCTTGTTCTATTTTGACGGCGACTATGAAGTGTATCCGATTCGGGCACCAATTGGTCAGGATGCAGTATTGAACGATACGTTGCTTAAGACTTTGAAAGCGCAATGGGTGCAGTTGCGACGCTGGGATTATGGTGCCAGTGATGTGGCGTATGTAGCAGATTATATGTTTTCGAAACGAAACAAAATGCATTGGGATGATATATTTTTGAAGTTTATGAGATTGCTGGATGGCCATGTGACGTTGGCATCGACGGCGCCGATTGTGTTGCTGGGTGGTTGGGTGCCATTGTTATTTAATTTGGAATCACGAAACTTGTTAGCGCATAATTTACCGACGGTCGTAAGTTATATTCAGACTTTTGCAATGTCGTTGATGCTCATCTCAATCATTCTTTCAGTGAAAATGTTGCCGCCAAAGCCGGCACGTTACAAAAACACGAAACGCGCATCGATGATTTTGCAGTGGATTATTTCGCCTGTAATTGCCGTCGTATATACATCATTCTGTGCGTTATATTCACAGACGCGTTTGATGCTTGGTCTCTATATGGAGAAGTTCGACGTAACAGAAAAAGTTGTTAAAAAATAGCCCGCCATTTTGTTCGTAACAAATACCGTTACTCGCAAAAGGCGGGCTATTTTTATAATTTGGTAGTGTTGTAAGAAATACAACAGTTATATGAAGCGTGTTTTTAATGATGTTGTAAGAATTACAACAGTTTCTGGGGTGGCGATTTTGACTATTATAGCCGAGCAAGAATTTTAAGCGTAAACAGTGTAGAATATATTAATTACGCCTATGCTTGCAAATACTTGCTTTACAGGGTATTTTTAGGCTAACTGCCTCATTCTATGGAGTGTGAGGTGACAAGAGAGTTATATAAAAAGGAGAAACAGAAGTGAGTCTTAAAGGGAGATTCCGCAATTTGGCCGCAGCATTTCTAATGGTGCTGAGCACAGTTGCGCCAATGGGTGGAGCTTTAACACGCAGTGTCTATGCTGCAGAAGGTGACCCGGATCTGGGTACGCCAGAACATAGTAAAACATTAACGCCAAATGGTGACGGTACGTATACCATTACTTTGAGCGTGACTGGTAAGGCCGAGTCGACGACCGTCAATAATGGTGCGAACGTCGTTGTGGTATTAGATACGTCTGGCAGTATGCGTTATTTCTTGGATTCAGACACTGGGCGCTATGGAACGAATAATTCCGAACGGCCTGCATCCATTAACGATTATTACGAAACGAATGTTACGCTTTATAGCGAACGAACTTGGAGTAATCGATACAATAGATACGTTTGTAGTAATGAGATTACTGATAATACGACAAGCGGTCCAGTTTATTATAATAATGGTAACCGTTGTGACGAATATACCGGCCAACGCTACGATAGCTCCAGCACGCGACTCGAATCAGCGAAATCTTCTTTAAACTCTCTTTTTACAACTTTGCTTAACAATAATTCTACTGAGCATCCGAGCTTAGTGGAAATTAGTTTAATTTCTTTTGACGATACTGCCACTTTACGCAATTCTTGGACTACAAGTAAAACTACGTTAAGCAATACATTGAATAATAGTAATTTGATTCGTGCTAATGGTGCTACGAACTGGGATGATGCATTGCGCCTTGCTAAGTCGACTCTTGACGGCAAAAATGATGGAGATAAAGGCTATGTGATTTTTATGACTGATGGTAATCCGACCTATTATCATAATTGTCAGGGTCGTACGGGCTGTACCGGAAGTGCTACCGATGCTAATACCGTATCGACGAGCTATAATCAGGCTGCACCACAAGCCCTTGCAATCACGAATGCTGGATATAATCTTTATAACCTAGGTGTTTACGGCAGCGTTGATCGTATGCAGAATTTAACTACCCATGCGAATACCGCTACGGCAGAAAATCATGGCGATGCGTATTATTATGTAGCTTCCAACGAAACCGCAGTAAATGCAGCGTTTGCGGATATTGCAAACTCAATTACTAATAATCTTTCATTGACGAACATTAAGTATTCCGATGGTATTACTGGCATGACGACGATGGCCGTGAATGGTACGGCGGGTAATTTCCAGTACACACTTGGTGGCACAGCAACTACGGATCCACGAATTACAACTGCTAAATATGAGAACGGTGAAGTAATTTGGGATATGGGCAATTATGTGCTTGAAAATGGTGTTACTGCGACTGTTTCGTTCACGGTATGGCCGAGCCAGGAAGCCTATGACTTAGTTGCCGATTTAAATAACGGTAAGAAGGCCTATAGTTCTTTGACCGAAGAAGAGAAAAAGTCGGTTAGCTGCACGCTCAATGATGCAGGCGCGGTTGTTAGCTGCGGCCTGAAGACTAATACGGATTATCCGGAATTGCAGTATCGTACTGTTAAAAATTCTACTGATGGCAGCGATCCTGTTTATGGCAAATTACAAAAAGTGAGCTTAACTAACCCTAAGCCAGTCGATCTCGTTTCAAAGAAATTGGATATCGTAAAGCTTTGGGAAGACGAACTTGATCCGGATCAGCAAGAGGATTATTGCAACAAAGACACAAAAGAATGTTCAGTTGTTTTGAAACTAATGCGCGGCAGTGAAGTCTATGAAGACAACATCGTTGTGAAGAAAAATGGCAACGAATGGAAAGCTGATAAGCAAATCGCGATTGCGCCTGGTATTATGATTTCGGCTAATAGTAAGACCGGTAAAATTGTAAATACTGGCCAATATCCAGTCGTTGACGGTTATGTGATTCTAGAAGAAGGTCACGATTATGAACTTCAAGAATATGACATTACTGATCACTATTATTTGACGCATTATCAATATCACCCAATGTTGGTTGATGGTGTAGTAAAGAATGTGATTTTCGAATATAGCGGTAATAAAATTGTCTCTATCATTGAGATGAATGATCTTTCGCAAATTTCTGCTACGAACACACTCAAAGGTGGCTTTGAAGTTACGAAGACCGTGAGCGGTAAGGCTGACACGAAGGATCAGAAGTTTACGATTAAGACTTTGTTTGACGATAACGTTGCACACACATATCGTATTTACTATGGCGAGAATAACCCTTGCTATGAAAGTACCGAAGCAGGCTGTGTTGACGAGAAAGGCAATGCGGGTCGTTCTGTAAAAACTACGGTTGCTGGTACCGTAACGCTCGATATCTACGCCGGCGATACGATTCGCTTCCAGGATATTGATACTGGTACGAAGTTTAAAGTTGAAGAGGTTACTGATGGCCTTCCACTTGGCTACTCGTTGGATGAAATTGAATATACCGTTAAACATGGCGATGGTGAGTATGGCGCCTATGATCAGGATAAGATTGATGGCAATTGGTATATCGTTCAGCCAAATGCTTCAGCTAGAGCAACTGTCAAGAACGTTTATGATGCTACGACTTTAAAGATTTCGAAGAATGTTGAAGTTCTGCATGGCGATGAAGATGCCATTAAGAGTAAAAGCTTTACATTCAAAGTTACCTTGAAGAACGGCAATGAAACTTTGGGTGGTGAATTCGAATATGTAACCAATAAAAATAAAACGGGCAAGATTAAGTCTGGCGACACGATTTCGTTAGTCGATGGTGAAACTGCCACAATTAAAGATTTGCCGGTTGGTGCAGGTTATGAAGTAGAAGAGCTCGAAGCAAACAAGAGTGGTTTTACGACGACGGTTGCTGGTCAGGAGAGCAGCGATGCATTGGCGAAGAGTGGTGCAGAAATTGTCTATACAAACACATATGATGCAAGTCCAGTTAGTACGCAAATTAAGGCATTGAAGGACTTCAATGACTGGACGGCTAACGATGCGTTTACGTTTACATTGACCGATAAGGGCGGTAACATGATTGGTTCGGTGGACGTAACGGAAAAAACCAAGCAAGCAGTTTTCGATGTTCAATATACCAATCCTGGAACCTATGAATATACAATTACGGAAAGCACGGAAGGGTTCGCTGCTCGTGGCATCACGAGTACGCCAAATTCTTTGAATGTAAAAGTTGTGGTGGTAGATAACGGCGATGGCACGCTTTCGATTGGTGAGCAATATCCTGAAGTAAGTGGCAATGCAACGATTACGAATACTTACGCTTCGGTCGGCTCGATGGAATTTAGTGCGACGAAGATTTTGTCAGGTCGTGACTGGCAGGCAGGCGATAGCTTTACTTTCCGTTTATATGAAGTAGTTGATGGTCAAGAGATTGAAAAAGAAAGCTTGACTTTGGATAGCGAAAAACAAAGTGCAGACTTCGAAACAAAGATTTCTTATTCAACTAGTGATCGCGACAAGACTTTCGTCTATATTATTCGCGAAGACGAGAGTAATATTGCTGGTGTTAAAAATAAGACTGGTGATTTACGCATTGAAGTTACATTGACGGACGATCATCAAGGTAATTTGACGACGAATTTCGATGACGATAAGTATACTGCCGTCATTACGAATGAATACACAGCAAAGCCAGTTGATGTGACGTTGAATGTCGAAAAGACGATTGATGACCAATCGCTCAGCAATAAAGAAGGCACGTTTACGTTTGAACTCCGCGATGAAGACGGAAACTTAGTAGGAAGCAAAAATATTCAGACTAGCGATGAGGGCGAAGTTTCGTTTAATCCGATTTCGTTCGATAAAGCTGGTACCTATAATTACACGATTACGGAAGTTGCCGGTAATGAGGCTGGCTTCACCTACGATAAGACCGTACATCAAGTAAAGATCGTGGTTAGCGATAAATATGATGGTACGGCACAGCTCAGCGCAGTCGTAACAATTGATGGTGAAGTAACTAATATTGCCGCATTTGAGAACATTTACAAAGCAACTAATACTACGTATCAACTTGAAATTACTAAGGAACTTGAAGGTATCGCTGATAATTTGGCGGGTGAATTTGAGTTCATGATTACCAGTGATAATGACGCGAAGGAAAGCGTGGAGATCAAGGGTGCTGGTACGGCAAAATCGCAAGTTTACACATATGAACAAGCTGGTCTATATCAATATATGATTAGTGAAGTTGACTCGAAGTTGCCTGGCTATACTTATGATGATAGCGTCTACATGGTGATGGTTATCGTTGAGGATGTGGACGGTCAACTTAAAGTAAGTAAAGTTGAGGTGCATAAGAATTACACTGGCAACGTTGTTGAGGGAATTGTATTCAAGAACAGCTATGCAGCCGAAGGCAAGACGACTTTGCAGATTCAAAAGGAATTCGATGGCGCTGACTATGATTGGGATGATAAGACGTTTAGTTTTGAATTGACAGGCGATGGTCTTGATAATGCAATGATTGTCGAAGCGTCAAAAGATAACGGTTGGAAAGCTACATTTGAAAACATCGAATACACTGAGGTGGGTACATACCATTATCAGATTCAGGAGTTGAATAGCGGTTTGGCTGGCGTGATGATGTCGGATCCTGTCTATGTAGTTGTAGAAGTGACAGATAATGGTGATGGCACATTGACCGCAACGCCAAGTTACGAAAATGGTAATGTGATTACGAACACTTACGCGACGAACTCAACTACTGCACAACTACATGTTGAGAAAAAGATTGATGATAAATCTGGCAGTAAAGTTGACGGTACGTTTGAATTTACGCTTAACGGCAAAGTTGGCGACGAAACATATTCCGATTCACAAAGCGTCACAACGCACAATTTGACTGGTGGCGCAGACTTTAAGGAAATTAATTTCGAAGAAGCTGGCACGTATGAATTTACGTTGAAAGAAGTTAAAGGTGATGTGGCTGGCTTTAGCTATGACGAGAAAGAATACGCCGTAAAGATTGTCGTGAAAGATAATCCAGAAAAAGCTCAACTATATATTGATAGTATTACGATCGATGGCGAAGATAAGACTGAATTGAAGAGCTTTACGATTACGAATACTTATGAGGCCGACGCGACTAGCTACGAAATAAGCGTAAGGAAGAATTTGAATGGTTTGGGTGAAGGCCTAGAGCCGGTAAGCTTTAAGTTCGATTTGTCTGGTGATGCAAAAGACAGCGTAACGATTAACGGTGCCGGTACGGCAACATTCAAGAAAATTGATTACACAAAGGTCGGCACTTACCACTACGTCGTGACGGAAAATAGCACCGATAAGCAAAGTGGATATAGCTACGATGCGACCAGCTACGACATCACTGTCGAGGTTGCGGATGTGGATGGAAAATTAGTCGCTACACCAACTATTGTTAAGAATGGCGAAAGCACGACTGATATCGAATTTACGAACGTATATCATTCTGAAGGTAGCGTAGACATCTATGTAACGAAGAAACTTGAGGGTCGTGATTGGCTTAAGGATGACAAATTTACCTTTGAGTTGAGTGGTGATGGTGTTGAAAGCCAGAAACAAACAGTCGATACGGAAAATCGTATTGCGAAATTCACGTTGAGTTATGACGAATCTGACCACAATAAGAGTTATAGCTATACGATTTCTGAAGTTGGTACATTACCAGCTGGTATGGAAAAACCTGAAGATTTGACCGTGACAGTTTCCGTCAAAGATAACGGTGACGGCACATTGACGATTACGCCAGACAAAGAAGGCGGCGAATACGAAATCACAAACAGCTATACGGCTAAGCCAGTGAGCGTGGACTTGCATGTCGATAAGACGATTGATGACCAATCAAATAGTAATATCGATGGCGACTTTACCTTTGAATTAAGTGGCGACGATTATAGCGATTCCGTAGTTGTTTCAACGGAAAAGCAGACGGGTAGCGCAGACTTTAAGCCAATCGAATACACCGAAGTAGGTACATATAAATATACTTTGACTGAAAAGAATGACGGAAAAGCCGGATTTGACTACGATGACACGAAATATGAAGTCGTAGTAGAAGTGACTGATGATTATGAAAATGCGCAACTTAAGGCGACGGTAAAGATTAATGGCACCGAAACGAATAAGGCCAGTTTCACTAATACGTATAAAGCCGAAGCAACGAAAGTACAGTTTGAGCTAAGTAAAGTGCTTGAAGGTATGAATGAAGGTGTTGACCCAGCAGAGTTCGAATTTGAAATGACTGGTGATGCCGAAGAAGTTGTAAAAGTTAAAGGTTCTGGAACTGCTATATTTAAGGAAATTAAATATGATAAGGTCGGTACCTATGAATATAAAATCGTAGAGAAGAATACCGGTGCGGCTGGTTATACCTATGATCTCGCGGTATTTATCGTAAAAGTTACTGTAACCGATGAAGGTGGTAAGTTGGTTGCCGATATTCAGATTGAGCGCGATGGCGAAGCGGCGGAGAGTATTGAATTCAAGAATACTTATGAAGCCGAACCAATTATTGATTACTCATTCTTCATTAATAAAGTTCTTGAAGGTCGCGAATTGGTTGAAGGTGAATTTAGCTTTACGCTCTATGACGAAGATGGCAATGTAGTTGCTACGACGACTAACGAAGAGGCTGGATATGCAACGTTTACTGGCCTAAACTTCTATAAGCCTGGAACTTACGTATTTACCGTTAAAGAAGATATTGACGAAGAGCGTGGTGATATTGAGTTTGATACAAACGAATATACTATTACGGTCGTGGTCTATGATGACGGTGAGGGCTCATTAATGATTGAATCCGATGATAGCTCTGACGTGACGTTTACGAATATCTATCACGAACCGGGTAAAGGCGAAGATTTACCAAACCCGAATACGCAAGATGATATCGTGAACAATATCGCTTTGATGTCTATGTCGGTGATTGGCCTAATTGGCGCAATTATCTTCGGAAAACGTAAAGCGAACGAAGACGAACAATAAAAATGTTCATAAAATCCCCCTGTTATGGGGGATTTTTTGTTACCAAAAACATTATACTCATGCTTTTTATCGGGATAATTGGGTGGTTAAATATGAAATACAAAAACTTCATGGCCATGAGTTTTCCAATAACAATTTAAAGGAGGACGATGAGGAAGTTTTTCAAAAGCATATCCCTATTTGTGATAGCATTGGCGCCAAGCTTGGGTGCTATTCCTGTATCGGCTGCAACGCCGACACATATTTCGGTTGGTGGGATTGTGAGTATTGTGCGAGAAGTGAATGGTGTTAGTAATCCTGTCACGAATGATTTTTCATACACATTAACGGCGGACGAAAGTAATCCGGCGGCGATTGGAGGTCTTGAGGATGTGGCAATCTCGATGAATCAAGTATCGCCGGACACGGACGGAATCGCAAGAGCAGAGTTGTTGTTGAATTTGTCGAATTTAACCTTTACGCAAGTTGGCGATTATGTAATACATGTACGCGAAACGGCTTCTGCGGATTCGGCTAATTATCCGGTAGACGAAACGAATGAATACCAGTTGCTGGTTTCAGTGCGCAATGTAATGCAAAATAACGTTCCAACAGGAGAGCTAACAGCAAGCTTGGCGGACCAGCCGATAAATGTAGATGGCGATAAAGTTGAGAAAATGAAATTCGCAAATTATGCGGATCGCGTGTATCTTGCTTTAGCTAAGCATATTAGCGGGAATAATGCGAATACGGATGAATATTTCAAGTTTAGGATAGATTTTGAAAATGCGACGGTTGGTGATGTATTTACGATAAGCGGCCAGGACGCTACGGTTACGTATAAAGGCGAAACAATTGCGACGCAGACGCGTTTTGTGGTCGGAGAAGAGAACTATATTTATCTTAAAGGTGGCCAGGAGGCATTAATTGGCCGTGATGATGACTACAATAACGAAGAAATACCGATTGGCTTACGCTATACAATTACCGAGTTGGATGCTGAGGATTATAACACTTACGTGGATGACAGTAAGACTGAGAGTAAGGTTTCTACGGAAAAGATAACAACTTCATATAATGATAGTCAGGATTTACGTAATGGATTAGATCCGTATCTTCAAAATATGACGGATTTTGAAAACGCAAAGAATACGACCGTAGCGACTGGCATTTCATCTATCGTATTGCCATTTGCGGGCTTATTGGCGATTGGCGCGGTAAGCACTTGTGTTTATTTAGCGATTTCGAAGAAGAAACAAGATTAGTTTGTGGTCATAAAAAAGAAAATTAGATATAGTACGACATTTTGGCGAATATTAAGGATTGCCGTATTGGTTTTAATGCTTTGGTTTTGCTTTGTAGAACTGTTGGGTTTTTATCGGGTTAGCAATGATAGTTTGCATGGTTTCCGTGATGGGGATTTGGTTGTATATGAGAAACTATGGCGGAATTATGATCAAGCCGATACGGTAATCTTTGATGACGATGGCATTAAAGTCGCTGAATTTGCTGCCATGAATGGCGGAATAATTAAAGGCCGAGTATTGTTCGTTTTGGAGACGCGGGGATTTTGCAATGAATAGAGCATTATCGATAATTGAATGAATATTAAAAAGATTCGTATTAATAATTGGCCTGCTGTTTATCGCGGTTGGTGGCTACGTGATATACGATTCGTGGAATATAGCAGAGAACATCGAAGTATTTGCCGAGGATGCAATTATGGAGGAATCATCTAATGAAAAATACGATAGTGTGATAGGTTGGATCTCGATCGACGGTACGCAAATTAACCAACCAATCGTGCAGGGAGATGATAATGATTATTATTTAAGGCACGATTATCGAGGAAACTATTCGATTGCGGGCAGTGTCTTTCTGGATTATCGAAATGCAAAAGACTGGTCAGATGATTTCGCGATTATATATGGTCACCGCATGACTGGGCATTTAATGTTTGGCGATATTAAGTTATTCGCCGACGAGACATTCTTTACGGAACATCAAAAAGGGAAAATTAAAACAGGAGCGAAAATACATGATTTTAATATTTTGGGATACATCGTGATAGATGCGGCGGACGAATTATATGAATTGCGCGCCTTCCGGAATGATGAAAACGATATGATACTAGAGAAACTTAAGCTGCGTAGTGCCAATTGGCGCGATGATTATATGAACGGAAGAGTAGTAATGTTGTCCACATGCGATGCAAATTCGAAAAAATATAGAAATGTGTTGATTGGAGAAATAATAGATTAAAACAAAGCAATAAAAAATAGCCCGAAGGCTTTGAATGGTGGAGTGCAGGAGACTCGAACTCCTCACCTCGACAATGCGAATGTCGCGCTCTACCAGATGAGCTAGCACCCCAATTGGATGCTTCTATTATAGCACTATTGGGGTAAAATGATGATATGGAGACAAAAGTTGCTGCCGTAATTGCGGATATTTCAACAAAATTAAATATAGATTTGGCTGGGATTAAACCGAATTATTATACGGACGGTGCGACCGATGCTACGGTTTTTAGTTTGGCTAATAAATATCTTGTAAAAATTACTGATTTGAATACGATTCGAACGCAGGCAGAATTTTTGAAAGAAAATCCAAATGGCGTTTTTCAAGATTTGCTTTGCAGTGATGAAGAATTGGGATATGAATGTTTTGAATTTGTGGACGGTGTGCACTATGACGGGTCTTTAATAGATGCAAAAGTAGCGACGGAGCAGATTGCTGAAATTGTGCGAAATTATCGAAAGTATCCACACGAAGGGTATGGATTTTTGAATGAAGAGCATGTGACATGGCGGGCCTTTTTGCTGGATGAAATCGAATATGCGCGTCGAACGATACCGGAGGTTTCGACTGAAAAAGTAATGTCAGCATTGGAGGTGGCCGGAGCAGAGGAGCCAGAGCAATATTTAATGCACGGCGATTTTGGGACGCATAACTTTTTATTGGAAAACGGGAAAATACGTGTGATAGATCCGATGCCTGTAGTGGGTGACTATTTGTATGATTTTTATTTTGCATTGTTGTCGAACGTGGAAATCTTTACGCGTTTGGGGGCTGATTATATCTATGGGTTTTTCCCGGAGCGCGAATTATCGTATAAAAGGGCAATATTGACTGTGGCGCTTTATGTGCGCATGAGTCGTGCGGCGACCTACGATAAGGAGAATTTGCCAGCGTATTTTGATTTGTATAGTGCTATCATAGAAAGATAGTTTTTCGACTTGCTCCTTAGGGAGTTCACACAACAATTCTTGGGGGTGATTTTAAGTGAAAGGTTGCTACGAGTGGCGAAACTGCGCCGGACAAACCAGTGATGCGATTCAATTTGCAACACAGATGGGATTTGCTGAAAGATTGAACGGAGCTTGGTATTTGCACCTAAATGATATGCTGTTATATTTTGGTGCTGATGGGGAGGCGATTAACTGCAAAAACACTGCTGGCCAGAATGTCATGGCTGTGCCGTTGTGGAACGACGAATATGATTTTACATTGACGACAAGGCCGAATATATGTAATCCGCGCGACATGGTGGGGTATCCGTTGTTGGATTTGAGCATGTCGATGCAAAGAAAAGTTGGACTAGAAAAGCCACCGTTCGGTTATGATATGCCGGCGGATGATCGTGGCGTGCATTTCAACTGTCTAGAACTTGGCGGAGCGGTCGGTGCTGGTCAGCTAATGCAATTACTGACTGTGCTCGGACGAACGATGGACGAACATGTGGATTGGATGTATTTTAACGAGTCGATGTAAGACAGAGTGCCCCGAGCTGATGCTTTGGGGCATTTTTATAATCTTTGATATCGTCTTGGCTTGTTGCAACTTTTTTGTTTTATTCGAGTATATTATTTCTTGACGTATTCTGTGGCGATGAATTTCTTTGTTGCGATTGTATTTACGGCATTAAAGCTGTCGTCAAAATTGTAATTAGATTCTTTATCGTCTACGTTTTGAATGAGCCAAAAGCGATTTTGCGATGCGATGAAGGCCTCGGCATCTTCAATATAGTTCTGTTTGTAGTTGCGAATTGGTTCGAGCGAGCCCCAAACGAAATCAACGTCTATGCCGTAGACTGGGTGTTTGCTACTTTCGTAGAAGAAGAGGTCGTAATAATCCATAGCATCTACATGAATAAGAATTGGCGATTCGGTGTCGGAGATAGATTTTGCGGCAACCATGATATCGCGAGCGTTAGTGTCATTTTCGCGCGTGTCGACATCGACAATACCAATGATGGCGCAAGTGAGGGCGAGACCGGCCAGCAGGCCAGCTAGAGAGCGCTTACTGCTGTATGTTTTGCCCCAAGTTACGGCAAGGCCAATAATGACCCATAATAGGCTAGCAGAATAAACGACATAACGTGTGACGTAGGTTGGCTTGAGTGGTGGGAAGGAAAGTAGCATTAAGAGAATTGGTGGCACGAATGTCATAGTGAGTAGAAACTTAAAATTCTTTTGTGTGCTTTTTTCGGTTTTCGGTAGGGCTTTTACCAGAAGGAAAACAGTTAAAATAACGACAGAGAGAATTAGAAGCATAATCCAACTTTGAGTGTCGGTGGCGCTACGAAAAATTAGACTTTCGGAGATGAAACTAAATGGCGTAACGAGATCGACTGGCGGAATCCAAAAGCCACTTTGGACTTGTTTTACCTGATTGAAGAAAGAAGGTAGCCATGGCAAATAAAGAATGACAGCGAGCGGATAAGCCCAGAAGATGGATTTTTGTAGGCCGTGTTTGCGGAAGTAATAAATAATGTAGCCAAAGTGGGCGAGCCAGGCGAGGGCGGTGAAATAATGAGTCCACATGCCGAGACAAATCAAGAGCGCGTAGAAGAACCAAGCGAGTTTATTCTTGCTTTTGAGTGCGATGTCGAGAAGTAATGTGGCGCCAATGATGATGGCAAACACAATGCCGTACATCCGCATTTCTTGGCTATAACGAATAAGGATTGGCGCAAGGCTGAGCGCGAAAGTAGAAAGTGCGGCGGCTTTTTCGCCGAACCAACGACGGAGCAGGAAGAAAGCAAGAATAATGGCGAAGCCCGCAAAGAAAACGCTCATTGAACGAAGAGCAAAATCGCTGGTACCGAAAAGCATAGACCAAACTTTAAGACAGAAATAATAAACTGGCGGATGAACGTCCATGGAAGTCATTTGCCAGATTTGGCTAAAATCGCCGCGAATAAGGTAGGCAGAATAGGCTTCGTCGAACCAGATGGCGGTACGTAAATTTAGGCAGGCAAAAACCGTAAAAACCAAAGCGGAGATGAGTGGTACGATGCAGGAAATAATTGTATATTTGGGTTTTGAGTTTTTGACAATCTTGGTAGTTTTGGGGCTCTTCTTCATAGTTATATTATAAATCCTATTGATGAATATGCCGCAGATAAGGGCAGGGAATGTTATATTAGTATCTAGGAGTAAAATCCGTACCTAATAATAAAAAGGGGGTAATTCGATGGCTACGAAGAAGCTAGTGCGTACTGGCTTGCTAATCGC
>CAMNBP010000014.1 GCA_946532885.1 uncultured Candidatus Saccharibacteria bacterium
GGCTGGAAAATAACAGTGGAGCCTCCCCGGGCAACCGAGGAGGCTTTTCCTGGCCCTTGATTTAATTGACAAAACAATCAAAAATGATATAATATATAAAATTGTACATTAACAGGAGGTGAGAGAATGTTCAGACGATTCGTAATCGTTGGTACTTTTCTAGTTGCAATTATCTGTTTCTTAACGGCATGTGGGCAGACGCGCGAACTGAGCGACGAGGACGCCATGGCAAAACTGGAGAGCTATTTAGATGGTGGCAACGCTGATTTGGTGGCTTATCTTCAGGATCAGGGTTACCAGCTGAGTAGTAGTGTCGATATGTGCTATGTTTTTCGTAATGGGGACAAAACCATTGTGGTGGAAGAAACTGGCGCGCCGGCCTATGACATTTATGTCGGCAACGGTGATGGCACAAATCGTCAGTTTGGTTTTCCGCAAAGCGACCGTATCCTGCACGAGGACGGCCAAGTGGAATACTTAACTTATCGCGTGACGATTGATTCGCGCACGACGAATTTACCGGTTGCCGTTTTGGCGGAAGTTGTGCGTTGGGTAGAGAGGTGACATATGAACGAGTATCAAGTCATGAAGCTATTAGCCGATTATCGTCAACCAGATGGAGTGATCGACTTCGATCGCTACCTTGGCGATCGTGGCTATCAATCAAATCTTAGTACGTGTCGCGATTTTTGCTACGACAACGACATGGCGGATTATTGTTTTCTGCTATATCAGTATCGGAATCCGTCACTTTGCGCCAGTGTTAAAGGTCTCGACGAGAAGAGCTATCACGAATATCGTATGCGTTCACGCTATCTAAAACTGCGCCTCGGCTTTTGGTCGCAGGAATTAGTGGATGACGCCTGGGCAAAGTTCTGGGAAAACATGGAGCAGGTCGAGTTACCGAAGTCGGAAGACATGCAGTTTGACGTTTTTCGTTTCCCGGTCGGCGCTGTTATCCATGTGGTGAATCTGGTCGAATCTCACTCCGCACTTTAATTCAGAAGCCTCGGTTGCTATGCCGGGGCTTTCTGCTTGTGTTAAAATTTAATTAATGGCAAATCCTAATACAATGCGCCACACGCGAGGCTATAAGAACTTATTGCGTGGCGATGCTACAATGCTCGCTCCGGTCCAAAAGAGCAGTATTCGCTGGGCGACATTTTTGTCTGGCATCTACCGTCGGTGGCTACCTTTTGCATTTTGGCCGCCGATTTTAATTATGATTGGCGACGCATTTATTCGGAGCGAATATTTTGATGCGCCATTTGAAGCTTACGGTCTAACTTGGATGGCGGTAATTTTCTGTATTGAGCTTTTATTATTTCCAATTGCGGCCTTAATTTATCGCCGTATTACGTCAGGCGATCCGTTTAGGACGGCACAAGACGATGCTGATCATATGTTGGTTGAGGCGCGCAATCGTGCCGGTAAATCTGCCACAGTAGAAGACGTGGCCGGCAATAATAAAGCCATGTTTTTAGCCGATTTTTATGAAATAAAGTCGTTTTATTGGCTCGGCGCCGTTGTGGTTTTGGCCATGGTGGTATTATTGTGCGTCAGCTATATTCCTCGTTATCAGTATTACGATATTTTATTTGATGAATCGACCTCCAAGTTTCAAGGTTTAGAAGACAAGATTTCTACTGCCTGGGAAAAGGGTGGCGACCTCTGTCAAGAAATCTATTCGGCCGACAAAACGGGCCGTTCATATACTAGCCACTATTCACGCTGCACGATAGAATTTGACGACGAAACCAAGTTTACTGCTACTGTGAATATTACTGACGATTATCAAATTGAAGATTTCAATTTCCGCTACGAAATTAACCAGGAAATTGAGTCTGAAATCCCACATCGTAGCGAAATTAATAGTTATATGGAAAGCCTCGTCTCCGCATTATCCCCGCTCTCGGGCGAGTTTCTTGACCCTAATATTTTGAACTATGACTATTCGATCGACGTCGATTTTGAACAACAATTAGCTAACGACGAATTCAAAGAACAATATTATGTCCTACGTGACGCAATCACTTCCGAAGATTGCATTAAAAAAGTATATCTATCGTACGCCTACTATGAGCATAGCGACAGTACGATTCATAATTACATTTATATCTCTTCGAATTAGACAAAACTGTTTTCTTTTGATATAATTAAATTACTTTAATTTACTTTTCGCGCAACACTCCCAGAAAATTTCTTGTATATGGGGAGAACTTGGGCGCCTTAAGTGTGGGAAAGAAATATTTGTGTAAATTATAAAAAGGAATACATGGAGAATAGAAGTAAAGCAGAAGCCGAACGCCGCGCCAAACTCTTAAGAAGTCGCGCCGAACGTCTGCCAAACATCAAAAAACAATTCGAAGAGAATCAGAAGCGCAACTTTAACGCTAATTTTGCCCCTGGCGGCAAAGATGAAAAGCTTGTCCGCCCAAAAGCCAAGACTACGGCTAAAAAAGCTTCTACAAAAACCGCTAAAACTACGAAGAGCGTCAAAGCTACCAAGACTACTAAAACCGCAGAGAAACACGATGAAGTGAAGTTGATGGTTTCTACCCGCAAGGGCGAAATGGTTCATCACCAACGAATGCTTAGTCAAGACGTCAATGCGCAGGCGGCACAGCATATTATTGGCATTCCGGTCAATAAATCGCGTTACAACGGCTATCATGGCGAGCAGATTACACTTGCAAAGCTTCGCACGATGCGCCAGCACAAAGACGCTGTTCGCATTATTCCGCTTGGCGGTCTCGGCGAACTCGGTATCGGTAAAAATATGACCGCTATTGAATATAACGGTGAGATTATTTTGATTGATATGGGTACGCTGTTCGCGAATAGCGATTATCCTGGCGTTAACTACATGGTGCCAGATTCCAAATGGCTCGACGATAACCGCGACAAGGTTAAAGCCATTTGCTTTACGCACGCTCACTTGGATCACATTGGTGGCTGCCGTCATTTATTACCATATTTTGGTCCACTCGTGCCAATTTATGCTACCGCATTCACGACCGGCATGATTAAGAAACAGATGTCCGAGCTTTCCGATGTGCCGGATATGAACTATCATGAAGTCGATCCGCTCAAGCATGAACAAATCAAAGTTAGCGAGCATTTGTCGGTTGAATTTGTGCACATGTTGCACTCTATCCCTGGAAACGCCGCAATTGTTGTGCGTACGCCAAACGGTACGATTCTGCTCTCTGGCGACTGGCGTTTCGAGACTAATCCAATGGATATTCCGGCCGACTATGATCGTCTAAAAGAGATTGCTAATACGGAAGGTATTGCATTGTTGCTCAACGAATCCACCAACATTGACGTTCCAGGCAGTCATCCACACAGTGAATACGACGTCGGTGACAATATGGGTAAAGTCATGGATAATTACGCTTCTGGCCGCGTGATTATTTCTTGCTTCTCGTCGCAGGTGAAGCGTATCGAATTAGTTCTGCGCGAAGCCGCCAAGCGCGGTCGCAAAGTCGCTTTTGCTGGCTATTCGATGATTAATAACGTCGAGGTTGCGCTCCGTGCCAAGGCAATCAAAGTACCAAAAGATACCATCATGAAGATGGAAGATATCATTAAGCTACCAGACGAAAAAGTTACAATTGTCTGTACTGGTTCGCAGGGCGAAATGAATGCTGTTTTGAATCGTATGGTAACTGGCGCGCACCGCTACATTAAGATCAAAGCAACCGATACGATCGTCTTCAGTTCGAGTCCAATTCCTGGCAATGAACCGCGTGTAGTTAGCACGGTTGGTGGTCTTTTGCGTGAAGGCGCTCAGGTGATTCAACACGGCAAAACTCATATCACGAATATCGGCCCATTACATCTTTCTGGCCACGCCTACTATGATGATCACGTTAAATATGTTACCGATCTTCATCCGAAGAATTACATGCCATATCACGGCGAATTCTACATGCTCGAACATAACGCCGAAATGGCGGAGAATATCGTTGGCATCCCGCGCGATAATATCATTGTGGCGGACGATGGCGATATTATCGAATTATTACCAGATCAGACCGTTCATAAAAATGGCCGTATCCCGGTTGGTAACAAACTTTACGACGATGCTGACCAGCAGGTCAATGAAGCTGTCGTTAAGGACCGCATCCATATCTCGCGTGAAGGTATTTTCGTAGTAGTCCTTACGATTAGCAAGAAAACTGGTCGCCTCATCAAGACACCAGACATCATCTCGCGTGCCTTTATTTATCTCGATAACTCTGAAGAATTAATTGGTAAAATTCGTCATTACTTACGCGCCAAGACTGATCATGGCGTTGCCACCGAAGCAGACATAAAAGCCGTGAAGGAAGAAATTAAAGAAGACGTCACGCATATCCTTTATGATGCAACCGGCCATACACCAATCGTGATTCCGGTTATCAATAAAGTCTAGAAAATACCCCTACGGGGGTATTTTTTCTATCCAAAAATGTGGTAAAATTAACATAAGCAATATAGGAGATCTGATTCCGATGTCGGATAAAAATGTAAAAACACAACACGTAATGAAAAATCGCTGTAGTACTTGCGATAAAAGTCTTTTGCCAATTTGTTGCTTAATTAGCATGTTGACGGCCGTATTTGTAACATTAATTTTCTCGACCGCCTTTACGAGTCTACTAGCTATCGACCGGAGTAATAGCGATTATAAAGGTGCTTTTTCTGAATCAGTAAATGCCGAAAATGCCGATATTGATAATTTCGGCTTCACTAAGCTCAATTCTGCAGCCGTCATCGACATGGTCTACCTAGCTAAGACTAGTGGTCTTGTTTTAGTAACCGATAATGCCAATGCTACCGAAAACGACGCACTTGCCAACAAAGTCATGAATTACAAGCAAGACGCGACTATTTATCATTATTCCCTAATCGATAAGGACGGCGACAAGGCAGACGAATTCGTCAAAGCGCTTCTCATCGGTAATGATAGTGATGGTGCTCCGGCTCTCCTTTATATCAAAGATGGCCAAGTTTATGATCGTCTTGACGATATTCATAGCGATGCTGGTGTATCAACTTTCTTAGCAAAATATCGTTAAAACACAGCGGCCCTTCGGGGCCGTTTTTTGTGCGGTATAATTTAATAAATGGAAGAGATTATTTTTGTCGATAAGCCGGCCGGCATGACGAGTTTTGGCGTTGTGGCGCGCGTGCGTCGCGTATTATCAGAGCGAGCCGGCAAAAAAGTAAAAGTTGGTCACACTGGCACACTTGATCCTTTTGCTACTGGCCTGTTAATTTTAATGGCCGGCAAAGCTACTAAAAAAGCCATGGAGTTTACAAAGCTCGACAAAGTATATGAAGCAACGATCCGGCTTGGCGCCACTTCGAGTACTGGCGACCCAGAGGGTGAAATAACAGTTCAACAAACAGAAGTCGATTATTCGCGGGCGCAAATTGAAGCGGTACTACAAAAATTCGTCGGCAAAATCGAGCAGACCCCACCGGTATTTTCGGCCATCAAAGTCGACGGCCAACGGGCTTACAAATTAGCGCGCGCCGGCAAGTCGGTAGAAATGCCAACTCGTACGGTCGAGATTTATGCGATCGATCTGCTAGATTACGTGGCGCCATATCTCAAAATTCGCGCCCACGTCAGCAGCGGCACCTACATTCGAACATTGGCCGAAGACATCGGTAAAGAGCTAAGATGCGGCGCATATTGCACCGAACTTCGTCGCACGCGGATTGCTGAATACGATATTACAAAATTAAACTTATTCGAGTTACCATCATGAACCGTACTGAAGTCGAATTATACGTTAAGGAACAATATGCCGTGGTTGCGGAATATCTATGGGAAGAAGATAATATTACGGCTGTTTTTCGACACGAGAACAATAAGAAATGGTTCGGCGTATTGATGCAGATTCCGGCCTCAAAATTAGGCTTAAATTCCGAGCGTCCAGTCGATGTTCTCGATATTAAACTAGAACCGGCTTTTATTCAGGAGCTCTTGCGCGAAAAGCATGGACAAGTTTTCCCGGCTTATCACATGAACAAGAAGCACTGGCTCACGATTCTATTATCCTCATCCACTGAGGCCGATCTAGTGAAAGCCCTAATTGATCAAAGCTATGGCTTAACGTTATAAAAAATCATCCCAGAGAACCTGGGATGATTTTTTTATTGGACTTTTAGCGTCGTCCGTAGCGTTTGAGGTGGAGCAGTGCGCAACTTGCAATTGCGACTAGACCGATACCAAACAGAGTAACATTATCGATAGTGTTAGGGTTTTCGATATCATTTGGTGTGTCTTCGCCTTCTAGTGGGCTAATCACGCTTCCGTAGTGGACATGGACGCCATTTTGTTCGCCGTCAACGTCATAATAATCAGATTCGTTAACGTCGGCACCGGCTACGACAACTGAGCCATCGCGCAAGAATGCTACGTCGTGTGATACTACAGCGTCATTGCTAGACTCAAGATCAACCTCGCTTACAACGTTAAGATTCTTATCGAATTCAACGGCTTTCTTTGCTGAAACTATGGCAACTCCGCTCTTGGTTTGAACCATATCTAATGCTATGTTGCGAGATGGCCCGTCACCCATTAATTCAGTCATAGTGTCGTCGAACTCTTTCATTGCTTCTGTTGGTTCTTCGCTAGAGTCGTATTTCATTTGTGCAATTGGTTGCGCATTTTTTACGAAGAAGATGCCGCCAGTAGAGCCGACGTATTCGTCTTCTTCGTCGAATTCGTCTGTGTGAGCTGAGACCATTAGAATATCGTCCGAGGTTATGATTGGGAAGACATTGTTGTAGTTACCGCCGAAATCAACCTTTTGGCGATTCGTTAGACTCTCGTCGTAGCGGTATAAATCACATGAACCCCTCGCCATTTCCCCTGCATTAGTACTCGAATCACCGTTCGGCGCACTCAGTTTAAACGCAGAATCACATTCACTCACGTAATACTCGCTTTTTGTTTGTGCTGCATCAAGGAAGTTCCAAACCTTATCCTCGTTGGTGGTGATGGTTGTGTAATTTTTGCCATCATTGGTACGCTCGATTTTAGAATCGTAAGTTTGCGCAATCGTGACGGAACCGTCGTCATTAATATGAGCCATCTTAGGGGAGATGCTATCAAGATAAGGGTCTTGGCATAATTTTACGGTGCCACTATCGACGTCGCTGGTGCAAGGTT
This sequence comes from uncultured Candidatus Saccharibacteria bacterium, assembly GCA_946532885.1. Taxonomy (GTDB): domain Bacteria; phylum Patescibacteriota; class Saccharimonadia; order Saccharimonadales; family Saccharimonadaceae; genus UBA2834. The sequence continues at coordinate 7,175 of CAMNBP010000014.1, forward strand.
CGTTATCGACATTCGTCTCAGCGCGAACAAGACTAAATTTATTCGAAATCTCGCCACTATTTTTATTGAATAAGAAATAGTTTTCGTATTGGCCAGTAATCAAACCAATTCCATTGCTGGTTTCCTTCAGCTGGAATGGCATCGCTTCGGCGCTAGTTTCATAGCTTAATTCATAAGCTGATGTTTCGTCGTTATAATAATAATCGGATGGAACTTCAAGCGCTGGATAGATGGCGAGTGGCATATTAGTCTGCCAGACTTTTGTGCCATCATTCTTGTAGCGTGCAACATAACCACAGTTAGTTTGGAGTGGGTCTGATTGTTCAGCGAGTGGCATTTCTGCTTCAACAGCTGAACTCGTGCCACAGAAACAGGTCATGCTGCCGATGCGGCTGGCCGCAATTCTGTTATCGGATGTGTTGAATTCATCCGATCTTGCGTATCCAGAAGTGCGATGGCAGTTTTCTGTTACGCCCGCCACCACATAGCCACCGTCGCTAAGCGCGGTTACCATATAGTTTTCAGTCGACAAGTTGTCGATTTGGTTAATATTTCCACCGTAGTCAATGTCGCCTGCAACGGCCGCGACATTAAAAGCTGGTACCAATGCAATAATTGCCGTCAAGGCAACAGCACTAGTCTGGAGAGCCCTCTTTTTCATGTTTTTTGACCTTTTTTATTTTTGACCTTTTATAACATAAGCATAAATACTATTTAAGTTTTTGTCAATAACGTCTTTTTGTAATATATAATTAAAGATATGTTCGACCTCCAGAAGCGACTAGAGACACTTAAGACTGAATTTGATGCGACCTGGCAAAAGCTTAACCTCGATCAGCGCCTCGCCGATATGGCGGCACTCGAAGAAGAAGTTGCAGTGCCAGAAATTTGGAATAACCCAGACGATGCACGCGAAAAAACTACCAAGTTGGCCAATCTCCATACTGAACTCGATGATTGGGTCTTATTGCGTGCACAAATTTCCGACATTACTGAACTGCTCGAGCTGGGTGACGATTCTTTGCTTGAAGAAATGGGTGGACAGCTTAGCGCTATGGAACAGAGGCTCAATGAGCTCAAAATTGCACTGCGCTTTACTGGCAAATATGACCATAACGATGCAATTCTGCGCATTACGGCTGGTGCTGGTGGCACCGAGGCGATGGATTGGTCTGGCATGCTTGAACGCATGTATTTGCGTTGGGCAGAGCGCCACAAGGTTAAAGTCCAAATTCTTGACCGCGTTGCGGGCGAAGAAGCTGGCATTAAAACCGTTGTGCTTGAGTTGACCGGTTCTGCAAATCTCTACGGCCAGCTCAAATCAGAGCACGGCACCCATCGCTTGGTGCGCCAGAGTCCATTCAATGCCGACCACCTTCGTCAAACTTCATTTGCCCTAGTGGAAGTCCTGCCGATTATTCGCGATGACGCTGAAGTCCAAATTGATCCAAAAGATTTGCGTATCGACGTTTACCATTCCGGTGGCCATGGCGGCCAGTCGGTTAATACGACCAATTCTGCCGTCCGCATTACGCATATCCCGACCAATACTGTGGTGGCAATCCAGAACGAACGTAGCCAACTCCAGAATAAAGAAAAGGCCATGGAAATCTTGCGTGGCAAACTCCAGCAGATGATGCAGGATCAAAACGCTGAATCCGTCGACAAATTGCGCGCAGGTGAGTCGGCCAGCTGGGGCCAACAAATCCGTAATTATGTTCTCCATCCATATAAGCTGGTCAAGGATACGCGCACGAAATACGAAGAAACCGATACTGACGCGGTGTTGGACGGCGCCATTGACAACTTTATCTTGGCATACTTAGACAAATAAATTAGCTTATGTTAAAATCGGGTCATGATATTGCTCGATAATGTGACTAAATATTATCCTGGCGAATCAGAGCCGGTTCTCGACAGCGTTACTTTGCATATCCAGCCGAAGGAATTCGTTTTCTTGGTTGGCGAATCTGGTGCCGGCAAATCTACTTTAATTAAGATGCTTACCCGTGAAGAAAAACCTACTTCCGGCAAAATCATGGTTGGTGGCATTGATTACGACTATCTTAAAAAACGCCACATCCCACATCTTCGACGTCGTATTGGTGTTGTATTCCAGGACCTAAAACTATTACCAAATCGTACAGTTTTCGAAAACGTTGCTTTTGCGCTCGAAATTGTCGGTGTCTCAAATGCCGAAATTCGCCGTACTGTACCGAAAGTGCTTGATCTAGTTGGTCTGGCTGACAAAGGCGATAAATTCCCGGGTGATCTCTCTGGTGGCCAACGTCAGCGCGTCGCGATTGCTCGTTCAATGGCGCGTCAGCCGAAGATTTTAATTGCGGATGAGCCGACCGGCAACCTTGACCCAAAGATCTCCGCAGGTATTATGCGCTTGCTTGAAGAAATTAATAATTTCGGTACTACTATTTTGGTTACTACGCACGATGCAGAAATTGTGAACCAAATGCGTCGTCGCGTTGTTACGATTCAAGACGGTAAAATCATTGGCGACCAAAAGAGCAATGGCCATTATTATCTTGATGCAGAGCGCGCCAATATCGCCAAGCGTCCGCTCGCAAATAGCCCTCGTTCTGCCGCAGAAGAAATTCGCAATGCTACTAATTCGCCACGCAGTAATGCGCACGCTGCCGCTCAGCGTCAAGCCGAGGCTAAGGTTGTCGCGCAAAAAACAGCCAAAACGGCTGCACCAAGAAAGAGAATCATACAATAATATAATTATAGCACAAAGTATAGAATATGTCAAGTAAAAAAGCCGAAACTAAGATCAATAACAAGACCGCTCGCGAAATTAGCAAAGAGCGTTTGCGTCGCATTACTAAGGCTCGCAAACACCGTATTCGCACTACTGGTCGCGTTGTTAAATATGGCGCCAAGAGCTTCGCGCGCAATACGTGGTTGAGTGCAGCCGCTATCGCCATTATGGCTATTACGCTTATCGTGCTTGGTGCTACCATTGTCGCAACTGATGTCATGAAGACCACGATCAAAGAAGTCGAGTCGCAGGTCGAGATTTCCGTCTATGTTAAGCAGGATGCCACACAGGAAGAAATCGAGCGTATTATTGGCCGCATGACGCAGCTTAGTACCGTATCTGGTGTTGCCTATGTTACGCCAGAAGAGGCTAATAATAGCACAATTAAGAAATTGATCGAAGATAATAACATCACCGACGAAACAATGATTCAGGAGCTCGAGCAGGCGCCGAATGCCTTGCCTTGGACGCTGAATGTCAAACTTGTTAGTCTGGACGACACTAGTGAGCTTGAAAAATTCGTCAACGAAGATGAGTCAATGAAAGACATGCTCGATGCGCGCCCACCGAGCTATGCGAATAAAAACCGCGAAACAATTGATCATATCGCTCAAATCATGAATCGCATACAGTTAATTGGCCTAATCGCTGCCGGCGTCTTTGCCGTTATTGCGATCCTGATCGTCTTCAATACAATACGTATGGCAATTTTTAGCCGCAAGGAAGAAATCTATATGATGAAATTGGTTGGTGCCAGCAAGTGGTTCATTACCGGACCATTCCTCGTGGAGGCCTCTCTTTATGGTATCGTAGCGGCAATCGTTAGTGGCGCAGTTGTATATGGCGCAGTATATGGCCTTGAAACGCAATTTGGCGCCCTTATCTCGCCAACCTTCAACATCATGAAAGATTATTGGTATTTTGTCGCAGCCGCATTTCTGGTCGGCGGAATCGTAATTGGTATCATTTCGTCCTTGCTAGCAACGCGAAAATACCTTAAAATATAAACTAAAGTTAACCAGTCCAAAGAACCATCTGCTTGCAGATGGTTTTTGCTTATGCTATAATAACGGCACTATGAAGATTAGACGCAACATCTCATACTTGGCAGTCGCTGCGTTTATCGTATTTTCGTCTACTACTTCTTTACCGGCTTCGGCATATACGCAACAAGATCTATATGATATCAATAACAAGATTTCTGCCTTGCGTGCCGAAATTGCAGGCTACGAAGCGGAAGCGGCAGCCTTGGCGGCTAAGGCCGATACGATTACCAATGCTATTGCAATTCTTCAGAACGAGCAGACCACTATTAAGACTCAGATTGCACTTAAAGAAGCTGAGCATGAGAAAATCGTCGCCGATATCGCTTCTGTCACGACACGTATTGAAAATAACTCAACTACAATCGGCTATATCATTGCGCAATATTATTACAACTCGAAAGTATCTACCATTGAACGCCTCGCTTCATCTGACAGCTTTGCGAGCTTCGTCGACAATGAAGTAAACCTTAGCGGCGTAACCGATACTTTGTCTGAAATTATCGAAGAAAACAAAACCCTGAAAGAGGAGCTCGAGACTAAGCGTCACAATGCCGAATTGATTTTAGCCGACCTCGAAACCCAAAAGAATCAACTCGTCCAAAAAGAAATTGAGCAAGCTAACCTATTGGCACAAACACGGGCCAGCGAAGCTAGCTATCAAGCCATGAAGGCCAATACCGCCAGCCAGAAAGCCGCTCTCGAAGAAGAGCAACAAAAGATTTTGCAAGATTTGGCGCGTCAATATAACGCTACTAATATTACCGCGGGCGATCCGAGCAAGGGCGGTTATCCATACAGTGGTCAGTGTCCAGCCGCGAAGCTCAACGGTACACAATATGGTGACCGTTGGGGGATGTACATTTGCGAATGTGTTAGCTATGCAGCCTGGAAAGTTTATAGCACCTACGGCTACATGCCGAACTGGGCTGGGCGCGGCAACGCTAACCAGTGGCTATCAAATGCTCGTGCGGCCGGCTATACGGTTTCGCACACACCAAAAGCTGGTGCCGTCGGTATTTCTTTGGCTGGCGTATATGGCCACGCAGTCTGGGTTGAAGCTGTAAGTGGTAATCGTGTCTATATTTCTCAGTACAATGCGCGCAACGCTGCGACGAATTACCAGCCGGGTCAATATTCCGAACAATGGGTCGACCAAGGCATGTATACCTATATCTACTTCCGTTAGAATCCTGAAAAATAATCTTAGCTTAAACATGATACAATATTTTTATGGTTAAAAAATCTGAAACTGCGAATTCAAACAAAGACGAAGCTCAGGCAACGCGCGATTTGTACTACGCCAGTCCAGCTTCACCAATTAAAGTCAATTTAGCTACAACAATCATCTCTTGCTTTGTAGCCCTAGCTGTCGGTATTGTGATTGGCCTCAACTACGACAATATGTCGGTTTATTTTGGCGGGAATCTTACTGCCTCTAGTCGTGTTAATTTCGACGAATTGCGTGAAGTTTACGACGAATTAACTTCATCCTTTGATGGCGACATTGACGAAGAGAAAGCCATCCAAGAAGCCAAGCGCGGCCTAGTAAATGCAGCGGGCGATACCTATACGTATTACATGACGGCACAAGAGGCTTCTGACTTCGAGAAAGATTTGAGCGGCGATGTCGGTGCTGGAATTGGTGTCGAGATTGCTTTGCGCGAAGGCTATGTTACGGTTACGCGCACGACTGAAAATAACCCAGCCCGCAAAGCTGGCGTTCTAGCCGGTGATATTATCTACAAAGCCGACGACGAAGATATTAGCACGCTTTCCGTTGAAGAAGTCGCTAAGAAGTTGCGCGGCGAAGCTGGCACGACCGTTAAACTTACGGTTTTGCGTAATGGCGAGGAAAAAGAATTCACCCTCACTCGCGAGACTATCAACAATGTTAGCGCATATATAGATTACAAGGGCAGTAATGCAATTATTACAATTACTCGCTTCGACCAAGATACCGGAGCTCTAACGAAGAAACTCGCCAAAGAGGCGCTTGATAAAGGCTACGAAAAGTTCATTATTGACCTTCGTGGTAATGGCGGCGGCTATGTTTCAGCTGCTCAGGAAGTTGCTTCACTTTGGATTGACAATAAGCTCGTCGTTGATCAGCGTTCCAGTAGTGGCGGTTATAACGAAAAAACCATGGCAAAATCCGGCGGCTCAATTTTGCGTGGCAAAAAGACCACCGTATTAGTAAACGGAACGACCGCTTCTGCTTCAGAGATTGTTGCTGGCGCATTGCAAGATTATCGCTATGCCACAATTTTAGGCGAACAAACATACGGCAAGGGTTCTGTTCAGGCTCTACGACCACTCAGCAACGGCGAATTACTCCGTGTAACGGTTGCTAAATGGTATACACCAAATGGCAAGAACATCAATGGCGAGGGAATTACGCCAGACAAGATCGTTGAACGTTCTTACGAGCAAATCAATCACAATGAAGATCCGCAAATGGAAGCGGCTCTCAAACAGTAATCTGTTATCTGTGTTATACTAATCTGGTAGATAAAGGAGGCAAATGGAAGAGCAGGAACAAACTGTTAATTCTGGATTCGATGTTTTTCAGTGGGCGAATTCTATCGACGAAATCAAAAACAATGTTTCAGTAGAATTATTCTTATTCAATAAAAACTACACCCCATACAAAGTGCGCTATTCCGAAATGTTGACGCAGACTGTGCGCTCAATGTTTATGATTGAGGCTATTGAATATGTCATCAAAGAAGCCGATAAGGGTCTAGAATGTCGCGACTATGAACTCAGCGACGGCGAAGATAAGGTAATTTATCGCATTGGCCTAGACAAAGTTGGTCGTGCTGAGACTTTGATTCACCTCATCGAACATGAATACAAAGATATCGCATTCTTTACCGATGATGAGTTTGAGTTTAAGAAAATTAAGGGTATCGTCGCAAAGTTCAGTTATCCAGGCGAAGACGGCCAAAAAGCTTTCTATGTCGCTAAAAACCTAGCCGCTTCCTCCGCCTTAAAGGGTAAACTGAGTTGGGAATTGAACGGTGAAAGCTTTGAGCCACTCACGGCCGATGTTGCAATTAAGGTTCCAGAGGGTAACGAATGTGTCATTGTTGATGGCAATATCATAATTTACAACCAGGCCAAGTTTGAGAAGCTCTTCCAGTATGACTACAAGGCTCAAATGATTTCCGAGCAAAAAGCCAAAGAAATCCAAGATGCTTATAGCCTCAGCTTCCCAGAAGGTCTTACCCTAAACGCCCTACTTGAGGAAAAGAAGCCGCTCGTCAAAAAACTACAGAACATCGAAATCGGCGAAATGAAGCAAGATCAACTTCTTGATTATGCCGACGAAATGAAGCTCGAATTAATGACCGACGATCAGGGCAAGATTATCATTATGGACGACAAAGATCTTAGCATGTTCGTTAATTTGCTCAGCGAAGACTACTTCATTTCACCAGTTAATGGCCGTCGTTATGAAATTAAGAGCAAGAAGTTGCTTGACGAGCCAGAAGGCGAACCGCCACGCGGCATTGAAGGATAATTATGCTTATCGACACGCATTGCCACATCCATGATAAAGGGTGTTATGATTTGCCTCCCGCCGAAGTGCTTGCGCACATGCACGAAAACGGCGTCGAAAAATGTATCGTAATCGGCACGGATCCCATCGATTCGAAAAATGCGTGTCTTTTTGCTAATGAACATTCCGAGGTTTGGTGGACATATGGCTATCATCCGAATGATTATGATGGCGATAAAGCCAAACTTGCGCAGGATCTGGCTAACGCTAAAGAGTTATTTAATGATAAAAAACTGGTCGCCATCGGTGAAGTCGGGCTCGACTACCACTTTGATGGCTATAATAAAGAGTTCCAGATCTACTTGCTCGAAAACATGCTTCAGCTCGCGCAAGAC
>CAMNBP010000015.1 GCA_946532885.1 uncultured Candidatus Saccharibacteria bacterium
CGCACTATCATTCTTGCCTGTGGCACCAAAAATCGCCTGATGGGCATAGACCGAGAAGAAGAATTGACCGGAAAAGGCGTGTCGTATTGCGCAACCTGCGATGGCAGCTTCTACAAAGGAAAAGACGTAGCAGTTTTTGGCGGCGGTAATACTGCCCTGCACGAAGCGCTCTATCTGTCCAGCATCGCCAACAAGGTCTACTTAATCCATCGTCGCGACCAATTTAGGGCCAGTGACGACCTAGTGGCAAAGGTCAAGAAACGCGACAACATCGAATTAGTGCTGAATTCCAACGTAGCCGAATTATTGGGCGAAAAGAAATTAAGTGGATTAAAGACCGATAATGGCACAGAAATTACAGTTAATGCCTTGTTTGTTGCGATTGGCCGCGAGCCGGCAATTAACGGTATCTACGATGGCCTACAGCTGGACGATACTGGCTACGCTGCGGCTTCCGACAACTGTAAGACAAATATCCCTGGCTTATTTGTAGCTGGAGATGTTCGCACTAAGGAGATTCGCCAATTAGTTACAGCCACATCGGACGGTGCCGTCGCCGCTTCGGCAGCCATCGATCAGCTACAAAACCCAACTCCGCGCGATTTACGCTATGAAGAATGGCTAAAACTTTATGAAATTGCCGGTATTGGTCTGAAAGAAGGCGGGCTTTCCGCTTCTAGTATTCAAGAGAAAATGGGAATGGATTACCAGAGCGCAGTTAGACACATCGACGCACTCGAAAAAATAAACATCGCCAAGACTGATTTACGCAATCCGGTCGGTCATAGCGTAACGATTAGTAGTCTCGACGATTTTCCAAATCCAGACGAGTTTGACCGCAAAGACGGCGACGACTTTCTCTCAAAGTTATAGGTATCAAAAAATCCCCGCAAGGGGACTTTTTGATGCTTATTGTTTAATAATATCTAAGCTAATTGCCTTTGGCTGAACGTTATCGACTTTGACTAATGTCAATGCGCCATGAATAGACTCAACTTCGTGGCTAGATGAATAGTTTGCCACAAGTGTAATATTGCCAGTCTCGTCGCGCGTCATCTTATTAACGCTAAAGTTCTCAAGGCCTTTATCTTCGTAAGCAACAGCAATGACGCAGCCAGTTGTAAAGAAGTCTTCATCTACCGCCGCATAGTCAAAGTTCGACGGGGAAGAAACCACCGAACGAGCACTATTGACTAGCTCGGATAGCTCTAGCGAACTTTCGATAATCTTGTACTCAGCTTGACCAGCAACTTCGCCCAATAGTAACGAAGAGCCATCTTCGACACTACCGTCCGCGGACTCATACATTGACGAACCCAGCGAGAAGAAGCGCAGTGGATGAATCTCTTCGATATACTCACCGCTAGTTTGGTTAGCCTTCATCTGTGAAATGTTTTCTTCGCGCTTTACTAGCTGCATACCTAGGAAAATCAAGCAAAGAACAAGAATCGCAAAGTTCAAGACGATCATAAAGATCAGCATTATATGATGCGATTCAATATATTTATCTTTTCCACCCTTTTCGCTCATATTTCTCCTAGATTTTCATTATATCCGCTTCTTTTTCGGCGAATAGATTATCGATTTCAGTGTTGAATTTCTTAATCATCTCATCGATTTCTTTTTCGGAACTCTTGCGGTCATCCTCAGTAAACTCTTTGGTATTCTTGATGTCTTTGCGAGCATCATCACGAACCTTGCGGAGCGCAATCTTAGCTTCTTCTACTTTACCGCTAGCCGTCTTGACGATCTCCTTGCGACGCTCTTCGGTTAGAGGTGGAATTGGCACGCGGATAACGCGGCCATCATCGGCTGGATTAAGGCCAAGAGTCTGATCGGCGCGAATTGCGGCAGAAATCTTTGCAATATTCGATACGTCATATGGCGTAATTAACAACATATTGCCGCCAGATACCGTAACATTAGAAATTTGATTTAGTGGGGTCATTTGACCATAAACTTCAGCGCGGACGCTCGCGAGCATATCTGGATGGGCGCGACCGGTACGAACTTTTTTCATTTGCTCTTTGAAGTTGTCTACAACGGCAGACATCTCGAGCTTTACGCTGTCAGAATCGAACATAATTTCTCGAACTCCTCTTCGTTTTTAAATTTTAATACGATATCGCCAGAGCCACGCGCACTAGTGCGAACCTTCACCTTCACGCCAAGTCGATGACTAATAGCATCAGCTTTTTCATTAGAAATTGAACGAACTGGCGCATCCTTCGTAGCCGCCTTTGCCTTCCTGTGCGCCTTTTGTTCTACCATGAACTGCTCAACTTTACGAGCTGACCAGTTTTCGGAAATAATTTTTGGCAAAACCGCCTGGATCTGTTCTGGGGTAGCCGTGATTAGTGGACGCATTTGGCCTTCAGACAAATTATGCTCAATCATGGCACGTTTTGCATCATCCGGAAGACCAAGCAAACGCATTGTATTAATCACCGCCGATTGACTCTTGCCGACGCGCTTAGCAATCTCTTCATTTGTGAGATTGAACTGATCGCGCAATTTGGCGTAGGCCGTTGCGGTTTCAATAGCATTTAAGTCTTCACGCTGAACGTTCTCAATCAAGGAAATCTCTAGGCGATTTTGTGCGTCTAGAGTGCGGACAATGGCTGGGATTTTATCAAGGCCAGCAATTTGCGAAGCGCGCCAACGGCGTTCACCGGCAACAATTTTATACTTATCGCCTTCTTTCGTAACAACAATCGGTTGCAAAACGCCATGCTCACGGATTGAATCAGCCAAAGCATCAAGTTGCTCTTGATTGAATTTGCGGCGTGGCTGATTTTCATCGGGCACGATATGCGAAATTTTCAATTCAAATAAACGGCTGAGCCTTTCATCTTCCTTAGCCGTCGGATCGTACAATTGGTTAACGTCAGTTGGAATCAAATCGCCAAATCCTCGTCCAAGTGCGCTCATTTTGTACGCTCCATAACTTCTTGGGCAAGATTCTTGTAGGCCTTGGCGCCCTTACTGAAACGATCGTACTGGCCAATCGCCACACCATGACTTGGTGCTTCAGCTAAACGGACATTGCGTGGGATTGTAGTTTCGAATACCTTGTCTTTGAAATGACCCTTAATTTCGGCTAATACTTCGGAACTAAGCGTAGTACGACGATCGTACATGGTCGCGACAACGCCGAGTAATTGAAGCTCTGGATTAGCTGCCTGCTGAACAAGCGAAACGCTGTGCTCGAGCTGAGCAACGCCCTCCATGGCGTAAAATTCGGTCTGGACTGGCAAGATATAATATTCGGCCGCAATCATACTATTAACCGTCAAGAGAGATAGACTTGGCGGACTATCAATAATGATATAGTCGTAGTCATCATTAACGTCAGCTAGAGCTTCACGCAAAATCATGAACTTGTCTTCCATCTGGGACATCTGTTGTTCCACATTGGCGAGCTCTGGGATTGTCGGCGCAATAAATAGGTACTTATTTTTCTCGATTGGTAAAACAACTTCAGGCAAAAGAGCCTCGCGCGACATAACATCGCACATAGTCTTTTCGAGATTGCGTTTATCGATGCCGAGACCAGAACTAGCGTTGCCCTGTGGGTCCAAATCAATTACAAGTGTCTTTTTGCGAGCTTTCGCAAGATAGTATGCAAGGTTAACAGAAGTAGTCGTCTTACCGACACCTCCCTTTTGGTTTGTAACCGTAATCACCTTTGCCATAGTTATATTATATAACACCTATCTGTTCTTAAAAAGTATTGACTACCAAATATACGACTCAATAATCTCTGGTAGTGGAATTTCGAGTAGCACAATGCCGTCTGGCTCAAGGCGACTGCTAATATAGCTCACCATGTCGATTTCTTCAGTAAAGTAGTGGACTTTTGGATGATCTGGTTCGCCTTTTGGTTTTTCGCCAAAAATGACAACATCCGTCAAGAGGCCCATATCAAGAGTACTGACGCGAAGCGTGTTGTCGGTGACAACCATCTTAGCCGCAGACTGAAGTTGCTCAATAGTCTTGATGCCGTTATGCACGGCGTCGACAGAAATATAGGAGCTATCATCAATGATAATAGAGCCACGTAGGCCGCGTGCTGGCGACATCCGGCCATGTAGCGGCGTAATTTCCTCGATACCCTTTAAGATATCGTCACGCTCCATGCCAAAGTATTTGGCGACGGCTGCTGCCATGGTGATTGGGCGAATATTATGCTCACCAAGAATCTTAATCTTGACTGGAATATGTTCACGCTGTGGATTAACAATATCGCCAGTGTAGCCATTAATATCAAAATCATGGTTTTCAAAATAGTAGTGAGCCGGCAATTCATCACCATAAGTCGTAACTTCTGGATTTTTCAGATGATGCGCAAAATGCTGCGCAACGTCGTTATAGTTTACAAAAACCGCACCAGCCCTGTTTGCTAAGCCAAAGAATTCGGCGGCCTGATCGTCGTTGCGACAGCTTGTAACTACTACCACATCTGGCTCAATGTTCGGAAAGTCTTTTGATGACTTGTAGTCCAAGATAACGACGTCTGGGACAACTTTTGGATTAACGCCGACTGTCACGGTGGCGACTTGCCCAAGCACGATACCGAGTGCACGAATCGCGGATTTACGACCATAGGCGCCAGTTACGACAATGGTATAAACATCTGGATTTTTCTTGAGGAACTTCTCAATAGTGCGGCGTGGGTTAAGTGGCATTATTTTTTGCCTTTCTTAGTTTCACGCTTAGTAGTACGAGCAGCTTTAGCCTCAAGTGCCTCGTCGCGAGAATGAACACCAAAGAATAGGTCGGTTAAACCATTAATTAATAGATAAGTGCCGAATAATTCAATGTGGGTGGTTGGGCTTAAGCCAGAGCCCGCAAACATCACAAAAGCAAGTACGGCACCTAGCATGCCGTTAACAATCCACATGAAGCGATCGGTCATATTTGAAAAGCTACCAAAGCCAATTACGATCGTGGCGACTGAAGCAAAGAGAACGTAGCCACTGAGGATGGCGATACGTAGCCAAATTAGTTCTGCGGCACCTACGCCTGGAATAGCAGTCACCAACAACGAAACGGCGATTGCGATTTCTAGTAGGCCAAGGAATAGCGGGAAGCCCCAGTTGTGTTGGCGGCGACTGCGATGAATCATATTCGCGATCTCGATAAGGCCAAGGCCGACCATCGTCCAACCGACAACTTGAATTAATATTTCTGTGTCACCACCAGTGGCAAGCATCATGCACATACCGGCGACTACCGAGATGGCACCCTTTAGCGCAAAGGTCAACCAATGGCTCTCGATAAATTTACTTGTTGTTTTACTCACTGCAAAAAGCTCCTATTTCTTTACTTATTATTTTAGATTAAACATGAGCGTTTTACAAGCGTGAAAAAGCGTGAAATATACCATTTCACGGCATTTTTCTCATCTTATACGTGACGTATTTTGGCGCGCAGTTTTTCGAAAGCGTAGTCGAGCTTGTATTTAGCGTTATTGATAACTAAATCATGCGCGTGCAAGTAAGGCAATTCTTCAACGCCGAAGCTACGCTTAAATTGACTGACGCCATAGAAACGATGACTTGTTTCATCTAGCTTTGTAATGCCCCAGAAATTGTAGCGCTTAATGCCACGTTCGCGCGCATCGCGCATCGCCTGCATATGTAGCAGAGGCGCACCGGAATATTTTGTGCCCAAATCAGTCGATACGCCATAATGATATGAAGCTTCATTGCCATAGAAAATCATGAAATTCTGGGCCAAAATTTCGTCGCCAAGTTTCGCGGTATATAACCTTACTTCGTCGTATTCCGCAAAAGCCTCAAATTGTTTGCGCAAAAAATCTTCAGAGAATTCGACAAACTTTTGACGTGCGGCCGTTTGAAGTTGAATCTCGTAGAATGTCTTAATATCTTTTGGATCGGTACTCACCGTAACGGTGATATTGTTTTTTTGCGCTTTACGAATCTTGCGGCGTAGGCCCTGTGAGGCATTAGCTAAGATTTCCTCTTCCGACTTAGTTAGATCGAGAATGCCAGCCAACTCGACCGACAAGTAGATCGGCGCAGATTTAAGACCAAGTTCTTCCTCGAATAGCTTACGGTTTTGCTCATTATCAATAATCTGCGGACGAATACGCACAAAAACGCAATGGTTCTGCTTGCCCTGCTCTTTGATGTCATTAAAAATCGCCTGCACAAGTTCATCGTTCTGCCAATCAAGTATTGGGCCACCAGCAATTGCCATATATGTGCCTCGCTTAGCCGTTTCAACTTGACCAACATAGGCGGCAATAATTTCATCTTTATCGTTAATGGCCACACGACGAATAACGGTCTTCTTACGCGCTAAATGAAAATTACCCCAAGCCCAAGCCTGCAAAAAGTTAGCATCATCGTGACTCGTTACAAATGCATCCCATTTTGCCTGGTCAGTAGCATCAACTATTTTTATCTTGGCCATTATAAGTGTCTCCTGCGTTTACGTAATTCCTCAAGTTTGTGAACGAATTTATAGTGCATCGGCCTAATGACGAGATCTTGCGCCGGCAGATAAGTTACCAATTCACCGCCAAAGCCAGTCTTGAATGTCGTAACGCCCGCGTAGCGATGATGCGGCGAGTTTGGCGGAGCGATGCCAAATAAGTTATATCTTCCGATGCCGGCTTTTTTCGCGTCGCGGATCACTTGCCATTGCAGCGCATAAGCGCCCGGCAATTTGCGACCAGCTTCGGTTGACGCTGCTTCATTGTAAACGGCCTCTGGTTGCTGCATAATAATGAGCCCCTTCGCCAAGACTTCATCATGTAGCTTTGCGGTATATATACGAGCGTTCTCGCCAAAGGCTTCGTGCTGAGCTAGGATAAACTCACGCGACGACGGAATAAATCCTTGGCGTTTCGCAGTTTCAAGCTGTAAATCATAAAATTCATCGAAAGCCTTCTTGGTTGTTTCAAATTTAACTTTAATGCCCAATTTATCAGCTTTGCGCACCTCATAGCGCGTTTGGCGTCGCATGTCAGCCATCAGTTCATCTTCCGACTTCGTTAGGTCTAGCATTACGGTGTGTTCGGCGTGTAAATGCATCGGGGATGGCACGAGTCCTAGTTTTTGTGCCATAGTACGATTTTGCTCGTTGTCTGGAATATTAGGTCGCATGCGTACAAAAACGCACTTATTCTGATTCGCAATTTCGGCGATGCCATCCAAAAACGCTTTAACGTGTTCCTGTTTTGACCAGTCAACAAGTGGGCCGCCAGGAATCTCCAAATACGCACCACGCTTGGCCGGCTTAAAAATCACCAATGATGCGCCAAGTTGTTTTTTGCCATCAAAAAGTCCAAGATAATAGACTTTTTCGCCATCAATTCGATACACATCGCCCCAGGCCGAACTCTGCAAGAAGTTCGCCTCCAGATGTTTTTTGCTAACATATTCGTCAAAATCCGCAGGCGAAAGTTCTTTAACGCTTAGCACTTTTACCCTCCGTCAGTTTTTTATATTGCTTTGCAATTTCCGTAGATAACTCAGGCACAGATTGTAAATAATGAGAGTGGCGCCATCCTTCTTTGATCGTAAAGGAAGAACCTTTGATTAATTCGTGCATCTTTTTGCCTTGTCTCAGCGGCGTTACTTGGTCGTCACTACCCCAAACAATTGCGGTTGGTGTTTTTACGGCGGATATGTCGAGACTTTTGTCCGAGTCGAGCATATTAGTTAAGGTTTGCTTCATGTTTTCTGGCGCATTATCATAGTCGCTGGCGCCAAGTATTTTATGGACGGCTTTGCGCACCGGCTTAATCTTTTTTAGAGGCGCAAAAAGCTTAGACAACTTACGTGAAGCGTCGCGTTTTTTGGATTCTTCCCAAACACCAGCGGCGTCCAGCAAAATCATGCCACCGAGATACTCTGAATCTTCCGCGGCTAGATTTAATAGAATGCGCCCGCCATTACTGTGGCCTAGGGCAATTGATCCAGCTGGAATATGATTTTTAGCCCATTTAACATAATCTTCGATTGTGAAAACTTTGTCGGACTTCGTACCAAGACCAGGTACCCGCAAAAATTCCGCATCAATACCATGATCGGTTTTCAGTGAATCAACCACTGCAGCCCATGGCTCTGGGCGATAAGTCCAGCCATGGATGATATATAGTTTCTTACTCATTTGAGCCCCCATGACGCACGACGCTTTTTGTGGGCGGCGTCCTGGCGCGCCAATTTATCGACGTCGGCTGGATCGGCGAGTAATTTTTCGACAATCCACTCTAGATATTGACTCCCCTTAAATAAGACTGTTTCTTTACCGGTTAGGTTTTCTTCCAAATACTTGAGTGCTTGTTGGGGCTTATCGAACGAGATCACGTCGCATTTATCTTTCATGAGAGGATATGTGTATTTTTTCGTACGGCGACCAATCATAATAACCTTCTCGGCCTTCACCTTGAGCAGTAGTTCGGCGAGCCTTTCATGTTCTTCGCCCTCAAGTTTACCCTGATCAATGATATCGCCAATCACCATCCATTTATGTGGTGCATGCATTAGCTTAAACGTATCAAGCATGGTCGTCATGCTAATGATATGTGCATTGTAGCTACTATCGATAATCTTGATACCCTTTTTACCTTTCAAGAAATTACTACGAGCTGGTGGCATATCGAAATCGTCAAGCTTATAATTTATCGGTAAATCAAGATATTTCATGAGGCGCTCGAGCATAACTAACTGAATAGTCACATCACGCGGCATTGGCTCATTAAATTCGAAGGAATGATTCTTGAACTTGAAAATCGCATGATCTGGATAGACTTCATATTCTTGCAACTCGTCCTTAGAGAGTTTGACGACCTCGGCGTCGACAATCTTAGTCGAATTGACCATTTCCTGATTATCGCCATCAATCAAGACGAGCTTACGCGTATGCATCGGGATCGTGGCAAATTCATGCGCAATCGCCTCATCAATTGTCTCAAATTCACCATTCGCTACAACGCCCTCATAGAAGACGGCATGCGAACGACCAAGGCTCACCCAAAGCGAAACTTCCGGCTTGAGCCATTTAGCAATGAATTCGGCCTCGTGCGGGCGTTCGCCGTCACATTCGACAATATAATAATCTTCGTGGCGCTGATAGCTGAAGGCGCGGCCAGGCGCGGATAATATTAGCGAAACCCAGTGCAGCTTGCTGCCAGTGATGCCATGCATGCCCAAGATGTCAAAGGCAATACCGAAGGCGGAATTGGCGTTATGCGAATAATGCGCCTTCGTGCCGAGCTGACTTTCGACTAAATTTAACATGGTTGTTTTGCCGGCCGAACCAGTAATTACGACGATGCGTGGATGCCAGCGCTTTAGAGAGATGTTTGCCCAGAACTTAAAGTAGCCTGCGGCGACAAAATAGAATTTTTTCTTGAATTTCGAAATTAAGGTCATTACCCTTCAATTATATCATCTTGCCGACGTTTTAGCTCAAGCAGAACTGTTGGTACTGCTGGCGGCGGCGTGAAATAGTCTGGACGCATTGGTAAACGAATCCGTGGCGCATAATGCACAAATAATTGCTTGCCAAGCTGAGAAGTATAATGGCGATCGTTATTAAGTAATTTTAGGGCGAATTGCTTTTGTAAGATTAAATAGATTGCGCTCGGCGGATTGGTGGCTTCGTCGAGTTTATGCAAGATAGCCGAGCTTAGATGAAATGGCGGGTTAGCAAATACCTTATATTCGCCATCCGGTAAATTCATTTCGAGAAAATCAGCCTGCACGATTTCGATATTTTCGTACTTTGAGACGTTTTTGCGCAGTAGTTCTGCTGTCTCGGCGTCAGGCTCCACAGCAATTACTCGCTTACAGCGTTTCGCCAGCGCGACCGTAATGACACCAGAGCCAGCCCCGATATCGATTACCGTATCACGCTTTTTGATATTACTATGGCCAATTAAAAACAGCGCAAGCTTCGGACTGCGCAAGAAATGCTGCGACAGCTGATACTTACGCATGATTAAAATACCCTAGACGGCGAGTTGCTTCATACATTGCGACCGCCGACGCACAACCAACGTTAATTGAGCGAGTCGAACCAAGCTGCTCAATGTAAAAACACTGATCAACGCAATCTAAGAGCTCTTGCGAAATACCATCAGACTCAGAGCCAAATATCAAAATTGAATTAGCAGCGATTTCGGCGTTTTGAAGCGGTTTACTCTCGGGGCGATTATTTTCTATTGCGACCAATTTCATGCCACGCGCACGCGCATCGGCAACAAACTCACCAACGGTCGCAAAGTGATCGATATGTAAATACTTATCTGTAACCATTGCGCCACGACGATTGTATTTGCGCTTACCAATGATATGCACGCGTGCGACGTTAAAAGCATTTGCATTACGCACGATTGTACCAATATTGAAGTCATGCGCTAAATTTTCAATCGCAATCTCAAGCGAAGTGCGACTCTTATCAAGCTCGGCCACTACCGTCTCGTTCGGTAAGCCCTTAAATTTATCAACAAGATTTCGAGTATCTTCTGCAGGGTTCATGCTTAAATTTTAGCAAGTTATTTGCTGGATTTCTTTTTGGATGATTGCTTTTTTGGCTGCGCCTCGACCCGTTCGGCGGTCTTGACTACTTCATGGCCGAGCTTCTTGTATGGAGCTAAACGCTTCTCAATAGCACGGACGCCAGCAGATTCAATGGCGAAGCGAACTAAAGCCCACATCACGATATTGACGCTAAACGCGACAATGGCAATCAGCGGGATTATCATAAATGCAACGCCGACTGATTGATTAATTAAGGCGACAAGACCAGCAATAATAGTCACGCCAACCGCAATAATGCCGTATGCCCAAGATAGCAATGCGACCTGCTTTTTCTCTTGATATAATCCCAAAAAATAACCCAAAATATTCATAATTATATTATATCACACTTTTGCTTATTTTGCAAGAGTTTTCTCTTATGTTAAAATGATTTCATGCTAGAAAAAGTGATTTCTGAGCTTGAAAAAGGGATTGATCCAGATCGCGCCAAACATACGCAGCATTATTTTGGGATCCGGCCTGGCGGATATGGCGAAGGTGATATTCTGCTCGGAATCCGCTCGCCGCATGTGCGAAGCGTGGCTAGAGAATACCGAAAATTACCGCTTGAAGACGTCGAAAAGCTACTCGTCTCCCCTGTTCACGAGTTTAGATTTTGCGCGCTTGCGATTTTGGCACTGCAGTATCCAAAGCAACCAGAAGCCTGCCTAAAGATTTTCCTCGACAATATCGACCATATCAATAACTGGGATTTGGTGGATTGTTTTTCGCCACATATTCTTGGCCGCTGGTGTTACGAAAACCATGATGAATCTATCCTCAGGAAGCTGAATGCCGACAAAAATCTATGGCATCGTCGAATCTCCGTCGTTTCTTACATGGCGTTTTATCGAAAAGGAGCGATGGGCGATGGACTCAAAATGATCGATAATCGCCTTGATGACCCCGAAGACCTCATGCATAAGGCCTGCGGCTGGATGTTACGCGATATTTATAGTAAGGTAGATAAGCACGTCATCGAGTCATATCTGATTAATAATTATTCGCGACTTAGCCGTACCACGCTACGCTATGCGATTGAACATATACCCGAAGACGAGCGCCAGAAATATTTGAAGGGAATCTTTTAATGCGCAAAATGAATCCGCAGCCATACGAGCCGGAAAAATGTTGGGTAAATGACAAACATAAAGTCTGCTATCCAGATGAAGAAACGGCTGAGCAAAGTGCACGCCTAGTCGAATTCGAACATGGGCTAGAGGTCGGCTCGCTACAAGTTTATAAATGTGAATACGGCAACCACTGGCATCTCGCCAATAAAAAATAGCCCCGAAGGGCTAATTTTTATTTCTTCTTGGCGCTTGCCTTTTTGGAAGCTGGCTTCTTGTCGGCAGTTTTGCCGGTCGCTTTTACTTTCTTGGCGTGTGGCTTATTAAGCTCAACGAGCTTATCCATGGTCATATTAATGCGCATCTGGTTGCGGATGCCGTTGATAACCTCTGGATTGTCAAGCTGCTTTATGGCGTTTTCGTCGCGCTTGTAGACGTGGCGCATTTCGGCCAATTGCTTTTCGACCGCTTCTTCGTCAACTTCGATTTCGAGCTCTTCGGAAAGCTTTTGGACGATAATACTGCTAATTACACGACGTTCAGCGGCTTGGCGAACCTCGCTCGTATAGTCAGCCTCGGTCTGATCATGCTGTTTAAGATAATCTTCGAGCGTCATGCCACGAGTTTGGAAATTGCGAGCCATATCTTCTTTGATATGAGCAGTTTGCTCGTCTACGAGTGCGCTCGGTGCCTCGGTGTTGGAGCCGTCTACCAATTCGTTGAGCAAATCGTCTTTGTAACGATTTTCGGCTTCGCGGTTAGACTGAGCCTCGATATTCTTGAAGATATCTTCGCGAAGCTCTTTCAGGGTTGCAAAACCGCCGGTCTTCTTAGCGAGTTCATCGTCAATGGCTGGCTTTACAACTTCGTTGACCTGCTTCATCAAGATTTCGAATACTACTGGTTGACCAGCGAGATCTTTGACATGGTAATCTTTAGGGAAAGTTAAATCGATATTGAACTTGTCGCCAGATTCGTGGCCAACAAGGGCGTCTTCGAAGCCTGGAATAAATTGACCAGAACCGAGTACAAGCTTGAAATCTTTTGCAGTGCCACCATCAAAAGCCACACCGTCTTTCATGCCCTTAAAGTCGATGATTACTTCGTCAGTGAGCTTAGCGGCACGGCGAACAACCTTACTCTCGGCAAGATTGTCGGCGATACGGCTCAAAACATCATCGACGTCAGCGTCACTTATTACTGGTTCCGTAAAAGTAGATTTAAGGTTTTTGTAATCGGCGAGCTTAACGGCTGGCATAATATCGGCGGAAATCTTAACCTCAGCAGAATCACCAGGGACATATTTAATAACTTCAACATGCGGAATCGAAATAGGATTGACCTTCTCATCGGCAAATACTTTCGGAATTGCACGGCGCACGAGAATATCGAGCATCATATTAGCCAATTCGTTTGGATCGACATGTTGTTCAACGACATTGGCTGGAGCCTTGCCGCTGCGGAAGCCCGGAATCTTCACATTGCGCGCGAGGCGTTCGAGCGCTTGCAAGCGGGCTGGTTCGAAATCATCTTGGTCAAAAGCCACAGTGAATTCGATGGAAGTATTTTTCTTGTTACTGCTGCTTATCATGTTCAAAATTATAGCATTAAACAGATAGCTTATAAAGCGAAAGCGTTAATCTTTTGAGGAGATGCCAGTGTTGTAGCTGGTACGGAAGTGTTTTAGTACCACGCGCGCATCGACTTCATGTTTGATGCCAGGGTTCAAGATGTCGGCCGGGTCAAAGATTTTCTTAACTTCGGATTCAAGCGCCATTTGTTTTGCGTCGCGCTTTGAGTTGCCGAACATTGCCAATAAACGACCATCCGAAGCGTTACCGCAAAGTGAAGCACCAATTTGATCGAGGAAATCAACATAGATCCGAATCAGCTTTATCATCTTACGACGATCGTCAGAATTATTTAGATTGAAAGCTGGGCGGAAAGTAAATAAATTATGATCGAGGTTGCCATATAGCGCCAGTGGCGTTTTTAGAGCCGCGGCAAACTTATTAATGCCCTCTAGGTATTCTTTTTGTTTATCTTCGGGCACAAAAGTATCATCCAGCAATGGAAGATGCTGAGTTGCGCCAGTATCATTGAGATAGGCTGTTAGTTTTTCATTTAGCGCAGTAAACTCTGAAATATTTTCCGGCGTAGAGCGAATCAGCTTGAGACCGCTTGGCAATTTTTTGCCGAGTTTGCGGATTTTTAAGCGACGGATGCGTTTGGAATCATCCTTCGCACTCGCAATCACCAAGAAACCGTCATCCGACGCATTGCGGAAGAAGTTTGTATCTTTGCCAGTTGACTCTTTCGCATTAAAGATTTCTGTATCAAAATACGCGATATCATTAAATTTGAGCTCTTTGAGTAATTTGGTTAAACGAAGGAATTTTGTATTGTCCTGGCATAGTACGGCAACATAATCTGGAGCGTCATAAATTGCCTCACAACGCAATATTACTTCGGAAATAATTCCTAAACTGCCCTCCGAACCGCATACTAAGTCAGCTAAATTGAAGTGTTTTGGATCAATTTTTGACAAATTGTAATAGCCGCGATGGTCGGAACTACTAACTTTATTGGTCGGCGCCTTGATGATCTGATTAAGTTTACGATAAATATCGCGTTCGGTCGCCTTAAATTTCTTACTGTCTTTAGCAAGATTGACGCGGCCAGACTCAATAATTGTACCGTCGTACAGGACAAATTCCAGCTGCTCAATTAATTCGGAAACATCCATCGGCTTAGCATTCAGCGATGCTTTCGCGCCGCGCGCAATGATGCCACCAATCGTCTCGGTCGGATCCGCCAGTATCGGCAAATCGAGCCCATGACTATGCAACGCCTCGCAGACGTCATGATAACTTGCACCCGCCTGAACGCGAATCAGGCGTTGACGCGTATCAATTTCGAGAATTCGGTTCAATTTTTCGGTCGAAACCGTCAAGCCGTTGCCGATAGCCGCTCCAGTCTTGCTATTTGCGCCACCACGCACAGTGATAGGTAAATCAATTTTCTTTTTGGTGAGCTGGAAGCTAAAACGCAACAAACGGCACAAGTCCTGCGTATTGGCCGGAACCGCGACAATGCGCGGATGATATTTCAAAATTGAACGGTCCGTCGCGTAGCACTCCAAAATACTTGGCGCACTATAGGCAACACCATCAATATATCGATTCAGATATGCTGCAATTCGATTCATTTACCACCCATTTCTTACACTATTTTAGCATGCAAATAAAGCATAAA
>CAMNBP010000016.1 GCA_946532885.1 uncultured Candidatus Saccharibacteria bacterium
TTTTTATGCATTGACTTAACTAGTAATTGATACTCAATTACAGTTTGGTATGAATTAAAAATTCGATACCGCCAATTAAATTTCCTTTGTTGTCATCAAATTGTTAATCGACAAATTCCAAAGCCGAAGAAAATAGTTAGACTTTTTTCCTCGCAATTTATCTAACTTGGGCAGAGGTTCATAAACAATCAAGCGAACTTGCTCAAAAACTGTTCTGATTGTATATCAAATTTTCATCCGACGCAAGGGTTTTTTTGAAGATTTTTTGATTTTTTGGCCTTTTTGGCGATTTTTGGGGCTTTTTAGGGGTAAAAACTGGACCTGAAGGACTAATTTAGCTCTTTTAGTACAGTAAATACGGCTGCCTGGTCGGTTTTTATTAGTTTCAATGTTGCATCAATTTCAGTGAAGGCGATCTTTATATTGCGAGCATAGGCAGATTCATGAATATATTGCTTAAAGAAAGTTTTATATTGGTCGGCATCTTCCTGACGCGTAATAGCACTGGCGATATAACGCGGATAATCCGGCGCCGTCTTGCTGCCCTCAACTTCCATTAGCCACGTCCAGTTCTGATAGAACCAATCGAGGCTATCTTTATGCAAATGACGGTTGCGTACCAGGCGAACAAAGAAATAAAGACGATCTTGTGGGCGGATAGCACCATTCTTTATAGATTCATAATATTTAGCGCAAAGTTCGTGGTCTTTTGTTAAAGTAATGGCGTCCATTAAATCGCTTTTGAGCGAAACATCAGATGAATTCTTGTAGATTTCGAAGTATTCGGCGGCTAAATCGCGATTCTGATTGCTCAATACCGCCAAGACAACCCAACGTAAATTATTATTTATATTATTAATATCGACATCTCGGTAAGTGCGCACAACTTTGTCGAAAAACTCTTTGTCGCCAGAATAACGCTTTAGCGACATAATCACCGGACGCAAACGAGTATCGGTACTTGGTTCGCCCACCTTGCCAGAAATACCGAGGCGTTTGTAATTATCTTCGACTAAGCGGCCAACAAAAGCTTTGAATTGCTTCTCTTCTGGCGTGTCTTTTTCGAAAAAGATTTTCAAGTCAGCGACTGTGGCAGAAATTATTTCCCAAATTACCGTATCGGTCTCACTAGAATACTTTTCTAATAATGGCAATAATGACGCGCTTGAAACCATGTCAGTCTTCGCCAGTAGACGGCGGTCGATCAGAAGACGCAGCTTTTGCTCTTTATTCAGCGCCGCAAAATTATCGATTTTGTGCGCCAGCTCTTCATCGCTCAGGTTAATTAGATAATGGCCAGATAAATCATCGCGTAATTCGCGGATTGGATATTTTTGGTCATCTTTCTGCTCTGTAAGGAGAAAACGTTGTTGCTGTTTGCCTTTAATGACCGGGTAACCAGATTGGACTAGCCATGGCGTCATGAACTTTTGGACATCAAAATCCGTATGCGGAGTCATAGCATTCCATAAATCATCAGCGGTCGTATTACTGTAGGCATGTTGTTTGAAATAATCTGTCAAACCAGCGAAGAAGGCCTTTTCGCCCATCGTGCGCATTAACATCAAAAGCAAACGTGAACCTTTACTGTATACAATTGCGCCATCGAACAGATTCTCGATGTCATTGACATTTGCGACGTCAACTTTAACAGGCTGAACATCTGGCAGACAGTCGCGGCGTAGGGCGAGCAAAACAGCAGAAGTATAGAAATCATCCCAGGCGTCAAGTTCCGGATGTAGCTTGTCGACGGCATAAGTCTCAATCATATTAGCGAAAGATTCGTTGAGCCAAAGGTCATCCCACCAGGCCATCGTCACTAAATCGCCGAACCACATATGCGATAATTCGTGCGCGATTACTGTGTCGACATAAAGCTTCTGGTCGATAGAAGATTTTTCATTAGCCAGCATGGCGATTTCACGATAAGTCGTGAGGCCCCAGTTTTCCATGGCGCCAGCCTCAAAGTCCGGCAGAGCCAAGAGATCTAGTTTTGGCAATGGAAATGGCGTCTTGAATAGATTGTCATAAAAATCGAGAACTTCGGCCGCAAAATCAGCGGAATGCTTCAAATCGCCGACCGGCTGATGTAGACCGGCGTAAGATGTAATTTTTACGCCATGTTGCGATTTTGTTTCGTATGAGATAAATTCACCTGCCGCAAAAGCAACTAAATAAGTCGACATACGTGGTGTTTCTTCAAACTCGACCGTTTTGCGACCATCTTGTTGCAATTTAAACTTTGCTGGCATATTGGAGAGAATCGTATCGTCTTGGATGGATGAGATTTTGAGACTAAAAGTCGCCTTGGCGATTGGCTCATCAACACACGGAAAACATTGACGCGCATAATGCGACTCGAATTGGGTTACTACAATTAAATGCTCTTGGCCTTCGGCTTGATATCTTGAAAGATAAGCGCCCTCCATATTCTCTTTGATATGTGAAACGAAGTCCAAAACAAAACGATGCTCGCCTAGGGAAAGGCCCTTAATTATAACGGCGCCATCTTTGGTTTCGAATTTAGTTTCAATATCGTCAACAATAAGGTTAGAGATTTCTATATCTACGGCATGTAGCTTAATTGTGCTATTTTTTACCTCGCCCAAAATCTCAGCATGGCCGTCGATTTTAGTTTTGCGAGAGTTGATATTTAAGTCTAAATCGTAGTGCGCTGGCGCAAAATAATCATAAAATCTCTCCATATATCTAGCTTAACATTATTTTACAGATGACAGCAAAAAGACCGGGCGAATTGTCCGGTCTTTTTTGAAGAATCTTCCGAGATTAGTCGATAAACTTCTGTGCGCGATGAATCATCTCATCGGTTTCGTCGGTCTGGATAACATATATTGGCTTACTACCCTCTGCAGAGATGACTGCATGGCGGTCAGTATATTCCAAGTTTGCATTCTTCTCGGCATCGAGGCGGAAACCGAGATAGCCCAACTTTTGCGTGACAAAATGACGAATCTCATCAGAGCGTTCACCGATTGTTCCAGCGAAGACAATAGCGTCGGCGCCAGCTAAAACGGCAGCCATCTGGCCAATATAGCTCTGGATACGATAGACGAAGATTGAGTGCGCCAAGCTGGCACGCAAATCGCCCTCGTCGCGTTTTTGAATCACCTCACGCATATCGTCGGATACGCCGGAAAGACCAAGCAAACCACATTGCTTATTTAGATAAAGCAAGAACTCTTCGTCGGTCTTCATCTTGAGGGCTTTCTTGATAGCTAAAGCAGCAGCGACATCAATCGTACCAACGCGAGTCGACATGGCGACACCTTCGAGTGGCGTATAGCCCATGGAGTTGTCCATGGCTTTGCCGTTCAAGATTGCAGAAACGGATGAACCGGAGCCAAGATGCATCACGATAAGCTTTTCTGGCAAAATATCGTGCTCTTTCATATATCGAGAGATAAATGCGTAGCTCAAACCATGATAACCATAGCGCTTAATTTCATATTCGTCAGCGAGCTTCATATCGAAGCTGTAGTATTTCATAGTATCTGGTTTTTCCCAATGGAAAGCAGAATCAGATACGGAAATGATTTTTACGCCGGCAAAGTTTTTGCGGATACCGCGGATTTCATTTGCGGTAGTTGGGACATGGATTGGGTTGCGCTTTTCGGCCTCTTTGAGGTTAGCCATATACTCATCGTCAACAATGTGGTCTTCGGTGAAATAATCGCCAGGCGCAACAATGCGAACAACTACAGCGGCGAGTTTGTGCTGATCGGTAACGTATTGCTCATCGCGTAGAATTTGAGGCAATACGGCAATTGCATCATTTAAATTATCGATGGCTGGCTTGATTTTTTTCTTGCCGTCATCGACATCATTAATAGTACAAACAACTTTTTTGCCTTCGTACTCAAAGTGCAACTGTGCCATCAATTCATCGCCATCATAGAGTGCGTATTTGCGGCTAGCAGATCCTGGGTTCGTGATTAATATTAGTTTACTCATGCCATGATTATAACAAATCATCGGTGAATCCTCTTCCTTTTGCTTCTGATAATGTACATCTAATAGACAAAACGCCTCGGTCAGAGAACGACCGGGGCGTTAGGCTAGATAGACGAAACACGAATAATAAGATGGCCATTACGCTACTTTCAGGCGTAGCCACCACTGCCGTCTAGACCATACTCATCGCGCTCATCGTAATCGCGCAGGATTTCAAGACATGCGCCGATGCGCCGAATGACAAAGTATAGACCAATACCGACAGCAATCGCGACCGTAACGCCGCCAGCTATAAGCGTCATCTTTTTCATTATTCACCCCCCTTTCGTCTAAATAGGATTGAAAAGAACTGTTGTCGCATAAAATGGCAAGGAAAATGCGACGTGCAAACTATAACATAGCAAGGATATACCGTCAAAGATAAGCGCAAACAAACACTCTGCTATAATAGTTTCAAATAGGAGGAAAATGAAGAATTACGAATTGGATGCGCCAAATACAAACCCAGAAATTGGCGTTTTCAAAATACCCGACAATTCAGTAATGGGACATGCCGCAATAGAAGCAGCAAAGACCGTCGCGAATAGCGAAAATGAAAATGAGCAAGCTGCCACAGAAGGACCCGAAGAAATAAACGAGCAGGAAGAAGAACCAAACGCAGCCGAATAAAAAAATCCCCCTAATGGGGGATTTTTTATTTATCTACACCATAGAGCCCGGCGTAACGCGAATTACTCTCGATGATTTTTAGATATTTTTCCGTAAACTCTGAATGACCGGCACGCTCAAGAATATTAATACATATATCCCAGCGCGAACAATGATTGCGCGTCAACTCATCCATCGGTGAAGTAGTAGAACCTTGATCCTCATAGCCGTGAATATCTACCCGATGCGGATTCGTATAATGTGCCATAATGCCGCGCATAGTTTCGGCATAGCCATGAAAGTTAATGATAATTGGCTTGTCTTGAGTAAAGTACTCATTAAATTTATCTTGCGATAATTTATTTTCGGTCGTGCCGATTGCCGCATATGACAGAGCGGCAATGCCGACATAGCGAATACGCAATTGTGGAACTTCGTGTTTCGCTAGTTTAATGGCTTCAATTGCTTCATTAGATGGAATATCACCCACACCAGCCACGATAACGTCTGGCTCATCGTCAGAAACAAAACCAAAAATCGAAGCGCCACCATTTTCAAGCTGAAAACGGGCATGATTGATGTCGATCCAGCGTGGAAGTTGGATTTTGTTAAATGTTGTAAGATTTACAACATTCTTGCTCTGCTCGAAAATAAATTCGCTCACCGCCGAAGCCGCCACGTCATCAACCGGGAATAAACAGTTAACTTCATTGGAAGGTTTTGCCAACAAATGCGAAATTAAGCCCGGATTTTGATGGGTGTAGCCATTGTGGTCTTGGCGCTGCCAACAAGATGTCGATAAAATATTTAGCGCTTCATAATCTGGTCGCCAACTTACCTCTTTGCTTTGCTTAAGGAATTTTAGATGCTGGTCAATTTGCGAAGACACGATCGGCAGAAATGACTCGTATGACGTCATCGCACCGCGTCCACCGTTGAGAATATGACTAGCTAGTACGGCGAATAGAGTATTCTCGGAAAGCATTTCGATAATGCGTCCGTCGCGCGAAAGACTTTTATCCCAATCGCGCGTTTCGAGGCCCCAAGCACGATCGGATACTTCAAAAACTGCATCAAGACGGTTCGATGTAGTTTCGTCTGGCGAAAAGAAATAGAAATCCTCATGCTGCTTAAGCTGGTCACGCAAAGCTTCACCAAAAACCTTAGCCGAAGAGAAAGACTCACTGCCCGGGTGCTCAATTGTCGTGGGTAAACTCATGGTAAAGCTCCTCAAATTTATACGATTTTAACCATTGTTCTAACATTCTTAATTGCTTTTCGTCGGTCTTGGCTTTCGGTAATGGGACTTGGTGTGCGGCGCAGTTTCCTTCAACTTTTAGACCCGCAACCTCCTTCGGCCCCGTATAACCTTTCGGCGTCTTCATTACAATAAAGGTGTTGTATTTCAGATCACCTAAAACGAGTTGGAATTCCTCAACATTCGTACCGTCAATGATTACTGGATCATAGCCGAAACCACGTAACATTTGGAGCAATTCCCGTTCACTGCTGCGACCGTAAATAGTCGGCGCAGAAATCTTGTAGCCGTTCAAATGTAAGATCGGAAGTACATGGCCGTTATTTACTGAACGTAAAACTTTATTAAGGTTCAGACTAGCTAGCGCAGTAGCGGTCTCGAGTTCACCATCGCCAATTAGGACGGCAACAAATTTATCCGGACGACCCAGTGCGGCACCATAAGCTGAGGCTAATGAATAACCTAGCTCACCGCCCTCTGCTACGACGCCTGGCGTAAACGGACTGGCGTGTGACGGAAAACCATACGGCCAAGAAAAGTTTTTACAAACATATTCGATGCCATGCAATGTCTGCGTAGCATCTGGGTAATATTCAGCTAAATCACCGTCATAAAAAAGGTTAGCCTGTAGAGCCGGATAGCCGTGCCCTGGCCCGAGGATGAATTGCATCTTCGGAAAACGCGCCTTAAGGTTGGCATAGGCGATATTGATTCCTGGGCATGAGCCCCAGTGGCCGAGCAGGCGCGGTTTGATATCAGAGAAATCTAATGGGCGATTCAATAAGAAGTTGTCTTGCAAAAAAATTTGCGCTACTGATAAGTAGTTACAGAAACGAATTCGCTTTTTGATAGATTCAGTATTAACGCCCAACCCGTGTATCATATAGCTAAATTATAGCATAAGCGCAACTATTTAGCGGCAAGGAGATGACGCAAGGCAACTTCTTTAACTTTGCGTAAAACGCGTTTTTGCTTCAGGCCAACAATGTCGTGACCACCAAAGGTCTCCAGCAAATGAAAATGCGAGTTACGTTTTTCGATAGCACGCAAATTGCTACCGATAACTAAAGGATCAACGCGACCATGAATTACTTCGCAGTCAATTTTACTTTCTATCGCCATGCGCCAATTGTCTGGATTTAAAATAATTTTATCCATGGTTTGGTGAAAAGCTGGCGTATTAAGATGGCGCTTTTCGAAGCTTGAAACCGCGTCAACGAATTTTGCGATCGCCTCAACAATCGGCGCATCGGTATTATTGTTGATATCTTTGAACGCGCGATTATGCAGTCGATCGAAAATATTCGCCGATTCATTTTGATGCATAAATGGTGGTGAGACTAAAACAAGTTCTTCGATTGGATAATTGGTGTGTTCCGCGAAATCCATTGCAATTAAACAACCCATCGAATGAGCGGCAATTACGACTGGAGTTTTGATTTTGAGTTTCTTTAATGTGCGCTTCAGGACTTTACGGTACGATTCGTAATCATATTTGAAGAAGCTTGGTTTTTCGGAACGACCAAAACCAATTAAGTCGAGCGCCACAAAGCGCACTTTACTTAAATCTTTATCGGCGGCGAGCTCTTTGACAGTTGGGCGCCAACTCGCAAATGAAGCAGCAATACCGTGCAGGAAAATAATTGTCAGTTCTGGTTTAAGTGAACGAGAAAAATCGTACCGCACTGACATTGTAACCGGAATATGCAAAATCCGGTGAACGACGTAATCCCAAATCTTCTGTAAATTATTCTTCATCGAGCAACTTCATGGTGGCAGATATTAATTCCGGCAGAGTCTCGCTATAATCTTCGTAAATGCGGAAACCGGCCGCATATGGATGCCCGCCACCACCAAAATAGCCAGCGAGTTGCTCGGCGATTGGCTTTGAACTACGAATCTTGCCAGTTAGTTTACCGTCTGGATAAGTTTTAATCGCCACTGCAACTTCAACTCCCTCCACGAGACGCAATTCTTCTAGAATGAGAACATTTGGGTTGTATTCGTCGGAATACTCCTGAATGTCTTCGAACGGAATCAGAACTGTCGCTAGTCTACCATCGAGATGATATTCGATGCGTTTAATGAGGTCGGCCTTGTAGTCAAGAATGCGCGCAGACTTCTTCATAAATTCGCGACGGCGCTCCTCCATATCGGCAATTTGCGCACCGGCGTCAATCAAAGCAGCACAGGCGCGGAAATCTTCCGCCGTAGTCGACTGCGAAGTTAGGCCGAGTGTGTCAGACTCGATGCCGTAAAGTAAATTCTCGGCACATTGAGCGTTGATGGCAAGCTTCTGGTCTGTAAAGATGTGGTATAACAAAGCACAACAACTAGAACATGGCTCAATTATTTCTTCGTGAGCGAAATCCAAATCTGGCGCAGTCTCATGATGGTCAATAACTAATACTGGCGCCGAATAAAGGCAATTCCGAATAGCACCATCATCGAGCAATTTCGAAAGCAAAATCGTAGAAGCCGTATCGACGATAATATACGCATCAGCCTTGTACGGAAACTCGTTTTCTACTCTGCTCCAACCTTCAAAATAGCGCATGTATTTTGGTATATCGACTGGACAATAAAGTGAAACCTGTTTATCGGCAAGCACTTCTTCGAGTGCTAAAGCCGAACCAAGTGAATCGCCGTCCGGATTCTCGGCTTGAATCACACAAACATGCTGTTTGTCTTTAATAAAATCAGAAAATTTATCATACATACTAGATATATTCTAGCATGGAACTAAGTACGATTGGTCGGCTGTGGGGTTGCGTCGATTGGTAGCTCGGGTTTTTCGTCTTCTTTGTCTTCTGTTACGACATAATCAAGTGAATATGTTTCTTTCTTGTCCATATCGTACATTACGGCTTCTTTACTATTAATGTAGTAGAAAAGATATTTATGGCTCTGAAGCTCTTCCGGCTTAACCTCACCTTCGTCGCGAATGCCTGACGTCTCCGTAAAAACAAAACTGTATACCCGGTTTACGATTACGCCACCAGCGTCAGCTATCTCGTCTACATCGTCAAGATCCATGCCAAGATCTTCGAGGGCCTCTTTGCCGCTCTTTACGGTATAGTTGCCATGATAGACATTGTCTTCGCTAACTAAACAATCTTCTTGCCAGACATAGCTATAGTCGCTATTTAGAGTTACGCAATAATCGTAGTCCTCAATTTGCCATTTGCCACCATAAGCAGCATAACCGGCCGCATCGGAATCTAAGTCCTGAATTTCTTGGTAGAAATCATCGAAAATACCGTCAAAATTTGAAGCCGCTAAGAACACGATTCCCATCGGTAGTAGAATCTGCAAAATGGAGATAATTGCAACAATTGTCACGATAATAATTAGCGCAGTATTGTTCTTTTTTGGCGCTTGGTTGGTATTTGATGGCATTTCGCTTGGTGGAATGCTGGCATTTGGAATAGTATTCGAAGACGTATTCATATTTTCCCTTTTTATCTACATCCATTCTAGCATAAATGCTTGCGTTTTTCGTGACGCCGAGCCTGTGTTATAATCGTTGTTAGATTCTAGGGGCGTAGCTCAGTTGGTAGAGCACTGGTCTCCAAAACCAGGTGTCGCGAGTTCGAGTCTTGCCGCCCCTGCCATTTAGACGATTTCCTGCCAAGAGCAGGTTTTTTGTTTGTATAATAAATAAGCATGCTAGGTACAGATAAATACGACGGTTTAACCGATTGCCAAAAGTCAGCCCTGACAGCAATGCTGAATGGACGCAACGTATTTTTGACAGGCGACGCCGGTACTGGAAAATCATACGTTCTACAGCGTTATCTCGACCATGCGAAACGCAACGTGATAGCATGTGCGCCAACTGGCATCGCAGCACTAAAGCTGCGTGGCGGTAGCACGATTCACCGCGCCTTTCATCTACCCTATCGACAGGTTTACGATTACAGCAAAACCGTACATCCACCAGAAGAAATCCTGAACGCGCAGACAATAGTAATTGATGAAATCTCAATGTGTCGCGTAGACTTGTTTGATTATATAGCTGAAATGATTTTTAAGGCCGAACGTCTAACCGGTCGCAGAAAACAATTAATCGTAGTGGGAGACTTCTTTCAACTACCACCAGTGCTGCGCAATGAGGATCGCGAGATTCTAAAAAATAAATACCCGAAACTCGGCAATGGTTTCTGTTTTAATGGCGCAAACTGGAACTTCTTCAATTTTCAAACCTTCAAACTCGATGAGGTGGTCCGCCAGAGCGAAGAAACATTTGTTAGCCAATTGGATTTGGCGCGGGTTGGCGACGTACAATGTTTGGAATATTTCAACGATCAAGTCATCATTGATGAGCCAGATCCAGAAGCGATTTATTTGGTTCCAACAAATGCAAAGGCAAACCGCATCAACCAGCAAAAATTAGCTGAGATTGACGGCGACGAATATGTCTTTATGGCAACCAAGGAGGGCACCGTCAATAAGGGCGACGAAGCGGCTGACTTAGAGTTAGTGCTAAAACCTGGCGCCCGCGTGATAGCGCTCTGCAATGAGGAGAATTTCAAAAACGGCCAACTTGGCACTGTCAAAAAAATTAACGACCGCTCCGTCAAGGTGATTTGGGATAACAACCAAAAATCCGACGTCAAATATCACGAATGGGAGATAAGCCGGCCAATTTGGAACGGAGAAACTATCGAACATGACACGATTGGAACTTTCAAGCAAATCCCACTACGCCTAGCTTACGCAATTACGATCCATAAGAGTCAGGGGCAAACATACCCAAAGGCGATTGTTGATCCGAGTTGTTTTGATGTTGGGCAGTTATATGTCGCACTCAGCCGCTGCGAAAGCATTGATGGCCTATCCCTGACGCAACGTATTTGGCCAAGCGCGCTTAAATCTTCACCAGAAGTAGTTGATTTCTATAATATTGAGCCAGACGAAGACGCGGACGGTCTCACCCCTGGCCAAGTCGAATTATTCTAGATAAAATAGTTGATTTTTTGATGATTTTTAGGAAAAATACTTGACTATTTTAGCTTAATGTGCTATTATACAAATAGTCCGCCAACGACGGTCGGTTTTCTGAGTATGCTCAGACCTTTGTTCCACAATGTGGACGTGTGTCGTTACAAGCTTCAGAAACCTAACCCAGGCGGTAACCCGCAGCAGCTTGAGGCTAAGGCCTCGTGGGTTCTCGGTATGGGGGTATGCCGAGCACACCTCCGAGTGCAGTGTGGTCCCGAGTTGGGACGCGATGTCCCGAGCGGGACAAAAAAATGGGATTTTTCCATCTTACCGGTTTCCGGAAGAAAGTTGATCTGAAAAAAGCTGCTGCACCCCTACCTGACCCTAAGGCCTTCATCGTGCTTTAGGGTTGGCCCCGCCACATTTGCGTGACGGGGCCTCTTTTATTTTGACCGTTTTTCAGTTAGAATTAATGTTGCTGACTATAATTATTATATGCAGAAATTACTCTTATTTTTATCTTAAACAAAGGAATAAATGTTTAGACTTTTTAGAAACCTCAAAAGGCGCGACTATGCTTTTATTTTGCTAACATTAACCGCAATCGTGATACAGGTCTGGCTTGAACTCAAAACACCAGATTACATGTCAGAAATTACCGTGCTCGTACAGTCCGGTAACGGCAGCATGAACGACATTCTTTATAACGGAGGGCTCATGGTGCTCTGTACGCTTGGTGCGTTTGTCGCGAACGCGATTTCGGGCTTCTTTATCTCAGTGATCGCGGCGGATTTTTCGATGAATACCCGCAAGGAGCTATTCGATAAGGTTGAGCGTCTGGGTATGAATGAAGTTAAGAATTTCTCGACCAGTAGCCTAATCACGCGCACAACTAATGACATCACGCAGATTCAGATGTTCTTGTCGATGGGTATTCGTATGCTAATTCGTGCGCCATTGACGGCTGGTTGGGCGATTTTTAAGATTGCGAACAAGAGTTGGCAATGGAGTACGGCAACTGCAGTAGCCGTGGTAATTCTAATCACGATTAACGCAACTGTAATGGCACTAGTGACGCCACGATTCAAGAAAATTCAGGCTTTGACCGATCGCCTAAATGGCGTTACGCGCGAAAATTTGAACGGCATCCGCGTTGTACGGGCCTTTAATGCTGAAAAATATCAGGAAAAGAAGTTCGAGAAGACTAATAAGGATTTGACCGACATTCAGATTTTCGTGCAAAACGTATTTTCAATTATGTCGCCAGCAATGTATCTGGTCATGCATGGCGTAACCCTGGCAATTTACTTTATTGGCGCCTACATCATCGAAGCGGCTGTGCCTGGCGAGAAGCCGATTATCTTTGGTGATATGGTTGTCTTTTCGACTTATGCTACACACGTGATTATGTCATTCTTGACACTATCGATAATCTTCATGATGATGCCACGCGCGCAAGTTTCGGCTGGGCGTATTAACGAAGTAATCGACACTGATATCAGCGTAAAAGACGGCACGAAAACCGAAGGAGAACCAAACTTACATGGTCGCGTTGAATTTCGTAATGTATCTTTCCGCTACCCTGGCGCAGAAGAATATTTGCTACGCGACATTTCGTTTACGGCCGAAAAAGGCGAAACGGTGGCATTCATCGGCTCAACCGGTTCTGGTAAATCTACCCTAATTAATCTCGTGCCGCGTTTTTATGACGTGACGGAGGGTGAAGTTTTAATCGACGGCGTCGATGTGCGCGACTATAAACTCAGCGCATTGAATAATAAGATTGGCTACGTGCCACAACGTGCCGTGATTTTCGATGGTACCGTGAGCTCGAATGTAGCCTACGGCGACAATGGCAAAGGCAAGATACATGAGAAAAAGATTAAAGAAGCTATCAAGGTTGCTCAGGCAAAGAATTTTGTCGAGAAGTTGCCGAGAGATTATAATGCGCATCTAGCACAAGGCGGCACAAATGTATCTGGTGGACAGAAACAGCGCCTAGCGATTGCCCGCGCCATTGCACGTGATCCGGAAATCTATATTTTCGACGATTCATTCTCGGCGCTCGATTATAAGACCGATTCAATTCTGCGCAAAGAATTACAAAAGTATACTGGTGACGCCACGAGTTTAATTGTCGCACAACGCATTGGCACTATCATGCACGCAGACAAAATCTTAGTACTGGATAAGGGTCGCTGCGTCGGCATGGGTACGCACGAGGATTTGTTAAAGAATTGTGAAGAATATAAGCAAATTGCGCTCTCGCAACTTTCGAAGGAGGAATTAAATGTTTAACGGTGGCGGCAAAAATTACCATGACGGCGATAAGGCGAAGAATTTTGGGGCCGCTTTGTCTAGAATCATCCATGAGCTCAAGCAATTTCGCGTACTGGTGATTATCTCTATCATCTGCGCAATTGGTGGTTCGGTATTGTCAATCGTAGCGCCGAATCAGCTCTCAAAGATTGCCGACTTGATTTATTCGAGTATCAC
>CAMNBP010000017.1 GCA_946532885.1 uncultured Candidatus Saccharibacteria bacterium
TGATTTTTGGAAAAAGCACAAGTATAATGATTGTATGGAACAAAGTGGGCAGGGTATGATGAATACGGTTCCGAATAGCGGTATCCGTATTGAGAGTCTTCTGGAAGAATGCGTCCGCACGAAAGCGAGCGATTTGCATTTACAGGTTGGTTTACCGCCAATTCTGCGTATTGATGGCGCCTTACAGCCAATTGGTGGCTATGGTGCGCTTGATGAGGTGACGGTTGAGCGTCTTGTTTTCTCAACTCTTGAAGAGGACCAAAAGCAAATATTGATAAAAGATAAGGAGTTCGACTATTCGTTCTCATTCGGCGATTTGGGTCGTTTCCGCGTAAATGCCTTCCATGAAAAAGGTAACCTTGCTGGCGCTTTCCGCTTGATTCCAAATGAAATTAAATCTATTGCTGATCTCGGTATGCCGTCAGTGGTAACGAGCTTTGCGGACTATCCGCGCGGCTTGGTCTTGGTGACTGGTCCAACGGGTTCCGGTAAGTCTACGACTTTGGCCGCACTTGTAGATAAGATTAACCGTGAAAAAGCTTGCCATATTATTACGATTGAGGACCCAATTGAGTTTACGCATAAGTCTCGTCGTAGTGTAGTAGTACAGCGTGAGGTACATTATGATACCTATTCGTTCTCGGCGGCGCTTCGCTCAGCATTGCGTGAAGACCCGGATGTCGTGTTGATTGGTGAGATGCGCGACCTTGAGACTATTTCTGCCGCGATTACGATTGCGGAAACTGGTCACTTGGTGTTTGCGACACTTCACACTAACTCTGCTTCACAGAGTATTGACCGTATGATTGACGTTTTCCCGCCACATCAGCAACCACAGGTGCGCTCACAGTTGTCTAATATCTTGATGGCGATTTGCGCGCAGCGCTTAGTACCAGCAATTGGTGGTGGTCGTGTTGTAGCGGCAGAAATTATGATTGCAAACCCAGCTGTCCGCTCGGTAATTCGTGAAGGTAAAACGCATCAGCTCGATACGATTATTCAGACCGGTGCAGATCAGGGTATGCAGACAATGGATCGCACGTTAGTGAAATTAATTCAGACCGGCGTAATTACGTATGATGTCGCACGTGAATACGCGGTAGATTTGCAAGAATTTGAAAGGTTGGCGCGCGGATGAAACGCTACTCGTATAGAGCAAAAGAGCAAAGTACAGGTAAAGTTCTTAAAGGTACTATTCAGGCCGAGAATGAACGTACGGCTGGTAAACTTTTGCTGGATCGTGGCTATATTCCAGAGAGCGTAAAAGAAGAAGGTACTGGATTTTTCGATAAGGCGCAATCAAAAGTTACTGCGGCGGATCGTATTAACTTTACGCGTCAATTTTCGACATTGATTGGTGCTGGTTTGCCAGTGGCACAATCCTTGCGTACGGTCGCAGAGCAGACTGAAGCCAAGGGCATGAAGGCAGTGATTGAGCAGATTAACGCTGATATCGAGGCGGGTCGTTCGCTTGGTGACGCTTTCGGTAAACATCCTGATATTTTCAATAACGTCTATATGTCATTGATTCGCGCAGGTGAGGTGTCAGGTACGCTTGATAGTAGCTTGAAGCGCATTGCCGAACAGGAAGAAAAGAACGAAAAAATCATGAAGAAGATTAAGGGTGCGATGATGTATCCTTTGATTTCCTTGGTAGTGATTATGTTCGTATTCGTCTATATGATGGTAAACGTGGTGCCAGAGGTGGAAAACCTCTATGAGAGCATGGGCGAAGAGTTGCCGATGCTGACACAGATTTTGGTTGCCATCAAGGATTTCATTATGAATTTCTGGTATATAGTATTGATTATTGCCGGCGTGATAGTGTTCTTGCTGCGTCAATTCTTTAAGACGACGCCAGGTATTAGAATGATGGCGAATGTTAAGTTGAATATACCGATGTTCAATAACTTATTTAGATTACTATATAACGGTCGTTTCGCGCGTATTTCACAGATTTTGCTCTCCACGGGTGTATCGGTACTCGACTCCGTGCATATTGCCGGCGAGTCTACGGATAACGTGGTCGTGCAGGAAATAATTGAAGATGCGGCAACGATGGTGCAGGGTGGTAAACCGCTATCGACGGCGTTGAAAGACCGTGATTATATTTTGCCTCTGGTTCCAAATATGGCCGCGATCGGCGAGGAATCAGGTAAGATGGACGAGATGCTCGGTAAGGCTGCACAGGTGTATGAAGATGAGCTTGATGAAAAAGTGAATGCTATTAGTACGATGATTGAGCCATTGATGCTTTTGATGCTCGGTGGCGTGGCTGCTTTGTTGGTCGCTGGTGTATTGTTGCCTATCTACTCGTTGGTCGGTTCGATCAGCTAATAGAGAAAAACTGAATATAAACAAAAAATGCTTGCATTTTAGCATAAGCATGTTATATACTGAGCACAGATACAATTTTGCAATCGGCAATATGGCTAGAGGGCATCTAGCTGCCGTAAGGGCGATTGCTAATTGCAAAAATAAAAAAGGAGTAAAAAATGTCTAGCAAATCTAAAAAAGGCTTTACGATTATCGAGGTCGTGTTGGTGCTCGCCATCGCCGGTCTTATCTTCTTGATGGTCTTCATTGCGCTCCCAGCTTTGCAACGCAGCCAGCGCAACACACAACGTGGTGATGATCTTTCCCGCGTTTTGACGGCTATCAACTCATATCAGAGCAATAACAACGGTAAGGTTCCATTTGGTACTGGTACTGGTTACACCGCTGGCGTTGATACGAACTTCGTTCCACGCTACATCGATGATAAGTGTGATACACCAGCAGCAAAGACCGTTGGTACTGGTACCGGTGCACAGAGCGCTCTCGGTTATTCAAACTGTGTTGATCAGTTCACCGACCCAGATGGTACTATTTATATGATCAAGCACGAAGCTAAGGCTACTGCTGCCGGTAACTCTGCTGGTTCTACCATGGACCACATCTTCCACGTTTACACCAACGCTACTTGTGGCGATGAAGGTAAATACGTACTTGGTTCTGGTGATCGCCAGGTCGCTGTCTTCTACTTCCTAGAAGGTGGTGCTGTTTCCTGCAACGATAACCACTAATCATAGTTGCTAAACAGAATAGAGCTCCGAAAGGGGCTCTATTTTTATGCTAAGATAGATTTATGGTAAACGTATGCGTAATGCTAATCTTGTTTATATTTGGCGCGATGATGGGGTCGTTTGCTTGTTGCCAGGCCTGGAGAATTCGAAAGGGCGACAAAGCGAAGTGGTCGCATTGTATGAATTGTAAATACCAGCTGCAATGGTATGACAATATTCCAATTGTGAGCTGGCTGATGTTAGGCGGAAAATGCCGTAAGTGCCGCAAAAAGATTGGTTATGCGGAGATATTATCGGAAGTTTTTACGGGCGTTGCTTTTGCGCTGAGCTATATATTGTGGCCAGGTTTTGAAGGTTTATTTAAACTAGACGGATTCGAGATTGCAAAATTAGTGTTTTTCTTAATTAATTTGGTGATTTTTGTAATTTTATTCGTTTATGATGCGAAATGGAAAGAATTGCCAGTGAACTTGATGTATGGAACCTGGGTGATTGCGGCGTTGTTTTTAGGGGTGAATATTTGGCAGGTAATTGCGGCTGGTGGGGCAGTTGATGTTATCTCGATAATTGGTGCGCTGATGATTTTGCCGGTATTCTATTATTTAATGTATCGAATTAGCGATGAAAGTTGGGTAGGTGGTGGCGACTGGATGCTTTGTGTGCCACTAGCATTAATGTTGGGTAATTTTTGGCTGGCGATGTTCGCGATGTTTGCGGCTAACTTGTTGGGCTGTATTACGATGTTGCCGGTCGCATTAATAAAAAAGAACCATAAATTAAAGATTCCATTCGGGCCGTTTTTGATTTTAGGATTTTTGGTGATTTTCTTCTTGCAGACTGGTCTATTGAGATTTATAGGATTTGGGATATTGTAGATGTTTGTCAGTGACTTAATTATAGAATTTCTACAATCGCTTGAGATAGAAAATGGGCGAAGTCGTTATACGACGCGTAATTATGAATTATATTTATCGCGCATAACGGAGTTTGGTGGTGAAGAATTAAAACCAGAAGAAATCACGCCGGAATGGTTGAGGCAATATCGTCTATGGCTAAATCGATATGTTACTGATCGCAAAAAGGGTTTATCGGTCATGACGCAGAACTATCATCTGGTAGCTTTTCGTGGTTTTTTAAAATATCTATCGAAGCGAGGAATTAAATCGCTTGACCCGACTTTAGTGGAGTTGCCGAAGACGCATAGGCCACAGGTCACTTTTTTGCACGTAGATGAAATTGATCGCATGCTAGCAGAAGTGCCGCTTGATAATGAAACGGGATTACGTGATCGAGCAATTTTGGAATTATTATTTTCGTCTGGTTTGCGTGTGTCGGAATTAATTAATCTAAATCGTGATCACGTGAATCTGGAAAGGCGTGAATTTATGGTACGCGGTAAAGGGCAAAAAGATCGTCCGGTATTTATCTCGGATCAGGCAGCAGAGGCGATTAGTGATTACTTAGCAGAACGTACCGATAAACTACCGGCGTTGTTTTTGAATAACTCACGGAATCGCCCAGAGGCTGATACGAAAAAAGATGAGCGGCGCTTAACGCCGCGTAGCGTAGAACGAATTATTAATAAATACGTGCGCTTGGCGGGAATTACGAAGCACGTAACGCCGCATACGCTGCGCCATTCGTTTGCGACGGATTTATTGATGAATGGGGCGGATTTACGCTCGGTGCAATCGATGTTGGGACATTCGAATATTTCGACGACGCAAATTTATACACATGTTACGGACCCACATTTGCGTGAAGTACATGAGCGATTCCATAGCGATACGGAAATAAAATAAAAGGAGGGAAAAATGCAGCCAGACAATAACGTAATGTCAAATTATAATAGTGCGCCAGCACCAAGTGCGCAGATGGCGGAGCCGAAAAAATCCGGTAATCCATTACTAATAATATTGATTGTCGTTGTTGTGCTTGCGATAGGGTTGGGCGTTGGTTTAGCGGTAATGATAGGTCAAAATAATTCCGCCAATCAGCGAATCGAAAAATTGGAGAAAGAGCTCGAAGAAGCAAAGAAAAATGTTTCCGAAGAGAAAGAATCGAATGGTGGCGGAACTAGCTCTAATACAGTCGAGACATTGCAGAGGACTCAGAGAAATGTACAAAGAATGGATGACATGGCAAGAGTTTTAACTGCGGTAAACTCCTATCAGTCGAATAATAATGGTAAGATTCCGTTTACTGATGGCGGAGTGCAAGATACTTTTGTGCGTCGATATATCGACGAAGAATGTTCGACCGAAGATGGCCTAGTCTATAGTGATTGCTCGGACCAATTCAGAGATCCAAAAGGTAAAAACTATGGCTTCGCGGCGCCGATTGTAGTGAGCGATGACATGGAAGATGTGTTAACGGATTTGAATACGATGGATTATAAATTTCACGTATTTATTAATGCTGCGTGTGGCAGGGACGACAATACCATCAATAAAGGAGTTGGCTCACGTCAGTATGCCTTGATGATGAAGCTTGAGGGTGGAATGGTCACTTGCAACGATAACCATTAGCTTTTGCATTCTTATCTGTAATGTTGTACATTGGTTAAAAGGAGATTTTTTGGGATGGCAGATAAACAAGATGCTAAAAAAACAACAAAATCAGAGAAACCAGAATTGAAAGCTTCAACGATTGGTTTCACGAAAGAAAATAACCCAAATAACTTAATTCAGCGTACTTTGATTGTATTCAAGCCGGATGCGGTGCAACGCGGTATCGTCGGTGAAATTTTGAGCCGCTTTGAACGTGTTGGCTTGAAGATTGTCGGTGCTAAGATGGTCAACCCAGATAAAGACCACTACTATACGCACTATGAAGGCATTTCAAAGATGATTACTCGTCGTGGCCAAAAGACTTTTGATTTGACATTACAGTTCATGACTTCTGGCCCAGTGATTGCAATGGTGCTTGAGGGTGTTGAGGCTGTGCCGCTTGTACGTAAGATGGTTGGTTCGACTGAGCCGATGGCAGCAGATATGGGTACGATTCGTGGTGATTATGCACATATTTCTTTCGGTTATGCTGATGCACATGATGAAGCCGTGCCAAACTTGATCCACGCTTCTGGTAACCCAGAAGAAGCTGATGCGGAAGTTTCTTACTGGTTCAAGCCGGAAGAAATTCAAATGTATCATACTCTGAACGAAAAATTTACGCGTTAGTATAAAAGACCCTGAAAGGGGTCTTTTTTTGTTGACAAATAATAAAGAATAAGCATAATATATAGTTAGTGGATAGGGGTTAAAATAAACATTTTAACAACATAAAAAAGAGGTCGCAAAAATGCGTAGGGTCAACAAAAAGCTGTTTTTGTTGTTTGGCCTTTTATTCTTGGCGGTAGCTGGTATTACTGCCATCTTTAATAAGGTTGAAGACAAAAAAGCAATCGCCGATACTGGTACGGTTACGTCGTATAACCAGTTTGTAGGCGACTATACAACAGTAGGTCAATTTACAGTCAACGGGACTGATGCTTGGTGTATGGAGCATAGTAAAACAACTATGCCGGCGGGCACCGCAGTTTCTTCATTGCCGGGATATCCAAAAGTTATCGACGAAAGTTCTTCGGCGGTTGACCAGTTGATGTTTAAGATTATGTATTATGGCGAGCAAGGAGGGTATGGCCAGATTCCGATTTCGATTGCCTCTTCCTATGCTTATACTGGCGGTACGGACCCGGCGGGTTTCTACAGCAGTCATCACGATCCGGGAAACCCTCTAACTGCAAGAGATTTGTATGAATATGCGCAGAACGCATCATTGCCATCTGGTCAAAGGACCCTGACTTTATGGAGTAATGGTAATTCAGCATATCAGGTGTTGGGACAATATACCTTCCAGGCGATCACTTATACTTCGATTACGGTTTCGAAAATTTGGCGCGATAATTCTAATGCATACAGTACGCGTCCAAGCAATATAGTTTTTAATATCTATCAAAACGGCTCTTACTACTCGCAAGTAACTTTGAGTGGCACGGGTAATACTTGGACACAAGAAGTAACTGGCTTACCAGCGGGCTATACATATACGGTTGCCGAAGCGAGCACGCCGGCGAACTATTCGCCATCAACGAGTGGGCTGACTGTGACGAATACATTAACGGGAACGACAGAGTTAACTATTACAAAAGTTTGGTCAGACTACAACAACGCGGATAATACGCGTCCAACTTCGGTGCAGATTCAAATTCTACAAAACGGTAATTTATACAGCACGGAAACTGTGACTGGTACTGGAAATACTTGGACGAGAACGATCACGGGTTTACCGTTATACGATGCAAATGGTGTGAGATATACGTATACGATAAATGAAGCTAATGTTCCGAGCGGATATTCAAGAAGCCAATCCGGCTATACGATTACGAATACCTACACGGCAACAACTTCGTCTTCCGTAACGAAGCGTTGGGTGGATTACAGCAATAAACACAACACTCGACCAGCAAATATCACATTGAACTTGTTGAGAAATGGCGCATTTTACAAGAACGTTAATATTACTGGAACGGGCGATAACTGGTCATATACGGAAAACAACCTAGAAAAATATGATGCAAGTGGTAATGCGTATGTTTATACCTGGGAAGAGCCTAGCGTACCGAACGGCTATAATCGTTCGCAGTCGGGGAATACGATCACGAATACCTTGGAAAACACGAGATATTCGATGGTGCATAAGATTTGGAAAGATAATTCGAACGCTTACGATACGCGGCCTGATTCGATTACATTGCAGTTATATCAGAATGGCGTAGCATATGGCCCTTCTGTCGTAATTCAAAAAGAGACATATCCGACACAAGATGATTGGTCTCATTCTTGGCATGGTTTGCCAAAATACGACTCAAATGGTGATGAATATGTTTATACATGGCAGGAAGTGGGCGTGCCAACTGGTTATAGTAGTTTTGCGAATGGTGATATTATTACAAACACTTTGACCGGAGAAACGCAAGTTTCAATGGAAAAAGTATGGATAGATAATCATAATGCTTACGGTACGCGCCCAACATCGGTTGACTTTGAAATTTTGCGCAACGGCACAGTTTTGCAAACAGTAACCCTGAATGGTAATGGTGATAACTGGACAAAAACCGTGACTGGTTTAGCGAAGTATGATGCAGACGGCAAAGAATATACATATTCTGTGCGAGAAGCGACGTCGTTGACAAATTATGCATCACAACAGTCGGGAAATACCGTAACGAACACTTTGAACGTTTTGATGGCAGTGCGCGGTACGAAGCGTTGGGTGGACAATTCGAACGCATACAATACGCGACCGAATGATATTACATTGAAGCTGTATAAAACCATTGAGGGCCAGAGTACTAAAACTGAGGTGATTGCTACGCCGACCTGGTCGAAGGAAGGTGATGTCTGGTCTTATGAATTTACGAATTTGCCGATGTATGAAAACGGCATTAAGTTGACGTATTCGATCGATGAAACGGCGCCAGAAAACTATACGCGAACAATCAATGGTTTTGATATTACGAATAAATTATCTGGTAAAGTGGAAATTCGCGGTACTAAGACCTGGAAATATCTAGGTGCACCGGATCGAGTTCGCCCATCGGAAATTACAGTGGTATTACTGCAGAATGGTGAAGAATACGATTCGCAAA
This sequence comes from uncultured Candidatus Saccharibacteria bacterium, assembly GCA_946532885.1. Lineage (GTDB taxonomy): Bacteria > Patescibacteriota > Saccharimonadia > Saccharimonadales > Saccharimonadaceae > UBA2834. The sequence goes on from CAMNBP010000017.1 coordinate 8,716, forward strand.
CCGTAGCTGCAGGTGAGACTATTGCAGATGAAAATGACGAAGCGGTTTGGGAATTTGTATTTACGGATTTGGATAAATATGATGAAAACGGCGTGTTGTATGAATATACGATAGATGAAGTGGATGTAGAATTCTACGAGACGACGATTGATGAATACGACATCACGAACACTTATCAGCCGAATTATATCGATATTTATGTCAATAAGGTTTGGTTGAACGATGACGAGTCGGATCGACCAGGCGAAATTAAAGTTAAGTTGCTCCGTGATGGTGAATTATATGAAGAAGTGACACTCGATAACGAATCGGGTTGGGAATATACTTGGGAAGATTTGGACGAGAACTACGAATATACCGTGGAAGAGAGTTTCCAAATCCCTGGCTATTATCCTGGCGTAGTCACCGGCGATGTCGAGCATGGCTTTACGATTGAAAACCGTAAAATTGTGAATCCAAGTACTGCCGACAATATTCCAATCGTGTTGGCTGGCCTAGCGACTGCTTCGATGATTGGTGGAAGTTTGTTATTTGTCCTGAAACGCAGAGTGTAGGGTTATAGTGGGGCTTTATCTGATAAGGCCCCACTTTTTTGTGGTAAAATGACTGTAGTTGGCCTGGTAGCTCAATGGATAGAGCAGCTCCGTCCTAAGGAGAAGGTTGTGCGTTCGACTCGCACCCGGGTCACCATTTTTGTTGGATGCTATAATATAAACGTATGGATTTTGAAGGCCAGAGAGCAGACGAAGAGGTAATATTAGTTTTTCGTCGCCATATTAACACCACGTTCCGGGGTTTTCTAGTGATGATTCTGTTGGCGGGTGGCGGGGCAGTGCCAATGATTTTAAATCAAAATGATCCACAACTGTTTTGGTTATGGGTGGGGTGTTTAGTGTTGGGTATTTTGGGGTATTTGTATAGCTATATGCTGTGGCATTTTAGCTACTATTTAGTGACGAATCAGCGTTTGCGCCAAGTGCGACAAAAAGGTTTATTTAAGCGCACCGTTGTTGATTTAGAACTCGATAATATTCAAAGTATTTCATATGGCGTGCCGGGGATGTTTGGCTCAATATTTGATTATGGAACGATTTTAATACAGACCGGTGTCGGCGATCTCACCTTAAGCATGGTCAGTCACCCTGAAAATGTGTATAATGAGATACAGAATGCCAAACATGGCGAGGGTGGTGAAGAAGAATAATGAGCATTATAGAAAAAATAAAGAAGGATAAGAAAGAAAAAAAGAGCTCCGCGATTACTCAAAAGAATATTGAGGAGAGTCGCGAAGAGATTTTAGCGAATGGCAAAAAATTCCGTTATCCTTTTCAGTACGCCAAGCACCGTTTGGTGATTAATACGATTTTGATTGCGATTGTGGCCTTGATTGCTTTTACGATAGTTGGCTGGCTAGAGCTCTATAAAATCCAGAGTACAAGTGAGGTGGTTTACCGCTTTACGAATGCGTTGGGCTTGCCGGTGGCAGAAGTCGATGGCCATAAAGTGCGTTACAGTGATTATTTACTGTTGTTCCGTAGCAGTATCGCATCAATAGAGTATCAAAGTGGTAAATTTGATGATTCGGATGATTCAAAGAGTCAAATTAGTCATTATAAGCGTCAGGCAATGAATGAGGCGGAAGACTATAGTTATGCCTTAGCTAAGGCGGAAGAGCTTGGTATTAAAGTTAGCGACGAAGAAATTGATGCCGTCATTGAAGAGCACAAGATGATTAATGGCGAACGTCGAAGTGATGACGTTTTTGAGGAAATCGTGAAAGATAATTTCGGCCTGTCGATGCGTGAATATCGTCGTTTAGTGATGCTGTCATTAACGAAACGTAAAGTTGCAGAAGAAATTGATAGTGAGGCAAAAAACCTAGCGAATGAGATTAAGGGAAAACTTGCTCAAAATGGTGGCAACATGGAAGAGGTTGCGAATGGCTATCAAAATAATATGCTGATAAGTTACGAAAAAACTGATACGGCCGTGACAGTGAGCAATCTTGATTCTGGACGTGCTGCCAAGGCGAACGAGCTAGAGAATGCCGGTGACATCTCTGAGCCATTTGTGTCGAAAAACGGCGACGGTTATTATATTGTGAAGTTGATTTCAAAGGCGGATGGCAAAGTGAGCTATGCATCGATTTGGATTCGCTTCTCGAAGTTAGCGGATGAATTGCAGAAAATTCGCGAAGATGGAAAAGTAAAAGAGTATATCACGCTAGAGGTGATTGGCAGCGAAGAAGAGGGCGAAAACGATAAAACCGAAAGCGCTGAGCCCGAAGCGGAAGCTAGTGGCAATTAGAAAATTCAAACATAGCAATACTGGCAGCCACTGAGAGATTGAGGCTGTCAATTTTTTGATTTTGCGGAATAAAGACTGGCGTAGTGAAGTCGGCGTAGTTATCCGACAAGCCGGCAGCTTCGTTGCCGAAAACGAGTGAATAAGGTTGAGAAATCGTCTGCGAAAGAATCTCGTTGAGTGGTTTGGCTCGGCGGAGCATAAAGCTGTAATTGGTGCGATTTGGGTATTGGGCCATATAGGTGTCAAAAGTATCGAAATAAGCGATATTTAAGTGCGCAAAGGCGCCCATGGAGGCACGAATAGTTTTTGGATTGAAATGGTCAACAGCTGGCGTAATAATGGCTAAGTTTTCGTAGCCGAAACCGACAGCGCTGCGCATGATAGTACCGAGATTCCCGGAGTCGGACGGATTGACGAGCACGATGTGGTTAGCGCGCGGATCAAGCGGCGTGGAGGATTTGCGAAATTCTGCGATTAGTAGACAATTTTCTTTAGCGCCAAGAATGTTGAAGGCTTTGGTGCTTTCGACGATCTCGATTTGGCGTCTTTTGATTTCGGACAAGATAGCCTTTAGCTCATTGCCATAAGATGTATTTGGACGCAAAAAGACGCGTTGGATGAGCTCCGGATGGGTCTTGAGGAGCTCATAGGTAAGAGTAGCGCCAAAAGTATAGGAAAACTCCGAATCATGCTTATAACGAGAAAGTTTCATATTCATTAATTATATCATATTTTATACAAAAAAGCAATAGCGAGAAGCTATTGCTTTAAGTTTGCTGATTAGTTTTGTTGTGGCTCGTCTTTATGGTCGTCGTCGGCTGGGGTTTTATCGTCTTTAGTATCCTCGTCTTCGACGATTTCGACGGCTTCGGCCTCGCTACGGAACGAACCGGTTAATTCATAATTGGTAGCGGTCTTGATGCGGACAATGAGGTTACTCCAAGTTTGAAGTAGGCCAATATTACCTTCTGCTGCAGCGCAGGATGATACGTTGTCGGTTGCGTTATAGCCTTCGGCGAGAGCGGAGCAGAGCTGTACGAATGGTTTTCCGGTTTTTTCGATGTCTTTGGCGCTGAAGTAGAGAGTGTATCGTGATTTGCAGATGAAATGGTCGGCATTGGTCATATGTTTGCTATCGTAAGAGCATGTATAATCGGTGATTTCGGATTTCTGGACGGCAAGCGTGCCGTCGGCGGCTTTCTTTTGAAGGCCATTCATGTAGCTACTAAGAGCACCGGTTAAACTTTTCTTAAAGATTGGAAGTTGGTTGGCGTCAAAGTAGACAGTGTTTTTGTTGGAGCTAAGTTTGTCGGAAGTTTTAACGAGATAGTCGCCAGTTATAGTAAAAGTGTCGCCGCCACTAAGAGTGATAACTTTGTCGTTAACAGTAAAGGTGCCGTTGTGCTCGCTAGGAACGTTTTGGTAGTGGTCGGTATGGTCGGCTGGATTGCGATAGTAGGAGTAAGTGTATTCAGAATTGCTCTTGAAAGTGAGATATTGATCGTAGATTTCGTTAACGATGAAAGTGCGGCCTGCGAGGACGTTTTTGAGAATGTCTTTGTCGGAGTTCTCTGGTATTTCGACTTGGGAAAGTGCAACATTAGCTGGAGTGTCGCTAAGATCGATGACAACTTCTTCGACCGTTTTAGACAAAACGAATTTGTCTAAGAGAATATAAACGCCAAGACCAATAGCGATGAGTGCAAAGAGTACGGCAAGAATAATTGCGCCGACGGACTTCTTGGCCTTTTCTGGTTTTGGCGGTTGTTGAACCTGGTAATAAGTGTTTGGTTGCAAATAATTATTTGGCTGCATAGTTAGTTATATTTTAGCATAAGCAGCTTGATTTTTTGAGAGGATGTTTAAGGGGTGGTATAATGAAAATGTTGCGGGTATCGTATAACGGCTATTATATTTGCTTCCCAAGCAAGAGACGAGGGTCCGACTCCCTCTACCCGCACCAGTAAAATGTCGCCAGGTATGGTGATATTTTTTTATGAGGACTCGATGGATCAAAAAACATCCCCGATGGGATGCTTTTAATACAAACTGGCGGGCCCGACCAGAGTCGAACTGGCGATCTCCTCCGTGACAGGGAG
>CAMNBP010000018.1 GCA_946532885.1 uncultured Candidatus Saccharibacteria bacterium
GACAAGGCCTTGCCACGCTCGAAAGCGGCAAGAAAGCTTTTTTATGGAACGCCTTACCGGGCGAACTGGTCGAATTTGAAACCACCAAAAACAAGCGCAGTTATCTTGAAGGTATCGCGACCAAGATTATCGAGGCCACCCCAGAACGCATCGCGCCAAAAGACGATTGTTATCTCGCCACCAGTCCGTGGCAAATCATGGATTATAAATTCGAACTCCAACAGAAGACTGCGATCGTCAAAGAATGCTTTGCGCAACAACATCTCGACGTCGAAGTTCTACCGACCATTACCGACGGTAAAGATTTCTTCTATCGCAACAAAATGGAATACTCCCTTTATTGGGACAATGACGAAGCAAAGATTTATCCTGCTTTTCACATACGCGGCACGCATCGTAAAACTCCAGTCAAAACTAGCTCTATTGAACGTCCAGAAATCTTTGCAAAAGCCCAAGAAATTATTGCCGACCTAAATGCCCAGCACGCCGAAGCGCGCACTTACCAATCCCTTTTGATTCGCTGCGATCAGCAGGGAAACACCAGCGCCGCCTTGTTCGAAAACGGCAAATCGCATCCCGTCATGGATAATCTTCACGATCAATTAATGGAGCAGAGCTACACCTATTCACCAAACGGCTTTTTCCAAATCAATTTGCCAGTTTATGAAATGGTCCTCAAAAACATCGCAGAGCATATCAAAACCGATAAAGTTCTCGACCTCTATGCTGGCGTCGGCAGTATCGGCCTATCCGTTGCGCGCGACAAAAAACTCACTCTCGTCGAAGTAAATGTCGCCGCTTTTGCTGAAATGCAAAACAACGCCAAGGGCACCAATGCCGAATGTGTTCTCGCCAAATCCGAAGACGTCACCGACTACATCACGCCAGATTGCACTGTAATCCTCGATCCGCCACGCGCCGGTTGCGATACGAAGCTCATCGATAAACTCAACGAGATTAAGCCGCAACAAATCATCTATCTGTCCTGCAATCCTATTACGCAAGCCCGCGACATTGCAGCTCTAGCGGGGAACTACCATCTCTCAGCGCTTCAGCCATACAACTTTTTCCCGCGCACCCCACACATCGAAAACCTCATTCTATTGACAAGATAACAAAATTATTCTAGAATAATAAATACTATGTCAATTTTTTCACGTCTTTTTGCGTGAAAAGTCAAGCACCTTAGGAGGTAGATAGGATGAAATATCGAATTGTAACCGACGTAACTAATGACTTAACACCCGAGGAACTCAACGCTTTAAATATTATCGCAATTCCCGGACACGCTTCGTTTGACAGTACAGACATCGACATCAGTGATGCAGACGCTTTTTATCAGAAACTCGTCGACGGCACTTATCCTGCCGGCCGCCTACACACCGCATCGGCCGGCGTAAATGAGGCCTACGAGGCCTTCGAACGCGCCGTCCAGGAAACTGATGCCGACACTACGATTGTTTATGCTAGCACCAGTGAGTACATCTCGAGCGGTACGCTTCAGTCACACCGGCTTGCCTTGTCCGAATGTATGGACAATTATCCGGACCGCAACTTCGCTTTTGCGCCCACCTATTGCACCAGCAATGGTCAAGCGCTCTGCCTGCAGTATCTGGCCGCGTATGACGGTGATGACATCGTGGGCTATGCAGCCGAAATCGGTAAGCATATCGTTCATTTGTTTACTGAACGAGAGTTTACCTACTCGCTGCTCAGCGGCCGCTACGAGTCTGAAGGCGTCAAACGTGCCGCCAAGTTCCTCGAATCGGTCAAGTTCTCGCCCTGGATGTATTTTCCGTCCAACAAGAACCTGCAGATCGACTACAGCAAGATCATGCGCGGAGACGTCGTGCTGCGCCGATGGGTGAAGTATTACATGAAACACCGCATCGACCCGGCCGCAACCACCTGCGAACTCGACCGCACCATTCGTATCGGCTATGCCCACAAGAATGAGTTGGACCGCGTACGGCGTTTTATCAAGCTACTCAAAGACGCATCTGGCATTGACGACGATCATATCCAGATTACGCATGTCGGACCATTCGTCGGCGCCCATACCGGACCGACCTGCGTGTCGTTCTTCTTCCGACAGAACGAGCCGCGTTAAGCCGATTCATCACCACTCCAGGAAAGCCGCCCCAACCGGGACGGCTTTTCTCCTGTCAAAATATCTATGCTAAAATACACTTATATGAAAATTACAATACTTGGCGCCGGCGCCTTTGGCAAAGCACTCGACAAAATTCTGACCGACAATCATCATGAAACCAAGTTTTATGATCCACTAATTTTTCCAGAAGTCAGCCTCGAAGCGGCAACCTACCAAGCTGACGCAATCGTCATCGCTATCCCATCCAATATTCTGCCAAGCTTTTTACAAGATTATCCAGACAAACTCAAGCAATTGCCAACCGTTTTAACCAGCAAAGGCCTATTGAATCTTGATATGTTCCAAGATTTCACCCAATTCTCAGTCCTATCTGGTCCAGCATTTGCCGAAGAAATTATGCAGGGCAAACCAGCCACTATGACCGCCTCAAATGCTTTTTCGATGAATATTTTCCAGAATGCCCAGCTTAGCATCGAGCTTTGCGAAGACGCACTTGGCATTATTCTGTGTGGCGCACTCAAAAATATCTACGCCATTGGCGCCGGTTATTATAGCGACTCACACGACAGCTTCGCGGTCTTCATTCAAAATGCCCATATCGAAACCCAAAATTACCTCGAAAAGCATGGTGCTAAACCAAGTACTGCCGAATTATCCTGTGGTCTTGGTGACCTGATTCTCACTTGTACTAGCAGCACTTCACGCAACTTCACTTGTGGTATCCGCCTCCGCGAAGGCAAGCGCAAGAGCGAAATCATCGATGAACTCAAAACCGTCGAAGGCCTTTCCGCCATCGAGCATATCGACTTTGACGGCTACCCATTATTAACCGAGATTAATCGTCTCGTCAATTATTAAGACAGCCTAACCGGATTAGCCCCCTCTAAAATGAGGGGCTTTTTCGTATATAATAATCTTATGGAATTTGAACAAGCCTATAACCGATTAAACGACGCACAGCGTGCTGCCGTTGACCACATTGACGGACCACTCCTCGTAATTGCAGGCCCTGGTACCGGCAAAACCCAATTATTGTCCGTCCGGGTCGCCAACATTTTGAAGCAAACCGACGTTAACCCAGAAAACATTCTGTGTTTAACTTTTACTGAAACCGGCGCCAGCAATATGCGTCACCGTTTGGCAGACTTCATCGGTCCAGAAGCTTACAAAGTTCAAATTCAAACTTACCATGCCTTCGGTTCCTATATTCTGCAAGAACATCGCCCAGACCTCAAAAACGCCATCGACGAGCTCGAGCAATACACGATTATCCGCGACATTCAATCCAGCCTTCATCCACGCGACATGCTGCGTGGCGATTACCAAACTAAAAATATCATCAGTGCAATTTCCAACGTGAAGGGCGCCGCACTCACAATCAAAGATCTGCAACACATTGCGCAACGCAATAAAATCGACCAAGACTTGATATTCAGCGCAATTTCCGAGCAAATCAACGAAATTTTCAACGAAAAATTCAATAAAAAAACCAGCCTGCCAAAATATGAAACTTTGCTTGAAAGCCTAAAATCCTTTGTCGATTCCGCACCGGAATTTATCGCACATAAAGTCGAGCCACTCGCCCGCATTTATTACCGCAGTCTGGCCGAGATTCTCCTCAAAGACGACGGCAAAAGCCCAGCCAATGATCTTCGCCACTGGAGAGAAACATTTTTCCGCAAAAATGTCAAGAATGAATGGGTTTTCAATATTCTGCCAACTGTCCGTCTCGAAAGCCTCGCCAACATTATGGAGCAATACCAAAACCGCCTTCAGGCCGCCGGCATGTTCGACTATAGCGATATGATCCTGACCGCCATCGACCTTCTAAAGAACGATGACGAAATCCGCTACAATACCCAAGAACGCTTCCAATACATTTTGCTCGACGAATTCCAGGACACTAACGATGCACAAGCCGAATTGGTCGCCTTACTAACCGATAACCCAAGCAACGAGGGCAAACCAAACATTATGGCCGTGGGCGACGACGACCAGGCCATCTATGGTTTCCAGGGCGCCAACACCTCAAACTTCTTCGATTTCGATGCCAAATATCACCCAGAACATATCTTTTTGACGAAGAATTATCGCTCTAGTGCCGAAATTCTCAACCTTGCTCACAACGTCATCGAGCAGGGCACCGACCGCTTCTGCAAAGCACCGAATGTTAATATCGACAAAACCATCACAGCCGAAAACCCACCAGCCCAAACCGCCATCGAGTTACGCGAATTCCAAACCTATCAGGCCGAATATTCCTATGTCGCCAAAGAAATCGCCAAGCTCATCGAGCAGGGCGTCAGCGGCAAAAAGATTTCTGTGATCGCGCCAAAACACAAATACTTAGTTTCAATTTTGCCGTATCTGCACAGTCTTGGCATTAAAGTCGCCTACACTAAGCGCGAAAACATCGTCGACGATCCTCAAATTCAGACCCTGCTTGAATTCAGCGAACTACTGACCACTCTCGCCAAAAATCCGCGCGATGCCGATCCGTATTGGTTCCGCATTTTATCATTGCCATGCTGGCAGATTCCGGCCGACGAAGTCATCGCCATCACGCAGACCGCTCGCGCCAACAAGCATAGCGTCGTCGAAGAACTGCTCGCTAGCGAAGCCGAAACCCACAAAGCTGTCGGCACTTTCGTCTCCGAACTCGCCGCCAAAATCGACAGCTTTTCGGCCGAATACATCATCGCCGAAATCAGCAATCGCATTTATGCCGACGAGGACAACTACGATTATTACAGCAAGCTCAACACGCTCCGCGACATGATCATCGGCAAAGACAACCATCGCAGTCAAAAAATGCGTCTCGCCGAATTCCACGACATTTTGCGCGCCTACGAAGCCGCCGAAATCCAGGTTCTCGACAAATCACCATATCATGAGAGCGACGATGCAGTAGTTTTGCAGACCGTCCATTCATCAAAGGGCCTCGAATACGAATACGTCTTTCTGATTGCCGCTGACAATAAAAACTGGAGCGACGCCGGCGGCAACCGCGATCGTCTGTCATTGCCGCAAAACATGGCGCACATCCACCAAGCCGGCGACAGCCTCGACGAAAAGCTACGCGTCTTCTTTGTGGCTATCACACGCGCTAAGGCAAAGCTCGTTATGACCTATAGCCTCTCGAACTTTGCCGGCCAAACTGCCGACCGCCTTAAATTCCTCGACATCCGCGAAGACGGCGAGAGTAACGCAATTAGTCAAGTTCTGCCAGAAAAATTCGCCAAAGTTATCCCAAGTGACTGCGAACCGCTCGAACCAGAAGACATCACACCAAACAAATGGTTTGACAGCTACATTCCAGACACCGAAACTAAGCGCAACTTATTGCTACCGAAAGTCGAGCATTACCGTCTCTCGCCAACTCATCTCAATACTTTCATTGACCTCGAATATGCCGGCCCAGTCGAATTTCTCAAGCGTTATATCATTGGCGTCAGCTCAATCAGCTCCGCTGCCTTAAATTACGGCAATTACGTCCACGAAATTATGGACGTCGTAAATAAAGAAAACATCAGCAACGATGACGCCATGGCCAAGTTTCACAAAATGGTCGACGAAGCCGATGCCGAAAAAGACGAAAAAGACGAACTCCATCTCCGCGGCGATAGCGAACTTAAACAATTCCTCGCCGAGCGTGGCGACCAAATCCGCGACACCCACGCCGAATCCGAACGCGGCTTCTTTACCGAAAACATCATGGTCGGCGATATCCCGCTCACCGGCAAAATTGACCGCATCGAAATCAACGACGAAGCCAAAACTATCACCGTGGCCGATTTTAAGACCGGCAAAGCGCACGACAAATGGGCCAACAACGATTCGACCTTCAAGTACAAAATCCAGCTTTATTTCTACAAATTCCTGCTCGAAAACAGCCGCGAATACCGCAACTACAAGGTCACCAAAGGCCGCCTCGATTGGGTTGCGCCAAATGATTACGGCGAAACTGTCACGCTTGAGCTTGACTTCAAAGACGCCGAGGCAGCGCAAATCAAACACCTCATCGAGGTTGTCTTCCGCCACATCAAAACCCTCGATTTCCCAGATACTTCCGCTGCCGAAGCCAGCTCAAATCCAACCAAAGCCTTCTTCGACCAGCTCATTGCCGAAGCATAAAAAAGCGCCCGGGCCAACAAGTGGTCCAGGCGCAGGAATGTGCCTAGTTACGGAAGTATCAGCACTGCCGTGTAGTTCACTCGGCAGTTATCAAAGATAACTTTCGCTAACTGATATTCGCAACGGACACAGCCGTGCGAACCCGCTGTGAGGTAATAGTTGCCGCCGAAATCTGTCGGATTCCAAACGGCGTCGTGATAACCAATCTGGCCATTAAATGTGACGAAGTAGTCTGCATGCAGACCATCGTCACCCATCAGGGCAATATCGGACTGTCGGGAGGTGACCCAGTACAATCCAATCGGCGTCGGCGTTTTGTCGGGTTGACCCGTGACGTTTTTGCCTTCGCCAAGCAGCTCACCGTAATACCAATACCAGGTGTGCTGCTGCGAGATAGAGGTGATAATTATGTCCTGATAGTTTTTGCTGAACCGATCGATTACATCCTGATAGTTTTCGACCAAGAATTCGGCCGCGATATAATCGCCATTCTCTAGTTTGTACCAGTCGCCAATGTGGTCGACTACCGTTACGGCTTCGCCAGCTCTCAGCTGTTGCCGCACTTCGCAGTCCGTATTCATTTCGGTCCGCTGATTGACTACATCGCCCGCCACAAACATTGTTTTGCCAACAATCGAGTTGTCATTACGTTCTTCGTGGACAAGAGCAGCTGTGTCGATAGTGTAAATGGGTTCCGGGGTAGTGCTAGGTTCTTCGCTGGAGGTCTCCGGTTCGGGTACCGGAAGTGCTTCTACTTTGTTTTGCAGGAGTAGAGTGACGCCGGCCAAAACAACAGCCAGCACCAAAAGCAGTGCGAAGATTCTTTTCGGGTTCATTCAAGACACCTCACAATTTGTAAATTTGCATCATCTTTTGGGATTTAAAGACGATACAATTATAATTATACCACACTACGCCAAAAATGTCAATAATGCTAGTGTTTAACAGAGGTAGAATTCTTCAAAAACCCTTGATTTAACATGCAAAACATTATATAATCCCATAAGCCACAAAGAGAGATCCTATCGCTTCGGCGATTTATCCTAGTACATTAGAAAGGAGGTGGCATGAATGGGAGCACCGATTTTCATGAGATGCAATCGCTGCGGCAGACTGACCTACTGCAGAGATGGTATCTGTGACGATTGCGCAAGCTACATGGGCGCAACCGGCTACAGACCCAGCTCGACCCAGCGTCCCGATTGTAAATACTGCAACGGAACCGGCAAGGTCACGCACATCCTCGGCCCCGCAACCGATTGCCCTTACTGCAGGGGCACCGGCAAACAGTAAACCGACGCCCCGTCATCCGATCTGGCGCCCATCCGCGCTTCAGACACCGCCACTGGAGCTCATTCGCTCCTCCGACAAAAAGACGCTCGCCTTACCTTCCTTGCGCTCATTCGCGCGACTGGAAGAGGACGAGCTCTTTTTTATACCAAAACCGCGACGCCGTCCGGAATCACTACCACGCCAGCATCGGCGCCCACCATATCGTAAGCCATCCGCAATGCTTCGTCTGGCGTTTTAGCAAGCTGCATGTTTGCTTTCGTAACCTCTTCGACACTCAAGCCATCCGTCACTAAAATAATCTTGTGATTTAGCAGGGTTTTCACGATTTTCTGCACGCACCATTGTTGCGGAATTGTTTGGTCAGCCGGAATCTTAGATAGATAATCATCAATCTCCTGCGGCGTACCCATGCTAATTAGGCGCGCAAAATCATCGCCCCCCATGCCGTCACGACAACCGCAGCACATAATAATCACACCACCATCACGGCAACAGGCCTCGGCCGTCGCTACCGCCTTTGGACTCTGATACAAATTCTGATCAAGCGGGTAACCACCGTTGGACGTTATCACAATGTCGCCCACCACGCGCTCACAAGCCGAAACGTTCTGCACGTGCTTGATTGCCTGCTCGTGCGCTAAAATCATGTCGCCCGCAAAGGCGCCGGTCACTTCTTTCTGCGCATTCATCGTCACATTCAAAATAAATTGCAGGTTTACTTTGCGCGCCGCAAAGTTCATATCGCGATGCACTGGATTATTTTCGGTCACGCCCGCCGTGGCATACGGACTCGCGATTTGCATATACGAATGGTTCTCTTTTATCGTGCGAATATCGCAAACCCCCGGCAAAATACTCTTACGACCACCCGAAAAGCCCGCAAAGAAATGCGGCTCCACGAAGCCTTCTGCAATCAATAAATCGCATTCAGTCGCAAGTTTGTTTACGCTAAAATGTGCGCCCGACGGCAAGTCGCAGATATATTTAAAATCTTCTGGCCGAAAAGCATCGTTCACGACAATATGTTCATGATCGACGATTTCATCGCCAAACATCGCGCGCTGTTCCGCCTCGGTCGTGGCACGATGTGCGCCAGTTGCAATCAAAATCGTAATGTCGGCCTGTGGATTGCCAGTCCGAATCTCACTCAGTAAAATCGGCAAAGTAATCTTACTTGGCACCGCCCGGGTATGATCGCTCGTAATAATTACAACTTTTCGTTTGCCAACCGCCAAGTTTCTTAAACTCGGCGTGCCGACCGGATTTTGCAGCGCAGCAAGCACCAGCTCGCGCGCAGACTTTTCCGGCTTTTGCTCAACCGGCAACTGAATGGTCGCCCGCAAATTCTGCTCATCAATATGCAAATCTAGACTGTGGTCATCGTAAGGAATTTTTAGCGTTACCATAATTGAATTATAACATCGGGGGAGTGATATAATTACATCAAAGAGATGTAGCTCTAGAAACCACATCTCAAGGTTGTTTTGGTAGCTAGCGCAAGCTAGCTACTTTTTTCTGAACAAACAACCTAAGACACCATGCAGTGCTCCCTAACTATAGATTAGCTACCAATAAAATAAAGCACGAGTACAATAAAAACCTCTATCACCGATGCTTAAGATGCTATAATTAAATTGTCTTAAATCAATTTAATAATTTGCACTTAGGCTACAATTCTGCACTTGTGGCAGCGTTTTGAAACAACCCGTAAATCCGGGAAGATTCATCGCTCCGGTTAGGCTGTTTCAGTCTAAGTGCAGAAATTGATTTAAGACATCATGCGGTGTAATGTTCCCGGATTCATGATGTAACCGGCAATTTAGTTTCGAACAAGACATCGCAAGATGTCTTATTTTCTTTTTGTAAGTTGTGGCGCTAAGAGTCAGGAGGCGCCATAGCACGCGAAAAATTTGCGAATGCGAGCCATAGGCAAAAATACGGCCAGTTCTTTTCTCCGCAAAAACTAGTAAATAAATGTATTTCATTAATCAATAACAAGAATGGAAGATTATTAGAGCCATCTTGCGGAAATGGGTCCTTTAAAGAGCTAAAAAGTAACAACTCTGTATTTATTGAAATAGATGGCGATGTAGTTACGGATAAAGATGTGCTTATTATGGATTTTTTCGATTATCCGGTAAGCGAAAAATTTGACACCATAATAGGAAACCCACCGTATGTAGATAATTCATTATTCACCCCAAAACATAAAACCAAAATAAAAGTCCAAGCCAACTTATATTTATACTTTATTGAAAAATGCATTGACCATCTCAAAGATCATGGCGAATTAATATTTATCGTCCCGAGAGATTTCATAAAACTTACCTCTGCAAAAACCGTCAATCAGCTCTTGTTCAAAAAAGGCACAATAACAGATTTTTATGATTACGGTGACGAAAAGCTATTCGATGGAGCATGCCCCAATGTCTGTATTTTCCGTTTCGAAAAAGATAACTTTTCAAGAAAAACAAAAACTTTTGATGGGCTACTTAATTTCGTAGAAAATGACGGCCTAATATCTTTCGTAAACAAAAAACAAAACGCAAGATTAGGTGATTATTTCGAAATAAAAGTAGGCGCAGTTAGCGGAGCAGACAAATACTTCCAGAACGATAACGGCATCGAGTTTGTATGCTCTAAAACTAGAGCTAATGGAACGCTCAGAAAAATGATTTATCAAAAATACGATAAATCGTTAGAGCAATACAAAGACATCCTCATAAAACGAGGAATAAAAGCATTTGATAAAGACACTTGGTACATGTGGGGGCGGCCGGTCGATTTCAGAGAGGGTAGCCCAAGAATATATGTAAACTGCAAAACTAGAATCGAAAAACCATTCTTTATAAATCAGTGCGAAAGATGGGATGGCTCCGTTTTGGCACTTTTCCCAAAAAAGAATATAGACTTGCAGAAAGCCACCGATGCGCTCAATAATGTCGACTGGAATGCGCTAGGGTTCATGACTGGCGGCAGATATCTTTTTGCACAGAAATCACTAATGGAGGCTCCTATCGATGGAACGATATTTGGATAGTATAGTCTCCTACTTAAAAGAAAATCCGGTAATCCTGTCAAACAATAGTGACGACGGAAGAGTTAATTCTATAGAAAATGAAAACGAATTATTAGAACATCTCGACAGGTCGCCTTTTAGCGCAATAATCGAAAGACCACAAATACGAGCGTGGTATGATTTTTCAATTCAAACCAATCAAAAAAGAATATACATAAATATAAAAATCTCAGATTTAACAAATAACGCCGCAGATAATCTATCATCGAAACAAGGAATGGGGTACGCACTTACGGGTATAACAAACCTACCGGACAACTGGGAAGATTTTAACCAAATAATCAGCCATAATATTCGAAGCGGTTTCGATTACTATTTCCTCGTCGTTAATAAGAGAGCAACAAACGATGTATTCTGGACATCATTAAAGCGAATCGAAAAACTTCAACCTAATGGAAATAATCTTCCGTTTCAGTGTAATTGGAAAAATAACAGAAATTGGTCCAGCAGGAACGAAGAAGAAGCAATTGAATATATATTAAAAATCTATGTAGATAGCTGGAATAAGAAAATACAAGGCTACCCAGGAGAAATAAAAACCATGCTTCAAAGAGGAGAAATACACTCAATGATGCATTATGGAAATGCTTTTATGCGCTATTAGCTATTTATATCTCTCTTCTTGTCCGGCCCTCACCGCAGTATATAGTTCATCGACAAATTTACTACGACGCTTCATATTCGTATCGCGGAATAAAATGACCCTATAACGAGAGCGAGTTAAAGCTACATAAAAGACTCGCCGTTCCTCTGCATCCGCAATACCTTCATCGACCGGTTTTCGTTGAAAAATATCCTCAATCCAAAATGTTGGGCGATTCTCGCTCGGGAAGCCTGCATTAAGACCAATTAGAAAAGTCCAATCGGCTGTCAGGCCTTTTGATTTATGGATCGACATAGCGTCAAATTGAAAGTCAGGAAAGTCCGTCAACGAAACTTTAGTACCTAATTCTTTACGATAATAGCCATCACCATAATCAAATAACTGTTTAATGACACTATTTGTACGCGATAATACTAGGATGGAATCATTCGGCCTTTGTTTATGTATTTGAATAATAGCCCGTCTTAGCGCAGCAAATTCGTCGTGCATCGATTCCTCATGCTTGTTTCCAGAAAAATCGATAAACACAAATGGATCCGCAATGTTTTTATCCGAACGTAAATCTTTTTTAATCTGGCTCGGATTTCGCATAATGAATTGACCAGCATAATCAATCAGGGATTGAGAATTACGGTATGTTTTCGTAATTTTAAATAATTTCGCACCCTTAAAATATTTTTGGAAATTATAGACATATTCAATTCGAGAACCAGCAAAGGAATAAATCGTCTGCCAATCATCGCCAACGGCTAAAAGTTTTGCGCCGCTTCTGCTTACAGTCGCATTCGCTAGGGCATAGCGATCAGAAGAAATATCCTGATACTCATCGACGATTACGTATTTGTAATTAAAATGAGTTTCGTCGAGCGTGTTTACGTATTTTCGCGCATAATAAATCATATCCGAAAAGTCAAAACCAATCCGATCTTCCTCGCGATGAATTTTCTTGCCGTAATAAATATAAAACTTCCGAATCTGCTGATATTGCGCCTGCATTAAAGATGCATTTTCAATGTCATTGCATTTTTCGATTCTTTCATTAACGAGCGCATCAAAATCCTCTCGTGCGTCAGAAGCCTTAACTTTATCAATTACTCGATAGAAGAAATTTTGGAGTCGATAGAATTCTGCTAATTCATTACGATCGAGAATTGTTTCATATATTTCAGCATCACTGCGTCGTTTGTCTGTTCTAATACCGTAATTATTCAACTCTCGTTCAAGCACATCCAAATAATCTATTTCTCTGGAATAATCGA
>CAMNBP010000019.1 GCA_946532885.1 uncultured Candidatus Saccharibacteria bacterium
GCAACGGTTTCTTGACCGTTTCCCGCAAAAAATAAGGGTTACTTTAAGTGTTCTACAAGATGACCCCCTTAAGGGGTCATCTTTTTCCTCGGTAAAAATGCTAATATATAAATATGAACATCCCCACTCGAAAGCAAAAGGAGCTCCTGGATTTCATTGATAACTTTACGGACGATCATGACGTCTCGCCCACTTATCGTGAAATCGCCGATGCGCTCGGTCTAAGCTCGGTTGCATCTGTTGCGCAACGTATTGACAATTGCGTAGATTCTGGTTTTCTAGAGAAACATCCACGCGAAGCTCGCTCTCTTCGTGTTATTAGCAATGATGATAATTCTGATATTGCGCGCCTATTTCGTCAAAAAATAGCCGCACTAAACGCACAGGAAGCCGCTGACGGTGAAGACCCGTCAATTTCGGAGGCAGACCTATCTTTAACGAAAAAGTCCGTTAATGAGCAAATCACTACCCTGAAAAAAGCAGCGAAAATTCTTGGCATCCGTCTATAGAACAGGGGAACGCGCCTTTATGTATCACCTATTTCATGGTATAGTGTGATTAATGAAAAAAGAACCCGGCCTCCTTTATCGTGTCGCATTAGTATTCGGTGATGCTTTTGCGATTATTTTTGCCTTTGCTTTCGCTTATTATTTCCGTATTCATATTGATTCTCGTCCGTTTTTCTTTGAATCGGAGATAGCCTCATTTGTTGGCGTGGCTTTTTACCTGTTACCGGTTTGGTTCGTTATTCTCGCCTCCATGGGCCTCTATAGCAAAAATGTCATCTCGCATCGTTTTGTTGCTGGTTGGCGTTTGGCGTTAGCCTCTATGGTGGGTATCATGGCGATAATCTCATACGACTATTTCACGCATCCAGATATGCGTGATTCGCTATTTCCAGTTCGCACGATTGCGATTTATGCTGGCTTATCGTGCTTCGTTTCTCTTGTTATTGTGCGCTCATTAATTTCTTTCATTCGTCGCCTCATCTTCCGCGGAAATCATGCATTGTTGCGTGTATTAGTAGTAGGAAACAACGATAACACTCGTCAGTTACTAATGGGGATTGCGCCAGACAGTGGCTTTAAAGCCGTCGGTGCAGTAGCAAAAGATGCCTACGTTCCAGACGAGTGGCGTAAACGTCAATATGATGATATTGATGAGGCTATTCGTCGCCTTCGTCCAGATGCAATCATTCAGACAGGCAACAAGGATCTCGAGTATGTTAATAAAAAAGCCATCGACCATCATATGTATTACTATTATTCGCCGTCTGATAACTCTATTATCACACTGAGCGGCAAGGTAGACTTTATCGCTGGTGTGCCTATTATGTTGATTAATACCACGCCATTAATGGGTGGAGCGCGTATTTATAAGCGTGTTTTTGACTTGGTTTTTGGTCTGATTGCAACCATCGTGGCATCGCCTTTTATGCTTGTTATACTAATTATTCAAAAAATCCTTGATCCGCATGCGCCGGCTATTTATCGCGACACGCGTCTGACGCGTTTTAATCGTGAGTTTGCCTTGTTGAAATTTCGGAGTATTAAACCAGAATATAACGGCCTAACGCCGGAAGAAGCTTTTGAGAAAATGGGCAAGCCACAGCTTTCCGAAAAATATCGTGCCCAAGGTGACTATCTAAAAAATGATCCACGCTACACGAAGATTGGTCGCTTTTTGCGCAAAACATCACTCGATGAGCTTCCGCAGCTATTCAATGTTTTGAAGGGTGATTTGTCTCTGGTGGGGCCGCGCGCCCTTCAACCACACGAACTCAAGAACTACGGCGATCGCGGTTTAATCCTCTCGGTCAAATCCGGTATCACTGGTCTCGCTCAAGTTTCTGGCCGCCGCAACATTTCCTTTGGCGAGCGTCGCGCACTTGATGTTTATTATGTTCAGAACTGGACGCCTGGTATGGATATCACGATCCTTTTCCGCACGGTCGGTATTGTCCTAAAACACGACGGCGCAAAATAATTACTTTTTCTTGAGTCTCTTTTGGATTTTTTTGAGCAGAGTCGTTATCTTATCGCTCGTAAAAACAATTTTATAACCGAAATAATTAGTTACCATACCAACCGCCGAAGCGCAGAATTTGCAGATGATGTTTTGAATGTTACCTTCGCCAATCAACGCGCCAACAACTAATATCACTAAGTTTTGTACGACATAATTTGAAAAAATCGAAACTACAAAAAACCCAGCAACCGTTTCGAATAGATTTTTCTGAGAGCGCCATACGAAGGTGTAGTTCATATAAAAACTAAAAATCATGGAAACTGTTACTGAAAGCACATTTGCAACAATTTGATTCCAACCCAGAATATTCGCTAGGAGAGTGTAAATACCAAGGTCAAGCAAGAAATTTGTTCCGCCCACCAGTACAAATTTGATTTTTGCTTTATGCTTTTGTACTAATTTATTTTGTCGAATTTTTTGAATCTTTTCTTTCATCTAGATTCCTCGATTGCTTGCGGTCAATAATATATAGTGGTCTACCTTGTGTCTCGGCATGAATATGCGAAATATAGAGTGCCGAAATGGCTTGCGAAATCATCAATAAGCCAACCAAGAAGGCAATAAAGATACTTAGACAAGTTGGTCCGGTCCATTTCAACCCAATTGGGTCGCCCATCATAAATTCTTCAATAATAACAAAGACGCCCAAAATAAATGAAGCAATCGTAATAAAACCGCCAACAAAACCAAAAATCATCAGTGGAGTAGTACTTAACGAAATAAAGCTATCGATTGCAAGCCCGAATAGTTTTTTGAAGTTATAACTCGGTTTGCCAGCTAAGCGGTTTCCGTAAACGTAGTCAATGTACTCTTTGCGAAAACCCATCCAATCCATCAGGCCACGCGTGATGCGGCCATGTTCAGTCAGCTTATTATATTCATCTGCTACGCAGCGGTCGATTAGGCGAAAATCTGTACTTCCCGGTACTGTGTCTTTGACGCCCATGGCGCCAAGCATTTTATAAAACAGTTTTGAACCCATTTTCGCAATGAGTCCATGTTTCTCAAAACGCCCACGCACTCCAATAATAATTTCGCCGCCTTCTTCCCATTTTTTAATAAATTCCGGAATCAATTTTGGCGGCTGTTGGCCATCGGCGTCCATTGTGAAAACCGCATCACCACTCGCTTCGCGTATACCAGCAGTTAATGCGACTTCCTTGCCGAAATTGCGCGAAAAACGTAACACTTTTACATGTTTGTTCGTTTCGGCGATCTTTTGAATTAATTCGAGGCTTCCGTCTTTACTTCCATCGTCTACTAGAATTAATTCATAATCGTAAACAAGTTTTTCGAGTTCAGGCAAGAGCATGTCATGATAAAAACCATCGAATGCATCGACCTCATTATAGATTGGTACCACAAAAGAAATTTTTTTACTCATTAACTATATTATGCCATAAAATAAGTTATAATGATAGGGTATGACAAGTAGATCCGCAAAAATTACAATTGCTAGTTTTGTTGGTATTTTTACTAACTTATTGTTAGTGATTTTTAAGGCAATTGTCGGCTATCTTTCGAACTCTATTGCTATCATGCTTGATGCGGTGAATAACTTCAGTGATATGCTTTCGTCATTAGTAACGATTGTTGGTATTAAATATGCCAGCCGTGCACCGGATCGCAATCACCCAATGGGGCATGGCCGTTTCGAATATCTTGGCGAATCAGTTATTGCGATTATTATCTCCTACATTGGTCTTACGGCGCTTTGGGAATCAATCCAAAAAATCATTCATCCAGAAGAAACCAACTATACGGTCGCAACGGTTATTGTTGTAGTGGTAGCAATTATTGCAAAGGTTTTATTGGGTTTCTACGTCAAAAAGGTTGGTAAGGATACTGAGTCCGACATGCTCAAAAATAGTGGCCAAGACGCCTTGTTTGATTCTCTAATTTCCGCCGGTACGCTTGTAGCAATTATCGTGTCATTTATTTGGCAGATTAGCATTGAGCCATATCTAGCGGCGGTTATTTCTGTAATTATTGTTCGCTCCGGCATCAAAATGATTATTGACGCTTTTAGTACAATTCTTGGCGAGCGCATCGATCATAAAACATCCGTTGCTATTAAGCGGACAATTAGCGAAATTGATGGCGTATCCGGCGCGTATGATTTAATTGTTCATGATTATGGACATGATCGCGCCTTTGCCTCTGTTAATATTGAGGTTCCAAGTACGATTACCGCTTCTGAAATTGATGACCTTTCGCGCGTGATTCGTAAAAAAGTTTATTCGAAGCATCATGTATTAATTGCTTCTGTCGGGATTTATTCGATTAATACTAAAGACAAAGAATCACGCGACGCTTATCACCTAGTACGCGATATGCTTGCGAAATATGAACATGTCGATTCTATTCATGGCTTCAAGCTTAATAAAGAAGAAAAAGAAATTAGCTTTGATGTAGTTGTTACATTTGGTGATACGAAAAACTATTATCGCCGAATCGTTGCTGACCTAAAAGAACTGTTCCCAGATTACACATTTAATATCTCCATCGATTTCGACTTTAGTGACTAATGTTTTAACCATTAGCGTAGTATAATTGACTTATATGATTCATTTTTCGAGTCGTCTTAATCACGCTATCCGGGTGGCATCACGTGCACATGAGGGGCAATTCAGAAAGGGTTCCGACACCCCATATATTGCACACCCAATGGCCGTCGCTATGATTACTCAACAATATCTCGAAGACGAAGATATGTTTATCGCGGCTTTATTCCACGATATCCTCGAAGATGTGCCAAAATGGACCTATTCGCGCGATAACATACGTGAAGATTTTGGCGAAGAAGTATTGGCCATAGTTGAAGATGTCTCCGAGCCGAATATAAATATACCCGTATTAGCCGCCTGGACCGAACGCAAGAATTATTATATCGAACATATTTCAAACACAAATAACCCTAAATCAATCTTGGTTTCCATCGCCGATAAAATTCATAATATGTCCGAGATTTTGAATGACTACAGCACTAAAGGCGAGGATGTTTGGCAAAACTTCCACGTAGACAAAGGTCGAGAAATTTGGTTCTTTGAAGAAGTATTTAAGGCTGTCAAGAATAAAGAAGGCATTCCATCGCAAGCAATCGATGACTATGCGCGTATCTTGGCGCAACTCAAGGAATTAGACGATCGTAGCTACGGTTAAAATTTTTCAATAATTTGATAGGGGAGCAGTGCGCATTTTGTGCGAGCGGGCATTTTTGAAATATCTTTCAGGATTTTCGCTTCACCGAGCAAAGTATCATTATATTCTTCGCCTAGAATCATTGCGCGATAATTGTTTAGAATTTGTTTTGCCTGTTCAATCGTTTTGCCGCGTAGTAAATCCAACACTACATCCGTTGCGGCTTTCGAGATAGCGCAGCCCACGCCAGTAAACTTTGCATCTACGATGGTATTTTTTTCGACAAGCAAATATATATGCACCAAATCGCCACAACTAGCGTTGCTAATCTCTGAGCAAATTGTTGCATTATCGAGATTGCCGTAGTTATTTGGATAATTATTATGGTCTAAAATCTCGTTATTATACATTCGCAATTCCCATTTTCTGACGTACATTTTTTAGACTCGTCAAAAAGCGATCAATTTCTTCATGTGTGTTGTAGCAGGCTAAGCTCACTCGCGTAACTGGGCCGCAGCCTAATTTTTCCAGGATTGGTTGCGCGCAATGGTAACCTGAGCGCACAAATATGTGATCATTATTTAGACACTGCGCAACGTCATGAGGATGAACGTCTTCGACGGTAAGGCATATAATATCGTCTCCCGGCAGCAAATTAACATGCGGGATACTGCGCATTTGTTCGCGTGCATATCGGTATAATTCATGTTTTTCGTCCGTAAAATAACCATTTTCTTTAATCCAATTAATTGCCGCAGTGAGTCCAACCACACCACCAATATTTGGCGTACCGGCTTCAAAGCGATGCGGAATATCTGCCAACGCGAAATCATCGGCACTATGTACATATTCAACCATATCTCCACCATAAAATACCGGCTTCATCATTTTCAGAAGTTCACGTCGCGCTACTAAAGCACCAATCCCCATCGGTGCATACATTTTGTGGCCGGAAAAAGCTAGAAAATCTATGTTCTTCATTGATACTTTTTCATTAATAACCCACTGCGCAGCGTCAACTAATGTAATTTTCTCGGACTGTTTTGCGAGTTCTAGAATTTCTTGCAAATTTGTAACTTTTCCTAAAATATTTGACCAGGCGGTCGTAGAAATGACCTTAACTCGTTCGTTTAATTTGCTTTGTAAATCATCGAGATTTTCGTTTGGTATAAAATTTTTTATTATCGTGCCATTTTTGTTCCACGGCAAAAGATTGCTATGATGCTCTCGATCACTTACGATAACCTCATCATCTTGATTGAGCTCCAATCCTTGTGCTACAACATTAATTGCTTCAGTCGTATTGCGCGTAAAGATTACTTCGTAGCTGTCATCTGCGCCAACAAAATCTTTAATTATTTTTCGAGCGCCCTCATATAATTCCGTAACCCTAACACTTAGATCGTAAATGCCTCGATGAACATTACTGTTATGCTTTCGATAATAATCGTCAACTGCCTCAATCACGCTAAGCGGCTTAAAAGTTGTTGCTGAGTTATCAAAATAAACAAACTCATCACTTATCTCGGGAAATTCAGCTCGGACCTCGGCCACAGTTTTAGACATTGTTTTCCTCGCAAAAAATATTCAGTTGTTCTTCCACTAATTGTATCTGATTTTTATCAATATTTTTTAGTAATGCAAAGATGTCAGACTTAATTAGCAGTTCTTGGATTTTATTTTTGCTAAGTCCACGTGATGCTAGGTATCGGCGGATATTTTTATCAATTTTTCCAGAACTCATGCCATGACTACCGTGCATTTCTTCTTCCGAGCTATCAATAATTGGTAAACAAATATTTTTACAGCTATCGTCCAGCATCGTAATTTTTTCAAATTCAGATCCTTCTGCATTTTTTGCACCAGGACGGAATTGTATTTTCATTTTTGTTTGTTTTTCAATGCCATTTGCTAATACGCCGTTCAGCCTGAAAACGCTTTTTGAGTTTTTACCAGAATGTACGGCTAAGTAGTCAATATTAACTTTGTGTGTACCGGAACCGAGCAGGGCAATCTTACCGTTAAATTTCGCATTTTCATTTAGTTTCACGCGAATCTGTATATCCGTATCACGTACAATGAATGCCGCAATCGTTAGGTCTATTTCGTCGTTATTTTTCAAGTCGTATTCGAAACTCGTTTCGCGATTCTTTTTGTCTATTACTCGAAATATATCCTTCATCACATATTCTCCGACATTTCGAGTTTAATAAGGTTATTCATTTCTGCTGCATATTCGAATGGCAATTCTTTTGAAACATTATTCGCAAACCCCCGAACAATCAGTGCGCGTGCGTCATCTTCTGAAAGGCCACGACTCGCTAAGTATTGCAATTCCTTTTCGCTGATTTTTCCAACGTTTGCCTCGTGCGCCACTTCCGCTTCGTTTGTTTGAACGTTAAAATATGGCACCGTGTTGGATTTGGATAATGAATCCAGCATGAGTGATTGACAGTCCGTAAACGATCGACTCTTTTTGGCCTCGGTCGCAATCTTTACCATGCTACGGAAGACATTCACGCCACCATCTTTCGCAATTGATTTTGCATTGATTATGGAACGCGTTTTTTCGGCTCGATGCTCAACCTTGACGCCAGTATCTAACTCTTGGCCATGTCCCGCAAAGCTCACTCCTGTATACTCCATGGTTGCGCCACGCCCATTTAATATCGCCATTGGGTAGAGCATAGAGATATGTGAGCCAAAAGATCCTGTTATCCATTCAATTTTGCCGCCTTCTTCTACGATGGCGCGTTTAGTGTTTAGGTTATACATATTCTTCGACCAGTTTTCGACAGTCGAATATTTTACATGCGCATTCTTCCCGACAAAAATTTCAACGCAGCCTGCATGTAAGTTTGCGACATTATATTTTGGCGCAGAACAGCCTTCAATAAAATGCAGGTCAGCATCTTCCTCGACGATTATTAATGTGTGCTCAAATTGTCCTGCGCCCGGCGCATTGAAACGAAAATATGATTGCAATGGAAATTCAACACTTATTCCGCGTGGTACATAAACAAACGATCCGCCACTCCAGACAGCCGCATGCAGTGCTGCAAATTTATGATCATCAATCGGCACTAATTTCATAAAATGTTCGCGAATCATATTGGCATACTTACTATGTATGGCCGCTTCAAGTCCCATATAAACTACGCCAGTTTCCGCAACCGCTTGTTGGATGTTGTGATAGACTAATTCAGAATCATATTGCGCCCCAACGCCAGCTAGGCCATTACGTTCTGATTCTGGAATGCCTAGCTTATCGAATGTTTTTCGAATCTCGATTGGGACTTTATTCCAATCGTCGACCATTGCGGAACTAGCCTCAACATAGCTTGCAATATTGTCGATGTCTAAGCCACCTAGGTCTGGTCCAAACTTTGGCATTTTGATTTTTTCATAGGCATCAAGGGCCGCGAATCGCAATTCACGCATCCAGTTCGGATCGTTTTTGTGTTTCGAGATTTTCTCGACGATATCGCGACTTAGTCCACGATAGTTTTCAGATGTTTTTAAAGCCATTTTCTTGTACTTGTTTTAATAGCTCTTTATTACCAATTGCGGCTAGTTTTCCTGACTTGATAATATAAACGCGGTCAACTTTGAGTTTATGCAGTATGCGTAAATTATGCGTCACGATTAAATATGCGACATTAGTATTTTTCTGATAATCGAATAAAACTTTTGAAAGTTTGTTTGCTGCATCAACATCCAAGCCAGAATCAATTTCATCCAAAATCGCCAATTTTGGTTCGAGCATCATCATTTGCGCGATTTCGAGTTTCTTTTTTTCGCCGCCACTAAAATTCACATTCAACTCGCGTGTTCCAGCAAATGGCTCAAGGTCTAATGCTTCCAGAATTTCCGCCATTTTGAGCTGAAAATCTGTTAAGCGCATTTTCTTTTTTCGTGCTTCGTTTGCTGCTCGTAGAATTTCATTTAATGGCAACCCTGGTATTTCGACTGGGCTTTGGAATGATAGGAATATTCCTTTGCGCGCTCTGGCATCTATTGTAGCTTTTCCTAAATCTTTACCATCGAAAATAATTTGACCAGAGTAGTGTAAGTCGCCTAAACCCATAATTGCGCGCGCAATTGTTGATTTTCCGGCACCATTCGGACCAAGGATGACTGCGGTTTCGCCCGGCTTTATATTTAGACTAATTGAGTCAATGATTGTCTTGTCGCCGCTACGCGCACAGAGACCTTGTACCTCTAGGAGATTTGTCATGATTCTATTCTAAAATGCTAGTCGATTCCAATCAAACACAAGCATAACAAATTTGCAAATTCGCAAAAGTGTATTATAATGACAAAGCCTCTAGATTTATTGAGGCGAATGTATTATTGGTACCTTATAAGAAGGGAAGGTATACCATGAAGGTCCAATTCAGCCTCGATGGAATGCTCACGCCTAACACAGAAGTAGAGATTGGGGGCTCTATCTATTTTCTAAAAAACCATTACTCACCTTACTACCAGCTCGACTTGGTCGTCATTGAGGGCGGTCGTCTTTGCCTGTACTTCCGTACAACGGACGATATTCCGCAGAATCTGATGGTTCACCGCAACTACATCAAGTTGTATCCACACGTTGGCTCTGTCGGTCTCGTTGTACTGTCGAAAGACACACATGGCCACGATGACGCCGATTTGACTTACGATGTTGTTACTTGTGAACCAGATGAGGATGGCAGGGCAGTATTTCACCATCGTCGCTTTGAAGCGACAATTGAGTATCCGCGTTGCTGCAATCTGAACTGTAACGTCAGTAAGCGTTATCTGCTAGAGCAAGGCTTTGCTTGCGTGCAGCACGAGGTACATGACGGCCATGACTCGATCGAAGTTTTCAGCGCTGGACCGCGTTGTTGACCCTTCTATTCACGCGCGACCGCGGGCGCACTTTGCCCGCGGTTTTTGATATTACGATAATTTACGAATTTTAATATTTTCAGAAATCTTAGTGTATTGTTTTTTCGGAACCATATTCCAGTCGGCCAACACGCTTTCTATGCGTTCCAAGACATCTTCCGGCTCATTTCCGCCATCAACCTCGCGCACCTCAACGCCGTTCATTGTTAACGTGCGAATCATGCCGGTAATGTTTCGGTCATATAAATCCTGTCGTCGTTCAATTGCAGCTCGTGTATCGTCGATACGTTTACGTGCTACAAGCCTGCGCCACAATTCGCCACGTGGCACGCGCAGTACGATTGCGCCTTCTAGGTCATTAATACGCTTGTTTTCGACTAACCACTTCAGCTGGCGGTAATCGGCGGGGTAGCCATCAAGAATAATTCGTTTACCAGAACGGCTGAGTCTCGCCAAGGTGTCATCTATTACTTTTGTGGCTTTATCGTCATCTATAAACATACCGTGTTCAAGCGCAAAAGAAATATCACGATCATGCAGACTAGCTAATAAATCGCGATACGATACCCACGACCAATGATATTTGTTCGCCAATAGTTGGCCTTGGACTGTTTTGCCGGCGCCTGGCGCCCCGAAAAGCGTAATCATATACTTTAATATTAGCATGATAAAATTAAAGCAATGGAAAGCTCACACAATTTTGATTTTGGTCCGCTAGTCGGCCTGGTGGTCTTTGCGGTTATTGTCGTAATAGTGATTGATTATTTAACGAAAGTCGGTGGCGTTGGCTCGGGCATTGATCTTGAACGTATTGGTGATCATATTTCCGAATCGCGTGCACGTCGTCAACGAAAGCCAGAAGATATGAAAACAGCATTATTGCGTCGCATCAAGACCGTTGGTATTGTGGCTGCATTATTCTTTGCTCTGGCGGCATTCTCGTTTGCCTATATGATTGGTGCTATCTTAGAACTCTACGAGACGACGCAAGGAGATGTAAATATGGCCTTGTCTGGTCTAATTTTGGGGGCAGTCCTTACGACGGTTTATTCATTGCAATTCATCAATAACAAGCGTCTGTACGAAAAATATTACGGCTCACTTTTCAAGCAGAAATAAAGAACGATAGTTTGTTAGAATATTATTAGGGTTGGGCATGAATATTTTCCTGAATCTTGTTTTATTGGTAATTGGCTTAATCGGACTTATTAAAGCGTCCGATGTTTTTGTGGACGCATCTTCTTCGCTCGCGATTAAGTTGCGCGTGCCAAAGATGTTGGTTGCGTTGACGATTGCTGCTTTTGGCACCTGTGCGCCTGAATTGGCGATATCTTTTAATTCCATTGCGGCCAGTAATTATGATATGACGCTAGCTAATGTGGTTGGTTCAAGCATCGTAAATATTCTGTTAATTGTCGGCATTGCAACCTTGGTTAAGCCAATTACGGTTCATGAACAAACCGTCAAGAAAGAGCTGCCAATCCTAGTTTTAATAACCTCGGTCTTCTTCGTTCTATTGAATGACCGAATCTTCTTTAATCAGCCTAATGGCCTATCCCGCATCGATGCCATTATCTTACTTGATCTTTTTCTGGTATTTGTCGGATATATAATCGCAATTGTACATCGCCACCGAGAGAAGAAAAAACGTGGTCGTCGCCCAAAAACTAAATACACTTTATGGCAGTCGATTCTTTATATCATAATCGCACTCATTGTTATCATTGTGGCGAGCGATATAGTTGTTGATAGCGCATCGGCTTTGGCGCTTGACATGGGCATCAGCCAAAAAGTCATTACGATGACTGCTATCGTTATTGGTACATCTTTGCCAGAATTAACCATGACGGTTGGCGCCTCGCGCAAAGGTGAATTCGATATGGCGGTTGGTAATATCATCGGCACGAATATTTTTAATATCTGCATAGTTTTAGGTTTGCCAACTTTAATTTATGGCGGCTTTAGCTCTGACGCATTTAATATTATTGACACTTTAGTTGTATTAGTCGCAGCATTGTCATTCTTCTTCTTTGGTCGTAGTAATAAAAAGCTTACGCGCATTGAGGGTTTCATGATGGTTGCAACCTTTACGGTTTACTATTTCTATCTATTTACTACCGCATAAAAAAACTGCCAAACGTGGCAGTTTTTAAGGCTAAAAAATGGCTCCCCCGGTCAGACTCGAACTGACAACCTCGAAGTTAACAGCTTC
>CAMNBP010000020.1 GCA_946532885.1 uncultured Candidatus Saccharibacteria bacterium
CGATGATTATAAACATCATTCTATGCGTCCTAGAAATTGTTGGTTTAATTTGGTGTGTTGTGCGCGACGGACAATTGCATATCGATTACTATACGCAGCAAAGTAATATCATTTCGCTAGTCGCATCGGCGATCTTGGCCTACTTCTTTTGGCGTAAATTACAACGTCCAAAAACTGAAATCCCAATGTGGGCGTCAGTATTGAAATATGCCTCAGTAGTGTCATTGACGATAACTTTATTGGTAGTGTTGTTTATTTTGATCCCAACCTATGCATCGACGATGGGTTTTTGGACATCTGCGGCGACCTTCTTGTTGTCAACTAGTATGACTTATACGCATACGCTCTGCCCGATTGTGGCAATTATTTCGTTCTTGTATTTTGAGCGTCATTTATTGAGGGGCTGGAAAGTGGTTTGGCTAGCGTTAATTCCAACGATTTTTTATGCGATTTTGGCGATAACTTTGAACATCGCAAAAGTTTGGGAAGGACCATATCCTTTCTTGTTGGTCTATCGTAATCCACTGTGGCAGACGATCGCTTATTCGATTGTAATTCTCGGCGGCGCGGTAGCGATTAGCCGCGGCTACGAAGTGATCAATCGCCGCATTGCGGATCCTAAAAAGCCAAAAACTGCTAAGAAATAATCTGATAAGTTTTGCGCTCATGTTTTGAGTCTTGGTTTTTTGAGGTTATAATTTTGGTATCGATATCGGAAGGGGGTGTTTCTATGAATATCGATGATGATTTCCAGGAGCTATTCAAGCAAATCGTGGTAAGTCAGATTCAGGTTGAAAAGTCTGGTTTAACTGGAGTTCCACTGAAGGCGCTACGCGAGTTTCACGAAGCGGCTGGCTTCAAGCCAGAACAGCTCGGTATGCTCTTTTTTCCGCTACCTGGTTGTGAAGGCGGGGCCTATAACTACTATGTAGGTGAGATTGCGGGCGAGACCGGCTTGAGCGTTGACAGTGTTGCATTCTACGACAGCATTGAGGAAGCAGAATGCCCGATTGTGGGCGAATCGGTGCTTTACGGTGCGATTTTTCGTGATGTTTGTAATGGTGAAGCGCTGCTTTGCGGCGGCCTGATGATCTGCGAGAATGGGCGTGTGATCGTAGATGTTAGCTATTCCGGCGACATCTACGCCAAAGTTTCCATTGTATTGGCGGAAAATAGCATGGGCGTTCAATTGCTCTCGGATGATGCGAGGCGCGCATATCGTATCTGGCTACAAGATGACACGGTGTTCATAGCGCCCGCGATGATTGTCTTCCATGACGGGATGCCGTCATGAACCTTGAGAACGGTCGACCGTGTGTCGGCCGTTTTTTCTTCGTCTCGACACTAGCGGTCTTTTGTGCTAAAATATCCAAAGATTGGACCGTCGCCAAGTGGTAAGGCACTGGGTTTTGGTCCCAGCATTCGCAGGTTCGAATCCTGCCGGTCCAGCCAATCAAGAAAGAGCCCGAAGGGCTATTTTTGTTTGCTACTGCTAATAATTAGCTTATGGTATGATAAGGGTATGTTATTCTTCGGTCGCAAAAATAGAATGGAAACCCCTGTCGCTAGTCAGCCTAGCCAAGAAGCATATGATTCTTCGAGTGGCTATGACGATGGCGAGGCGCAAAGAAATAGAGAGCGCGAAGCTCAAATGGAGACAATGCGCGAAAATGCGGAGCGCCAACAGCGAAAAATTATCAGCATGATGGCGAACGAACGAAATGGCAGAGTCGATATTTCTCCGCTATATTTTCGTGACGCGACCGTTTCGAGCGGGATGCGCGATATGGTGTTGGATGGTTATAATAGTGGTCGCTTTGGTGGTATTGAAGAGCATCAAATATTGAGCTACATTAAAGATCCGGTGCATATAGATGGTCCTGAGGGGGTATTTTCTAGTATAAACTCCAAACATGAATTGCGTATTCTAGGTATGTTTACCGGTGGTAAAGATGGCTTCGATCACTGTGATGAATTGTCGCCGAAGGCTGTAAAAAGTTTCCTGGCTAAATATGCTACCCCGATGGAATTTGATTCTGAGTGTAACGACTTCTTAGACATGATTGAGCGGAATAACGATAAGCAGAAACGCGAGCAATATGAAGTCGCCATGGAATCTTTTAAGTCAAAGATATATGGTAAACGGCAAGAATATTGGGAACAAATGAAATTGCTTAGGGCCGAGGCTGCTGCACGTGGCGAACAAATGGCTCCAGCTTCAATGGAACAGCACGAATGGCCAAAAGGCGAGGTTGGGGTTTGGCAGATATCGAAAAGTCAGACTTATGAAGGATTTGATTCTCGTGTGCATGCCGATGAAACTTGCCAAGATGCTTTATTGCGTCGAGACGATATCCAGTTGTATGGCGTATTCGATGGTGCTGGTGGACATGAAGGCGGTAGAGCTGCTTCGCGGTTGTCGCGTGATGTTGTTAATAGTTATACTCGTGGCGAAATTAACTCTGGGGCTACACTGGCTTCCATTTTGAATGAGGCGGCAAAAAGGGTCGACCAAGATCCGAATGCCGGATACTCTACTGGCGTATTGGCAAAAGTGATTAACCGAAATGGGTGCCGCATGTTGTCGTATGCCTCGGTGGGTGATTCTAGGTTGTATGTCATGCATAAGGATGGCACCGTTGAACAAGTTACGCAAGACGAAGGTGAAGGCAACAGAATTACGAATGCTTTAGGCATGCCGATGAATGAGGGCGATTTTATCGTAAAACAATGGGGAGATATTGAGATTCGAGACGGAGACAAATTTATGCTCTGCTCTGACGGTATTACTGGTGACTACGGTGATCAGTTAATGAGCAACAGTGAAATTGGTCAAATTATGTCTAAGGCAAAGAGTCCTAGTGAGGCGGCAATGCGTTTGACGGCGGCGGCGCGTAAACACGACGATCGAACAGTGATTGTTTTCGAGCCTTGATTTAGTCTGATTGGCGGGCGCGTTTTAGTGGGTTGCGCCCGTTTTTTGTGGTCTTCTTGGCTGGCTTTTGTTTACTGAAATACTCTTTTTTGGTGCCAGAATATAAGCTGATTACTTGCTTGACGACGCTAACAATTAATTCGCGATCCTCTGGTTTTACTTCGCGGTAGCTTTTGATGAGTGTCGGTAATTTTTTGAGCCAGTTATTGCGCAAATTATCCATAGAGCTAAAATCGGCGGCGCAGACGATATCGTAGACGGTGTTGACGAAAGTTTTACGCTCTTCGAGACTGCGGGATTTTAACAAATCGATGATTGTGCTGTTGAAAATTTCGCTTGAATCGTCGGTTTTGGCGGCGCGCACGATTTTGGGGCCTTCAATTTGCCAAGAATAAATATCGTGCTGGAAAAGGCCCTCCTCGCGACTGTAGGCCACTACCCTATCGCCGTCTTGTTGTAAAAGTCGACCGATCATCGAACCTTGCGGAATGAAGTTGTGGACTTTGGACAACATTTCGGCACTGCGATGGAATTTAACGTTAACAAAATCTGGAATGAAACCTGGCCCATCAAAGTTTACGACGTCGATGATGCGTTTTTGTAGTTCTGTGTTAGCACTGAGCGCGGCAAATACGGCAATGTTGCCGCCTTTGGAATGTCCACAAATGCGGATTTTGTGGCTTGGATATTTCGAGGCGATACGATCGAGATAGTCTGCGGCTTGTTCTTGGGCTGGAATGGTTGGCATGAAGGTCATATTAAAATCTTCTTTCCAGCCGACCAATGTTGCATCGGTGCCAATATAAGAAATACAAAGTTCGTTATTTGGCAAATGGATCGTTACGGCACCAAACTGATTTTCAACTTTACGGTCATTGTGGTTTACGTAGTCTGTTGTGATGATTTTGAGAAAACGTTCGCTCTTACTGAGAGCCTCGACGAGACTACGGTCGTTTGGCTGGTTAAAAGCATTGCGACGAATTGAGAGCATTTTTTCGCTAAAACTTTTCACGCTTTCGCGAGGGGCTAGCGCGATTTGGTTGAAAGGTAAATAAGAAAAGCGTGCAAAAATTAGATAATCAACTTCGTTGATCGGATATTCTGGCGAGATTTTGATATCGCCGCGCCATTTTATGTAATCTAGAACATCTTCCGAAAAACGTTGTTGTGATTTCATATTTTTATTATACTATCAGTCGCAAAGCAAAAAAATAACACCCGGAGGTGTTACTTTAAGTGTGTTTTGTTGCCATGATAGACTGAAACCTTATCCGTCTTCAACACGCCCTCAGCGAAGCAACTTAACTATTCGAGCATACCGAATTCGGAATGCTTTGTAAAGACTTTTTTGCAAGATTTTTTAATTTTTTTCAATTTTGGCTGGTTTATCGATGATTTCGGCTTCGATTGCCTCTTTTTCGACGCCTTTTGGTGCTTTGTAAAGCAGGATTGCGCCAATAATATCCGACAGGCTAGCAATAATTAATAAAACGCCGAGTAATTGCAAAACAATGTCCGGTACGATGAAACGCCCAGTGATGCAAAGAACGCCACAAAGGATCTCGAGTAGAGCTAATAATAATGGCGCAAGATATTTTGGATTGTAGGCTTTGCTCTGGATGGCATCCTGTAATTTGATGATGCCGATGATTAAAATAAATACGCCGATAATAATAGACACGAGCTCCTTTAAGAAGCTGTTTTGGATGATAAGAAACAGACCGGCAATACAAAATGCTAGTGCGGCAGTGATTTTGGTTGCGGCGCTGGTTTTAGTGCGTAGATAATCGATTGCAATATAGGTGGCGTAAACTAAAAGAATTGCGCCAAAACAGATCGAAATAAAGCTAGTAACTTTGTCTGCCCAAATAATCAGACAAACGCCAAGAATTAACATCACAACATCGCCGAGTGTGAGCGCGAGCTTGGCTTTGGACTTTTTTGTAGTATCTTTCTTGCTCATGATAACTCCATTATAAATGATTAATTACAAAAGGCCTTTGCGTCGGAGCCAAATAGCTACTAGGAGTGACGATAAGATTGATGCCAGTAGAATGACGGCGGCGGAATGTGAATCAGTGCCAACAACGCCAAACGGTACGTTCATGCCAAGGAATGATGAGATGATAGTTGGAATTGACAATACGATAGTAGCGCCAGCAAGGAATTTCATGGCATAGTTGAGGTTATTATTGATGACTGTGCCGTAAGTTTCGGAAATTGAAGACAAAATATCGCGATAAATAGTGGCCATATCAATAGCCTGACGGTTTTCGATGATGGCGTCTTCGAGCATGTCGGCATCATCATCGAATAATGGCAAGACGATGCCCTTACTGAGGCGTTCAAGTACGACGTCGTTTTCTTTGAGGGAGGCGATGAAATAAACGAGGGTCTTTTCGATGCCTAGCATTTCGATTAGGTTATCGTTTTTGGTGTATTTTTTGAGAGATTCTTCGGCGAGCTGCATTTGGCGATAGATTTCGTCGAGGACTTTAATATATTGTGCGGCCGCTGCGTTGATGATTTGGATTAAGAAGCGGGTCTTTTTGGCGGTACGAAAATCACGGACGCGATTGTTGGCAAAATCTTGCAAAATAGTTGGGTTATTCAGCGAAACCGTAACAATGTAATTGTCTTTCGTGATAATAATGCCGAGCGGATAGGTAACGTATTTGTTGTCTTTTTGGACATGGGCCGGAATGTCGATTACGACTAAGGTAGACTTGCCGGAGACTTCAACACGAGGCAGCTCGTCGTCATCGAGCATTTTGGAGATCAAATCTTCGTCAATACCAGTAGCTTCGACGGTGTTGGCGATTTCTTCTTCGGTTGGACTAACGAGAGATATCCAGCAATCGGGTTCGATTTTATTAAGTTTTTCGATGTTTTTCTTCGCCAAATTAGTCTTATAGATTTTCTGCATATAAAAAGCCCTACCTCTCTTCTTCTAAGATATATTATACAGCATCGTGCGATATAATATTCAGTATGAAAAAACGCACAAAGCTAGCGGATCGCAAGTTGCCAAATTACACGCGCGGCGAAGAAATCTTCAATATGGTAACGCATATTGTAGGTGCAGCTTTTGGTGTAGCCTTCTTGGTGCTGTTTATTGTGTTTGGCGCCATTCATCACAGTGTTGCTAGTGTATTGTGTGGAATTGCTTATGGCGTATCGTTGATTGTGTTATTTACGATTTCGGCGATTTATCATGGATTGTCGCCGCGGCTAAAAGCAAAAAAAGTGATGCAAGTTCTTGACCACTGCTCTGTCTTTTTGCTCATTGCCGGTAGCTATACACCAATCACGTTGTGCGCGTTAACTAAAACGGCGACGGCTTTGGCTTGGGTGATTTTTGGTGTTGTGTGGGGTATTTCTGTGCTCGGTATTGTTTTGAACGCGATAGATTGTAATAAATATATGGCATTTTCGATGGTGTGCTATTTGGGCTTAGGCTGGTGCATCGTGATATCGATGCCATTTTTGTTGCGGGCATTGCCGGTGGCGGCTATCTGGATGCTCTTTGCTGGTGGTGTAGCCTATACGATTGGTGCGATATTATTTGGAATCGGCACAAAAAAGCGTTATATGCACTCGGTATTCCATATTTTTGTGGATATTGGTGCTATTTTGCATGGTTTGATGGTTTTACTTTTTGTGTTGTAAAATATAGGCAGCTCGTTCATCTGTTCGAGTGTTGTTTACTTTTCGTGACGGATTTTTGTTTCAAAATCGTAAAGGGGGTTGAAATCTATGATGAAACAAAAAGAATTCGACTGGTTGGTTGAAAACTCTACCGCCGTGTTGACTTTTGCCAATGAAACCACGGAACATACCTGGCGCGTAAGATTATGCGCCGGCAGAATGCTGGCACGACTGGACTCCGACAATGCCGATAGCGACTACATCGATGAATTTCCCTACGATATCGAATACGCCGACATGGTGAAAGTGGATGAGCTGTATTGGGACATCATCTGCGACATCATTTCGGTGCTGGGCGATGCGATGTATCGAGACGAGCTGTCGAGATACGGTTTTCTTTCGGAATATGCCGACAAAGATGACGAAGGTTTGGCAGAGCTGCTTTCCTACTTTGGCGTGAGTTGGCCTGAGTTTCTGGCGGATATCTTTTATATGTTCGGCGTCCATACGGAGTCGCGCAATTTGCTCGACGACGACATCGACGATGATGGCGTCTGGACCTATGACGAAGTCGACAGAGTGTTTGAGGCTGTTCCCTACGCCGATGTCTTGATTGACTATGGCGAAGGTATTGCTAGCTACTGGCAGGTGGCCTATGCGGAAAACGGCCTGTTTTATCGTTCTTTCGGCCTGTTTGACGATGGTGACGATGTCGATCGCCAGTGTCTTCAGTGGGGTGTGTTAGACGATGACGACGAGCTGTCGCTGGAGTGCTTGCGCGATGGAATCTGCGCGGATATCGAAGGGTATGAATGCTCGCTTAACTATGACACTGCGCTATTCGAGCTGCTCGATATTGATATCGAAGAAGGCGACTAATCGGATTTTTCTGTAACACGAATTTGTTCTTTTCGCCCTGGCGCCAATGGTGCCAGGGCAATTTTATTAGGATATTAATTATGCTAAGACTTGCAAAAAATAAGCAGCTGTGTTATTATTCGGATGAGGCAAATCGCCCCCCCGATTTGCCTCTTTTGTGTATGTGGGGCATTAGCTCAGTTGGCTAGAGCGCCTGCTTTGCAAGCAGGAGGTCAAGAGTTCGAGTCTCTTATGCTCCACCATTTTTTATAGTTAAGAGCTTTTGGCTCTATTTTTTTATTGGAATGACCGGGCTAGCATATGATGCTAAAATTGAGATAGTTAAACATAGGTAAAGGTTATGCAAAAGACAACATTAGTAATTATGGCGGCCGGAATTGGTTCCCGTTTTGGCGAAGGTATTAAGCAATTAACGGCAGTCGGCCCAAGTGGCGAGATTATCATGGATTATTCGATCCATGATGCAATTGAGGCTGGCTTTAATAAGATCGTTTTCGTAATTCGAAAAGATATTCATAAATCTTTTGAGGAAATTATCGGTCATCGTTTGACGAATTTGTGCGAAATTGATTACGCATTTCAGGAATTAGATGATTTGCCGGAAGGTTTTGAACTTCCAGAGGGCCGTATCAAACCTTGGGGTACTGGTCAGGCAGTGTTGGCTTGTAAAGATGTGATCCACGAGCCATTTGCAGTAATTAATGCGGATGATTATTACGGCAAAGAAGCGTTCGTAAAAGTACACGATTTCTTAGTTGAACACGCAAATGATGAATACCAGTATTGCATGCCGGGCTTTGTCTTGAAAAATACGCTGAGCGACCAAGGTGGTGTTTCGCGTGGTGTTTGCCATGTTGGTGAAGATGGCAAACTGCTCGATATTACGGAAACTCATAACATCATTAAAGTTAATGACGATTTAGCGATGTCAGACGACACTGGCAAAGAAATTCCAATGGATTCGATTGTGTCGATGAATATGTGGGGTGTGACGCCGGATTATTTGCAGATTTTGGATGATGGTTTCAAAGAATTTTTGAAGAATATTCCAGAAGGCGATATTAAAACGGAATATCTTTTACCAATTATTATGGGTGAATTGTTGGAGCAGAAGCGCGTTACGATTGACGTGCTCGAGACGCACGATAAATGGTTCGGCATCACTTATGCGGCCGACAAAGATAAAGTGATTGCGGAATTTCAGCAGCTCGTAAACGAAGGCGTTTATCCTACTCCGTTAAATGGCGAGTAGATAAAAACCATAGTAAAATTAAATCAATATGAAGGAATCAAAATTAATTAAGCGAGTTTGCGTGATACTAATTGCGATTCTCGCCATTGGTGCGGCAACCTGCGCTGCTCTCGTATATCTTTTGCCGAAAACTAAGGAAGAAAAAGTCGACGTTGAACTGCCGGCTGAGGTTCCCGAACCGAAACCGGTTTCGGCAACCGCAAAATATCTTTTTGCTGGTACGACTTTTTGGAGCCGCAGGACAAATACAATGGCGCGTGCTTCGGAATTAGGCGTAAAGTATCCATTTTCGCAACTAGATACCCTTGAGCGCGAAAAATATCAATCATGGGTGGTCGGAATTGAGTGCCCAGTAGTAGAAAAAGGTGGCGTGCACAATAATTACGAAGAAACTTCGTTGTTGAAATTTAATTGTGATCCAGATTATCTGCCGGAGGCTAGCAAGTATTTCTCGGTAGCGATGATGGGCAACAATCATTCTGACAACCAAGGCGCGGACGGTTTTGCGGAGTCTTTGCAAAACTTACAGGCGAACGGAATTCAGACTTTTGGTA
Source organism: uncultured Candidatus Saccharibacteria bacterium (assembly GCA_946532885.1). GTDB lineage: Bacteria > Patescibacteriota > Saccharimonadia > Saccharimonadales > Saccharimonadaceae > UBA2834. The sequence continues at coordinate 9,269 of CAMNBP010000020.1, forward strand.
GTTATGACTATCGTGATGGCGAAACGAATTGTGATGTGATTAGAATGCCAATTATCGTAACGATGGACGACAACTCTGAGCGCGAAGTTCAAATGCCGTTTGGGATGTGTAGTGCGCATGGCGTGTTTGGGATTCCGAATAATGCGGTAGCTAACATGGAGAGATATGCCGCAGTATTGCCGACGATTTCGATGCCACATATGGGTGCCGAATATCAGCCGAGTCACGATGAAATTCGTCAGTGGCTATATCGTCAAATGATTGATAAGGGCGTAGAGATGGTATTGGCGGATCATCCGCATTGGGTACAGGATACTGAAGCCTATCAAGGGAAATTGATTGTTTATTCGATGGGTAATTTCATGTTTGATAATTTATCAAACAAGGAATTGACGCGCTCGGCCGCGATTGTGACTGATGTGACTTTGGAGAATTTGGCAGACGTAGATTTGGATGCTTGGGAAAAATTAGGTGAAGAATGTAAGACACTAGAACGTTCGGAGTGTTTAGAAAAGATTCGGACGGCGGAACTGGTGCGACCGCAATATAGCTATAAATTTGATTTTGAGGCTACGACTTTTGCTGGCGACAGGATTACGCGCAAAGCTAGCGCAGAAGAAAGAGCGGAAATAAGCGAACGTCTTAAATGGCAAGACACGATGCAGGCACTCGGCCAATAAGAAATCGCCGAAAATATCAGCAAAGAGAAGAAGAATTTTTGGGCGTAAATATCCAGGAGCGGGTAGTCAGTATTTCTGCTTTGTCGAAGTTGCTGCACAAAATTGAAGATTTCTGCCGTAAAGAACGTTTTTCGGCGCAGCTACAGGTTTCTTTTGCGGATGGTAGCGAATGTGTGGCAGTTAATATTGATGAGATTGACAGTTTTCTGCATAAAGAAGCTCAGAACGTCATTGCGCTGAAGCTATATTATGAGAAGATTGGCAATGCTGGGCGTTATGTTGTAAAAAATACAACGGTTGCTGCATTGAAATGTGAGATCACGAAGGATAAATTCGTCGTTTCGGCACAATCGAAGGACCGTGAAAAAATTGATTTCACGGATTTGTTGGAAGAATTAAAAAGTACAATCGATCATTTACCAAAGAAGTACGATAAATTAATGCGCGATCGTTATAAGTCGGTGCTGAAAATTGGTTTCGGCTTTGGCCTGCTAGCTGCCCTGCTTGTGATGAGTTTGCCAATGCTCGATGCGCGTGGACGAGAGTTTTATGCCGCGAATGCATTCTTATATATTTTAATAACTCTAGTGTTGGCTGCGGTAATTGGCTTTGTATTAGTGACGGTTTTCGTAATTCCATTGTATGTAGAACTACTATCAACGAACGATGACAATGAGATATGTGACGTGGCGATTGCTGAAAAAGTATATTTCGCAAAACACCGCAAAACGCTCTCGTGGCTCGACAAAATTTCCGGCTATGCAGTGATAGCCGGTGTGGTTTTGTTGCTGTTGATGCCGATCGTAATGATTTGGTTATTTTAGCGCGGTCGCTTGGCGGCAACGCTGTGGGCATGTAATTCAATGTTGTCGTTTAACGGTTTGAGTTTATCAATTTTTGGGTCTTGATTCTGGATTGCTTTAAGTAATAGATAGTCCGCGACGCGAGGATTTTTGGGCAGAATTGGGCCGTGCAAATAGGTGCCAATGCAATTACGATAAATTTCCCCTTCAGTCATATCTTCGCCATTGTTGCCGGCGCCTGATACGACAATACCGAATGGCTTGGCGTCGTCATCCAGTCTAGTTAGACCGGAGTGATTTTCGTAGCCAACAACTTCGCCGAATTCCGGTGAATTTATGACGATATTGCCAATCAGGCGCGTTGGGCCGGCAATTGTGTGAGACTTGAGAATGCTGATGCCGGTGATTTTTTGACCTTCAGCGGTTTGAAAATAATCGCCGAATAGTTGATATAGTCCGCAAATGACCAAGCATGGTACGTCATTGTCGATAAGTTTTTTGAGCTGTTTGGCATTTTTGCGTAGATCGTCTTCGATTTTGCTCTGCCCTGAATCTTGGCCACCACCGCCAAAAATAATATCAATATTATCTGGAATTTTATCGCCAACGTGATGCTCGATGATATTGACTTTGTATCCTCGCCATTCTGCGCGACGTTTGAGAGTTAGGATATTACCATGATCGCCATAAAGGTTCATCTCTTTTGGATATAAATGTAAGATATTCAAGGTTATCATAGAATACTCTTTCCTGAGATTATTTTGCGTAGTTCGAGCATAGCCGTGTAAGTCACGAAAATGCGTTTTGGCTTGGTGCTAACTTTCGTAAAAATATCGAGTGCCTTGGCGAGGTCTTCTTCTACGGTATCGACGTCGCAGCCGTCGTATTTGAGGCGTAGGGCCATATCGGTGGCACGAATACCGCTAACAACTTCGACGTGTTTGAGCTTACTGAAATCGACATTCCAAAGCCAAGAAATGTCGCGGCCGTCGGCAATGTTGTCGTTGATAGCAATCATGTAGTCGTGTTTGCTGTCGGCAAATGATGTAATGCTGAGCTGGAATGCGGATGGGTTTTTGACGAGCAAGACTTCGACTTCGCAACCGTTGATTTTGAAGCTTTCGCCGCGGCCGAATGCGGAGGATATTTCAGAAAGATCTTTGA
>CAMNBP010000021.1 GCA_946532885.1 uncultured Candidatus Saccharibacteria bacterium
GGGATAATTTTTCGAGAGCCTCTTTCAAGTCCTTATATTGGTCATTGCTGACCGGAAAGAAGCCGGCATAAACGAATGGATGAACATTTTTATAGCCCGGCAAAGCTTGCTTGGCTGGCGCTTTAGTCAATGTTACCGTGTCACCAACTTTTGCCTCACGCGTAGCTTTTAGATTTGTCACAATATACCCAATTTCACCCGGTTGCAATTCGCTGCGCGGTGACATTTTCGGATTCAGTACGCCGACTTCGAGTGCAATATCATTTGAGCCGGTAGCCATCATGTGAATGTTAGCATTTTTGGGCAATGTTCCATCGAACATTCGCACATACAAAACCACGCCACGATAATCGTCAAAATACGAATCAAAAATCAAGGCGCGCATCTCGTTGCTATCGGATTTCTTTGGCGCAGGAATACGCTCAATAATCGCATCTAGCACTTCATCAACATGCTCACCAGTTTTCGCAGAGACTTTAATGATATCTGATTCATCGCAGCCGAGTAGATTCATTATTTCTGCCGAAACGCGCGGAACATCACTAGCTGGCAGATCAATTTTATTAATCACTGGAATAATATGAAGGTTTTGTTCTAGGGCAAGATAAACATTGGCGAGAGTCTGAGCCTGAATGCCCTGCGTGGCGTCGACCACCAAAATAGCACCCTCCACCGCCTGCAAACTACGGGAAACTTCATAGGAAAAGTCGACATGGCCAGGAGTATCAATCAAGTTCAACGCGTAACCTTTGTATTGCATGCGAACTGGCGTCAATTTTATCGTGATACCCTTTTCGCGCTCGAGCTCCATACTGTCGAGTAACTGGGATTTCATTTCGCGTTTTGCGACTGTGCCAGTTATTTCGAGCATGCGGTCGGCTAGGGTCGATTTGCCATGATCGATGTGCGCAATAATACAAAAATTACGGATTTTCTCTATATCCATGCATATATTTTAGCATATTGTCAAGCGGATTATAAGAGGTCTAGGCTGAGAAATGCCCCCATTTAGCGCGATCAGCGTAGCGTTCGTGCAATAAGTTCAGCGCACGAATAATGCCGCGTGGCGACAAATCGTAGCCTCGAATCGTTTCCGGCTTTCCGTCGATAAATACCGTTGCGTCAATTGGGCTTGACTCGCCAAGTGCATAGGAAATATTTACCAGAACTTCATGAGCATCGCGTTCATTCAAATAATCTACTGCGATTTTGCGCGCCATGTAAGCCGCCGAGCGGTCTACCTTGCTAGGGTCTTTGCCAGAAAATGCGCCACCGCCAATCGGCACGCGCGGACCATAATTGTCGACAATTAACTTTCGTCCAGTCAGACCGGAATCGGCATCAAAACCACCCAAATCCCAGTCGCCAGCCGGATTAATACTGACTTTTAATTCTTTTGAAGAATGGATGCGCTGAGGCAGATTGCTTAACCACGCGCTCAATAATATACATAATTGTTTAGTTGAGGTTTTTTGCCAGCTAACAACTACATGTTGGATTTCTCCGCCAATGAAGTTGCCTTTTGGTCCATATTCAAGCTTGATGGTGATTTGCGTCTTGCCGTCATATGGGCAACTTTCGAATATATATTTACATAAATTGCGCGCCAAGACATATTCAGTCGGTAAGTATTCTGCATTTTCGGCACAAGCATAGCCAACCATAATGCCCTGATCACCAGCGCCGCCTAAATCTACGCCACGCGCAATTTCGGGGCTCTGTTGAACAATATTTGTCTCAATTTTAATATCTTTACCAACTAACGGACGTACTATTTTTCCATAATCGACCGTTATATTGCTGGTAATTTCGCCAACTAAATACAGCCTGCCGTGGCCGCCCATAGTTTCGATTGCTACACGCGCATTGGGATCTTTGCGCAAGTATGCGTCTAAAATAGTATCCGAAACAATGTCGCAAATTTTGTCGGGATGGCACGGCGAGACAAATTCGGCAGTACGAGTAATAAAATAATGTTGATTTGAAGATTTTGGCATATCTTTCCTTTCTGGACGGAATTAGCACCTTGCAAAAAGTAGGTTGCTGACAGATCATTGGGCCGGTCCCTCCCTGTCTCTTGATATTAAATTGTTAATGTATGTTGATTATAACACTTATTTTAAGAGCTGAAAAATAATAATTATCGTCGCAAGTACGACACGATACCAACCGAAATATTTCAGCGCATCGTCACGCTTGAGGAAATTCAGCGCCCACTTAATCGCAAGCGAACCAACGATGAATGCTACGATATTTGAAAAGATGAGCATACCAGCATTCTCAGCGATATAAATGCGCGAGGTTTCCGAAAGTAGGCTCTTGCAGATTACACCACACATAATCGGAATACTGACTAAGAACGAATAGTCGGCAGCAGATTTATTGTTAAGGCCGACCAAACGGCCAGCAATAATCGTTGAGCCGGAACGCGAAGTGCCCGGAATTAAGGCGACTGCTTGAGCGAGGCCAATATAGAGTGCGCGTTTTTTGTCGAGCTTTGTTTCGTCTTTCAGTTTTTTCATGTGCGGAATCTTATCGATTACGATCATTACGACACCTATTAAGGCCATCATGACGGCGATGGTTGTCATGCTAGAAAAGAATGGCGATCCGTCAATTAGATCATTCAACAAAACGCCTAATATTACAGCCGGAATACACGTGATTACGATATTTATCGCAAGCTTTAGGTCATGTTTGACGAATACATCCTTTAAAATTTGCCAGATACGTTTGCGATAATAAATCACGAGAGCCAACAAAGTACCAAAATTAATAAACTCCAAGAAGAAATGAAATGCCTCAGAACGTCCGCCAAGAATTTCCTGCATTACCTCTAAATGACCAGAGCTAGAAACAGGAATAAACTCCGTAATACCCTGCGTTAAACCAAGCCAAAAAGCTTCCCACCATTCCATTATTTAACCTCGAACTTTCCGGTATGTTTGCGACCGTCATAAATCGTGGTCGGAATACCTTTTGCATGAATATCATTCACGACAATATTGTTATTTTTTGTGATTGCATTAGTGATTTCTTCACTACTAGCAAGCTCCTTTATTTTTTCGCGCTCATCGCTATGGTAGCCGAATTCTTTGAGCCATTTCGTGAGAGTTTCTTCGGTCTGTTCACGACTATAAATATCATTAAGGACGCCCTGCCAGTTGCGCTTCTCGTCATCTTTTTCTGTATAGATACGCTTAATAATTTGAAATGCGACTGAGTCTGCACCGTCTTTTGCATCGCGTGGCTCACCAAACTTGTTGCTAGCCAAAATGTAACGTACGATGATTTCGGAATTAGCAAACTTGAATTTACCACTCTCGTCCTGAATTGGGAACGGCACAAGCAAAACCTTCTTATTGTCGAAGAAGCCAGATTCGAGTTGAGCCTTAAATGAAGTTAGACACACTTCGCAGCCTGGATCGAAAATATCGATTGCATCATAATCGCCTTCGACCGGCTGTTTCGTGATGCCGACAAAATCAAAATTTGAAGTGCTCCAATCGCGGAATTTGTCCGGGAAGGCGCCGAAAATCTCGCCCCAGTCCGAAAACCACAAACCAATGTATTCGAACAGGTTTTGCGGCTCAGTATTATCATCAATACTGCAAACTTCAGCACCAAGCGTGCAGGCAGAAGCGTGCTTAACATTACATGTACCTAGTGACCACAATGCCAAACCGGCCTTAACTCCCTCAATTAACGACCAGGCAGTAATTACAACGATGAGAATTGACGCAATTTCAATGCCGATCGACAAAGGCTTGACGAGCTTCGGCTTTTTGGCGGCAACTTTACTAAGAATGCCGTTTTTGACGTCTTCACCAAAACCAGTTTCGCATTTTTGCAAAGTTATACGCTTACCAAAGCAGCCCCATGAACGTTTTAGCGTTTTGAGATACTTCTTACCAACTTTCGGCTTAAATATTGAAATGAAAGCGACAAAGACACCGACAATTAGCAGAATTATGAATGCGGCAATACAAACCATTTACTTCGTCATCCTCTCGAGTGCGTCAATCGTTTTATCGATATCGCTTGGGCGAATATAGTAGCCAAGAGAGAAGCGAATCAGTGGCGGATAATGCTTTTTGTGATCTAGGTAATAATGCACGCAGAAGTAACCAGTGCGGGCCATAATTCCCTGACTAGATAAAGCGCCACCTGCAAGATGTGAATCCATTCCCTCGATATAAAACGACATGGTCGGATTTGCTTCGTGATTTATGAGGTGAATCTTTGGGTTGTCGCGAAGATATTCGTAAAGACGCGTATAGCAATCTTGGAAGTTCTTTTTGTCTTTCTTTGAGATATTTTCTAGCCACTCTAGCGCTGCGCCGAATGCAACAATTTCGCCCCAGGCCTGAAGACCAGATTCAAACTTCGTATAAGCATGATTTGGTGATTCGGCAGAAAGTTTATATTCCTCTAGGTCGACGTCATCAACCATGCCACCGCCAATAAATGACGTACGAATATCATTTAGCAACTTGCGTCGCACAATCATAACACCCAGCGATGGGCCATACATTTTGTGAGCGGAGGTACAAATTGCATCCGCCTCGGTTTTGTAAAGAATTTCTGGCGAATGCGCCAAAGCCTGTGCGGCGTCGACAATTATTACGCCGCCCTGCTTGTGAACCTTTTTAATTAATTCGTCGATGTTGTTTAGTTTACGGCCATCAATATTTGAAGCACAGTTGACCACTACGAGCGCATTCGAAAAGTCATAGTTATCAAGATTAATCGAGCCGTCGTCTTCGCGCTCCATGACTTCACGCTCGATATTATGGCGTTCGGCAAAAGTCATAGTCGAGAGGAACGGCGAGTTGTGCTCGATATCGGAAGTCATCACCTTGTCAAAGGTTGGATCGATTTGATCGAGCAAAAGATTGATACCATAGGTCGTATTGAGCGTAAACGACACAAAATAGTCGCGTTCTTTGAGCTTGAGATATTTTAAGACCGCACTGCGGGTATCTTCGACCAACTCGTCCGTCTTGCGACCCCAGGCATATTTAACGCGTTCACCACAAGAATTATGCTGCGTATAGTAATTATTGAGAGCATCGATTACCGGGCGCGGACGTAGGCTTTGGCAGGCGCTATCAAGATATACATCTTTTTCCGACAAATAATCAAAATCTTTCACTCCAACCTCCTTTTTATCTTATTTAGTATACCATAGAAAGCCGACCCAAAACCCAGAATAAGCGCTAGCCATATTGACTTTTTCGCTAAAGTGTGCTATAATACATATTATGTATCGTTCTGACATCCCATCAGATACGATATGCTGCTTTAAACCTATGCATGTGCGACATGCATCCTTTTCTTCGATGAGGTGAAAATAATGAGGAAAAGAAACTTGGATTTAGTTGGACGTTTCGTAATCGTAATCTTGATCGTACTCGTGGGTGGACTGATCGTCTCCCTGATAACGTCAGTCAAAAACAGCGACATCAATACTACCGAGACGGTAGTTGAAACCCAGATGACCGATGTCCAGACGACAGCAGAAAAGTCCGAAGCCAAAGAGGGCTTCTTCGCGGAAGACGGCTATGTTCGTCAGTACGAAGACGGAGACATCTTCTGGGAATGGCAAATCGAAGGTTTGTCAGAGGACGCCAAGATTGTTGTCATGAACGGTCATATGCAGTACGTCTGCGTTCAGGAAGGTCATAAAGTATGGCTGATTGATGGACGCGATAATGCACAACTGATTGCGGAAAATGGTGAGGTGTTCTCCTATCCGTACCTCGAAAGTGGCGCGGACGGCTACGTCAAAGTCGAAGACGGAGTACTCTACTTTCAGCGGCTGTATCCTTTCAATAAGGATGGCCAGTTCAACCAAGTCGAATTGGCCGACGGGGTCGAAGAGATTATCGGCCACCGCGGATTCGTAAGGGATGGCAAGTACTGGTTCTTGGGTGGAGACGCCCTGGACTGGGAAGTAGCCGACGTGCCAGTCTTTGAACTTGGCGATAACCCGATTATTCGCCGTGACCTTGAAAGGTTGCGCGACAACGATATGACCATTGGCGACTTCAATGAGAAGTATGCTATCGATCTGTAGAAAAGGAGGGAAGAACATTTGATAAGGGGCGCAGCGATGCGCTCCTATTTTATTGCCCTCTGCTCTGCTTGATTTTTTATAGTTTTTATTTTATTGTATTAATAGCGTTATGCGCACCATACTCATTGACAGGAGGTGAATGACATGAGTACGGGAGAATATGCGGCCTTTTATGGCTCTATCGGCTATCAGCTGTCGCACATCGCTGTCGGCCAACGTAAGCATGACTACGCAGTAATCCCTGAGTCTGTTTATGCCGATTGGAAGAAGCTGCTGAGCTTCGATGACGAGAAGATGGAGGTCATCGACGGCGAAGACAATGCTAAGCGCGAAAAGTTTATCGCGCACTTCACCGACTCCGAGCACAGCTGGATTGTCTCCACCATCAAATGCCCGCATCCGGACCAGCCGCAGGACATCAACTGGCGCTTGATTCTGAACATCGAGCGCGACGGCGAAGAGCTGTCCCGTTCCAAGATGAGCGCAGACGAGTTCTGGCGCTACATCAAGAGCCGCGGCTGAGCGCGCACAGTACCTTAAACCCCTCCAGGAACCGGCCTGGAGGGGCGTTTTTATGCTTTTTTGTTTTGCTTGATTTGACGACGAATAATAACAGTCGCGATAATTAAACCAATTAATGATATGGCGAAAATAAGAGAATCTTTCACAATTGAGTCGAAGGTAAATGGTGAGTCTGGTTTTTGGCCGGTGCCATCCGGCAAAGGCTCTGGCTCGGTATTGCCGCCAGGGGTTGGATTATCGCCCGGATCAGGATTGACCGGTTCGCCATCGATATAGCCTTCAGCCGTAAAGATCCAGTCCACTTCCCCGCTGCGATGCGCGTATTCGTTGCCGAGCGTTTTTGGTACGTCAAGTTCAACCGTTAAAGTCGTGCCGGCACCATTAGTGAATTGACCTAGCAAGACATTTGAAGCGAGTCCATCGAGTTGGTCTGGTGATGCCTCATAAATTAGGTTTTCACCTTCATAAACTTTCATTGATAGCTGGGCGAGAAAATCACTCATCGTTGCAACGGTTTCGGATTCAGCAACCGATTCACTGAGAGGATTTGCGGTTTCGTCATGCGCTTCGGCGCGAAGATAAATCTTAACGTAGTCGTATTCTGGCGCTGTGTTGCGAATTTTGACTTTTTCGGTTAGCTTGTCGCCCGGCATCGCAGACTTAAAACCATCAAACAAATCTTCGTTCGGATATGTGACAAAATTGTCTGCTCCGCCCTCAAAATAGACGGCAGAATTTAGTGCGCTAGCATTTGGCGCAAAAATGAAGATTAGACTGAATAGTAAAACTACAAATGAAAGCTTTTTCATGTTTTACTCCTCGGGCCAACCTTCCGCATCATGGATGCTAGTGCCATTATTTGCAACCTGGACAGCCTGCGCTTGGAGCGTGAGGCTAAATGTCGCGCCGTTATATATATCGGAAAGCGAATCGGCGAGCGTCACTTCAGTAAAGAGCGGCTCAGTGGTTTCGCCCGCTTCTAGTACACGGCTATAGTAATAATAACCATCACCTCCGTCGAGCCAATCCTGCGTGTTAAAATCAGCCGAAATAGAATTATCGCTTACCGCAACCTCGGTGCTGCCGTTTATCGTGGCGCCCTTAGCAACCTTAACGCGTACCCAAACTGAGCCCTCATCGATGTTTTTGACTTGCGGGATCTTGCTATAAGTATCCCCCGCGTGAGCGTTGCTAATGTTGGTGAACGGAACTGGTCGCCCATCAACACCGGTTTGGTTCGTATTTTCAATTAATTCGATAGCGACACCGCTAGTCGTAATGATATTGTGCGTACGCTCTGACGCCGTGAAAAATGCAGAAGTGCCCCCAACCATAGCCACCGCGAGGAGGCTAAGGCCGAGAGCTAATTTCTGCGTTTTAGTCATAGGCTATTTATCCCGTAATTAGAAGCTAATGCCCCATTGATCTGCGAGCGCATTGCCAGCTTCAACGTAATCAGCGAAGCCTTCGGCTTGAATAGCGGCCGCCGTAATCTTGATATAGGAATCAGTGAAGGTGGCATATTCATATGTTTCAGCGCCAGTCGTTTGATCAACAATAGTATTTTTAATTAAGTCTTCCGACTTAACGTTTTCAGGCATTTTTACCTTATTGAAGATGACGACATCATCGCCGGCCGAAAGTTTTTCCTTATAGGCAGCGGTAATGGTAACTTTGTCACTATCAAGATCGAGATCGCCGCCAACAATTTGCCATTTATCAGCGTCGAATTCCTCTACGAAGTGGTCAAGAAGATCTAGGAGACCTGCTTGGGTAAGCTGAATATCGACATTATCGGTATGGCTCGCCCAGTTCCTACCGGTACTGATAAAGTCGCTGAAGTTATTGAGCTCAATTTGAGCAAATACATAAGCGTCCTGGCTATCATCGGTAACCGTAATAGTCGGCGTTTTGTCGAACTTTGATCCTGGCATGAATGTGTGATCAGTTGGGACTGACCAATCTTCCGCTTCGGTTAGTTCGATATCGACCAAACCGACCGTAAAGGTGTTAGTGATAGGGTCAGTGCGATCGGTGAAATATGCCATCGTGCCGGTGCTCAAAATGAGAGCTAATGCGCCGAGGGCGAGTGATAATGCGAATACTTTTTTCTTCATTATTTTTCCTTTCTTTATTAATTGTTATCTATGTAACTAAATGCTTGTAGCGCCGAACTGAAGCCATAAGTCTGAACAGCGTCGGCAGTGATTTTAACGTTGAGCTTGCCGTTTTCGTCAGCAAAGCCGGTTAGATCAAGATTTTCGTCCCGTAATGCCTTCATGGATAGACCGACATACTGATAGATAGGCGTGTTGGTCTTATAACCAGGATGCAACGCTTCGCGGCGCGTAAAGGTGATTCGCTTGTAGCGTTTGCCGTCCATCGTGACATTGGCGAACTGACGGATAAACTCGGAATCGCCCGGTTCTTCGTCTGGAAGCTTCGAGCTACCGCCGTAGCTATAATCGAAATATTCGTCATCGAATAGTTCTAATGGGAAATAGATGCGCATACGAACGTAGGCGTCGATATTCCCCGTATTTAGAACATACGGCTTCATACTAATGTGCTTTCCGGCTTGTAGAATATTTGACGATAAACCAAGCCATTCTTCGTAACCAGTATTCAGATTGCTAGCCATTTGCTTATCGTACGTTTGGCTAGTGACCTCGCTGTGATAGCGGAATAACTCAACGCCTACATTACCAACCGTAAATCCGTTCACGACGGAAGCGGAGTCGGTAAAATACGATAGTGTAAGCGTGGAGCTAGCGGCAGCTATCATGATGACGGCCAGCGACAGGATCAATATCTTTTTCTTCATTCTCCTCCTTTCTCCCTATTAATGTAAAAATGCGTAAATATACTCCAAATGGTGCCCGGTGGGCTATTTTTCTTTACTCGCAGTTTTCTCCTTTCCTTTATTACCTGGCAGAAAGACTGACGCAACAAGAAGAGTGCCCACAATCAATGCAATATATAATCCTGGCGGTCGCTGAATATAGAAAGCCAGATAGCCAAGAAGCGGAATCGAAAAAGCTGGAACGCCGAGTACATTCTTGTAATGGACGAGCTTAGCGTCAGCAACATCGTTAGCGTCGCCTTTGGTGCGGAATTTTGTAATAGTTTCGCCGTCAGCATTTTCGTGGATCACTTCGTCGATGCGGTGCGTAACGACCGTTTCTTCGTCGGCCATGAATGTGATCACGTCACCCTTTTTGAGTTCGTCGGTGTTAACAGATTTGACATAAATTAGACTACCAACATGATACTCTGGCTCCATTGAGCCGGACATGACTGTAAAGAGTTCGTAACCAAAGATTTTGAAGCCCACAAGAACGATAGCAAATAGCAAAACTATCGCTACAATGACAGTCGAGCACACACCCCATCTGCGCTGCCAAGAACGTTTCCTCGCTTTTTCGTTCTTTGCTCCCATTTATATTTATTATATACGAAAGCGGAATAATTGTGCTTATTTTTATACAAAAATCCCCCGACTTTATTGCCGGAGGATTTAAGCTTTCACTGCTCTCTCCTTATCTTTGATAATACGATTAAGCCAAGCGGCAAGAAGATAACCAGCGTGGCGAGTGCGGCGTATTCGAGACGAATATCCGCAGCCTTACCGATTACCCACACCGCAACAGCATAGAGTAATTGCGCGACAACTTTCGCGAAGGAGCAGACCGTGGTCTGCTCGCTGGCTTTGGCGTGGTTTTGTACCATCGGCATCATGGTGGCACCAGTCCAGCCTAAAACCAGCCCCATAATAATATAGAAGCTAATCGTGACTGGATTGATGCCCGTGCTCATGATTGCCATGCTAATTGCCATCGCAATTAACGGAGTGCCGAAGAGTTTTGCGTCGGATAATTTCGTCGTATAGCGAATCGCGATGCGTGAACCAACAAAGCTACCGAGATAATTGACGGCCCAGCCCAGCGAAATGTAAGCTAACGGCACCCCGGCCGCCAACAAAATCGGCGTAAAGCACCAGATGATGCCGTGAGTCATTTCGCGTGCGATTGCAAAAGCGAAGATGCGGTGGCGCAGCTTGGCGTTTTGCATACTCTGCTTCGCAATACGTGCCATGTCTTTGAGCGGGTTTTTGTATTCGGTCTGAAGTTTTTCGCTATCATCCACAATGAAGAGACTGAGGATAGCACCAATAAACACCGTCACAGACGACAAGCCGATTGCCAAGCGGAAGCTAATGGCACCAATTGGACTGGCGAGTAAAGTACAAATCAATGTTCCGATACATTGCCAGCTCGCCACTTTGG
>CAMNBP010000022.1 GCA_946532885.1 uncultured Candidatus Saccharibacteria bacterium
CGACCCGAAAGAGGGTGACGTTGCGCTTCTTGGACGACTATCCGATAAAGGGGCATCCCTTTACGGCCATTACGCTGTAAGCGAATCGCAAGCATAATTCTCCTTTAATTATTTTATCTCGGTTATTATATCTTATTTTACGGCTTTTGGCAAGATAGGAGTGAATTCCTCTGGGTGCGACTTTTTATACTGACGAATCGCTTCGGCGGCAGCTTTCACCTGAGCTTCTTGTTTGCTATGGCCAACACCAGTGGCCTTAATGTGGCCATTAATCAGAGCTCCCACCGTGAAAGTTTTGTCATGATCTGGACCGTCTTCTTTCAGGACGGCATATGTCGGCGTTGTATTATCAATCTTCTGCGCCAACTCTTGTAGATACGATTTTGCATCACGCCAAGATTCGTTTTCCAGAATTTCGCCGATTTTTGACATGGAATTTTTCAAAATAAAATCTTCGGCAACCTTATAACCCTGATCGAGATAAATTGCACCGATAATCGCCTCATAACAGTCCGCCATGATAACATGGTGGGCTCGTAATGAACCATTTTTCTCACCATTGCTTAAACGTATAAGCGGACCGTAGCCGAGCGCTTCGCCGGCAGCAGCGTTTGCCTCAGTATTAACCAATGCAGCACGCCAACTGGTCATAATGCCTTCTGGCTCTTCATAATTCTTAAATAAAAAGTCAGAAGAAACTAATTCAAGTACGGCATCGCCCAAAAACTCAAGGCGCTCATTGTGCTCGACTTTTATTTTGCGATGTTCATTAACATATGAACGATGCGTCAGCGCTGTGATTAATAGATTGATGTCATGAAATTCAATACCGAGCTTTTCTTTCGCGAAAGCTACATAAGTGTCGAATTGTTCTTTGTTCATTAATTAAATTCCCCACTACGAATTCGTTTTTTAGCGATCAACATTAATTTTTCAATATCGGCATATTCGATTGCGTCGAGCGCCTCACTAAAACCAAACCAGCGGATACCGTTCATCCATTTTTCTTTGGTTGGATGTTCGTTCTTATCGAGCGATTGAACAAGATAAACTTGAGTCGTCATTAGAACTAGTTTTTCCATGCGGCGATACTTGAAATGGATTTTGCCAAGCCAAGTCAAGACGTCGACGTGCTTGAGGCCAGATTCCTCACCAATCTCGCGTACTGCAGTTTGCTTGGCAGTCTCACCTGGTTCAATATGTCCTTTTGGAATTGTCCAACGATTCTTACTATCTTGAATTAAAAGAATCTCAATATCTTTTTGGTCCGGAGTCATGCGAAAAACAATACCACCGGCAGTTGGCTCGCGGACAATTTCCTTGATTTCTGGCTTTTTACGGAAAACTACTTGGCGTAGTTTATCCAATTTTGGTTCTTTGTACTGCTCGGTCGGTAGAGCCTCTGGAACTTTGTAGCCATTACGGCTTTTGTTCCTGGCATTTTTAGAGCGAGAAGCACGGCTCGACTTAGTCGATTTTTGCCTAGATTGATTTTTCGACTTACTAGTCGTTACTTTCCGAGACATTGCTGTCTTCTTCTGCTGCAGGCTCGGAGTCTTTTGGTTCTGCATGCTGTTTCTGTTCCTCTCCCCCTATATTGCGGTAGGCAGTACCAAGCACGCCATTAATGAATTTTGATGAATTATCAGAACCGAAGGCTTTTGCAAGCTCGACGGCCTCGTTGATGGCGACCTTTGGCGGTACGCTATCTTTGCGACGAGTTAATTCAAAAAGTCCGATACGCAAAACGTTGCGATCAATCGATGAGATGGTCGAAATTGGCCATTCTGGTGCGAGAGGCTGCAGTTCTTCGTCGAGCGCTTCTTTTTCATCAAAAACACCCCTTGCAAAATCTTGCACAAAATTAACATCGCCCAAAGCTTTCGCATAGGGTTCTATATTCTTTGCGACAATGCCATCAATATCGGCGGTCGTATCACCAGCCTTATTGCGGAACTCGTATTCATATAAACTTTGAAGAGCGACGATTCTTCCTAGATGACGGTTACTTGCCACGTTAATTTGCCTCCCTAATTATTTCGACTTCTTGTCTGATTTTTTGGAATCTTTTTTGCAATCTTTGCAGTCGCAGTTCTTTTTGCCGCATTTGCTGCAAGTTTTGAGCTTAAGATTTGGAGTTGTCTTGGCGGTTTCAAACGCTTTGACTGGTGAATGACGATTCACGCTACGAGCAAGCTTAAGACGAAGATGGCTACGGCGTAGACCAGTCTTACGAGGGCTGCTCTGTTTTTTCGGTTCAGGCATTAAAATGCTCCTTTATTGATAGATTACTTTGGACTAGTTTACTATATTTTGGACCTTTTTACAAGGGGGAGAATCACTTACTAGTTATGGTAAAATATACTTAATGAAAATCAAAAAGGGAAAGTTTCGCGCGAAGTTAGCAATCAGTTGCATTATTGCGCTTTGTTGCGTCGTCGGTATTGGCTATTCGGGTTATAAAATTGTCGAGTGGCTAATTGATAGTAATAACACTAAAGAACAAACCGCCACAATCGAAGAAGCCGCAGAGGTGAAAGAAATCGAAGACAATTCCGAGACTGAAATCATCCCTACCGAAGACGAAACGGATTTATATCACAAATACTTATCGATGAAATTGTTGGACATTAATTTCGATGAACTAACAACAATTAACCAAGATACTGCTGGTTGGATTTCATTGAGTGGAACCGACATCAATTATCCTTTTGTGCAAACCTCGAATAATGATTACTATCTCAAGCATTCATTTGATCGTAGTTATAACAGCGCTGGTTGGGTGTTTGCGGATTTTCGAAATAAGCTGGACGGCACGGATCGCAATTTTATTCTTTACGCACACGGCCGCTATGATGGAACTATGTTTGGTACGCTTAGGAATATCTTGACAAATAACTGGCTAAAAAATCCCGAAAACTTTACCGTTCGTACGGTTACAGCTAAAGAAACCGCCTCCTGGCAAGTTTTTAGCACGTACCGGATTCCAACAACCAGCGACTATATTCAAACCGACTTTAAATCCGATGAAGAATTCATGAATCTGGTTGAAAAAGTCAAAAATCGTAGCGCCCACGATTTTAATACTACCGTCAGCGCCACGGACCATATTCTGACTTTATCTACCTGCTATAGCAGTACAGAACGTGTCGTATTGCACGCAAAGCTCATCAAGCGCGCGCCGCGTTAATCTTTTAATTCGATCTCCGCGAAGACGGCTTTGTGGTCGGAAGCTAATTGATTGATCGTATGATAATCTTTAACAATTATTTTGTCGTTTACTAATACGTGATCACATGCAACATCTTTAATGAACTTAAGATTTTGCAGAGTTTGTTTGATATCATTCTCCGCGGTCAAATCATGCAGAAAATCCAATTCGCGCATCGCGGGTGATTCGGATATAACATTTAGGTCGCCACACATAACAACCGGACGCTGTTCGCCTCGAATAATATCAGCAACTTCTCGCATACATTTAATATGTCGCTCATCGCCAAGTGGATCCGTACTCCAAAAACCATGATGATTAACAATCACTAATCCATTTTCGAGAGTAACTTTTTGCACGCTGTAAACCTGGTCGCCACCGTGTTCCAAATCTGGCGATTCAGAATATGAGGTTCCACCAACAAAAACCGTTTCTTTTTCGACTATCGGGATTTTACTAAGAATAGCGTTACCCTGTTTCATTAAACAGTTATCGCCAATTTTAATTGCGAAATTGGCCGAACGATAATCATATTTGTAGCCGCCGGCCGCCATGAGCTTGTCGACCGAATCGGAAAAATAGCCAACAATACCAGGAGCATTATCGCTCCAGACGGCTTCTTGCATACATATTACATCGGCTTCGTTTTCGCGCACAAAACGCTCGAGCGCACCTTTGAGACGCCCAGTCCAAACATTCAGTTGTAAAATCTTCATGCTTATTATTTTACAACGATATTCACAAGATGACTTTTTGCAACGACGATTGTTTTAATTATTTGTTTACCGTCGGTGAAATTCTTGACCTTTTCATCGGCTTTTGCGAGATCCTCGAGCTTCTTTGTATCTTCGGAGTCTTCCAATGGAACCGCAAGACGAGCACGGAGCTTGCCGTTAACCTGGACGACGATCTCTACTGTATCGGCCTTGAGATATTTTGCGTCATATTGTGGCCAGACATCGTCTGATTTTAGCGATTCGAGCATTTCGCTAGCAAGATGCGGAGCGAAAGGTTTCAAAAGTTTTGCGAGTGCAATTAAATCTTCATCGCAAGCGCCAGTTTTATAGAGCTCGTTGACATATTCCATTAATGCAGCAACAGCGGTGTTGAAGTTGGCGCGACGAATATCATCGGTAACCTTCTTGATTGTCTTGTGACGAATAACAATATTGGTATCTTTTGTGGCGTGTTTTTTGTCAAAGCAGAGCGTCCAGCAGCGATTCAAGAAACGATATACGCCACCGATAGCTTCAGTGCTCCAGGCCGCATCCAAGTTGTATGGGCCAATGAATAATTCGTAAGTGCGGAGTGTGTCGGCGCCGTAGCCTTGATTGATAACATCGAGCGGATCAATGACGTTGCCCTTCGACTTTGACATCTTTTTGCCATCTGGCGCATTAATGTAGCCATTATAGAGCAACTTCTTGATTGGTTCACGGAAATCAAGATAGCCCTCATCAGCGAAGAATTTGCACCAGAAGCGCACATAGAGAAGGTGTGCAACCGCATGATCGCCACCACAGTAAATGTCGGTCGGAGCCCAATAATTGACTTTCTTTTTATCCCAAGCGGCCTTTTTATTGTGTGGATCAGTATAGCGCCACAAATACCAGCTTGAACAGGCATAGCCATCGAGTGTATCGGTCTCGCGAGTCATTTCCTCGCCGTCAATTGTCACCTTCATGAACTCTTCGGACTTTGCAAGCGCACTGCGACCAGATTCATCTGGTTTGTAGTCTTCGATCTTTGGCAACATGACAGGTAATTGATCTTCTGGAATAGCATGAGCCTTGCCATTCTTGTCGTAAGCGATTGGAATTGGGCAGCCCCAGTAACGTTGACGAGAAATCAACCAGTCGCGCATACGATAAGTGACCTTCTTATGGCCGATGCCGCGCTCTTCGAGCCAGGCAACCATTGCTTCGCGCACATCTGCACTATCCTGACCATTAAATTGCTCGGAGTTTACGATTTCGCCTTCGCCGTGATAGCATTCCGAATCATCGGTTGAACCGAGTGGTTTCTCGATAACCTTTATAATTGGCAAATCAAATTTTTCAGCAAATTCATGGTCACGATCGTCATGTGCCGGCACGGCCATTATTGCGCCAGTGCCATAACCGCTCAAGACATAGTCGGCAACCCAAATCGGAATCTTCTCGCCATTGGCTGGATTAATTGCATAAGCGCCAGTGAAGACGCCGGTCTTTTCTTTGTTTTCTTGACGCTCGATTTCGCTTTTCTTAATAGCGGCTTTGCAATAAGCATCGACTGCATCTTTGGCGTCTTTGCTAACAATCTTATTAATAATGGTGCTTTCAGGTGCAAGAACCATAAAAGTGGCGCCAAACAAAGTGTCTGGACGAGTCGTAAAGACAGTGAGCTTTTCTTTATGACCCTCAATCTCGAAATCAATTTCTGCACCTTCGCTACGACCAATCCAGTTTTTCTGCATGGTCTTGATTTTTTCTGGCCAATCGAGCGAGTCGATTTCTTCAAGCAGTTCGTCGGCATACGCGGTAATCTTGAAGAACCACTGCTTCATCTTCTTCTTTTCGACTTCATGTCCACAACGCCAGCAGCAACCGTTTTCAACCTGCTCGTTTGCGAGTACGGTTTTATCTACTGGGCACCACCATTGATAACTTTCGGCTTGATAAGCAAGTCCCCTCTTGAAGAGTTGAAGGAAGCACCATTGAGTCCATTTATAGTATTCTGGGTCAGAAGTATTGATTTCGCGCGACCAGTCAATCGCATAGCCGAGACGCTTGGCTTGTTTGCGGAAGTTATCGATATTGGTCTTCGTGACCTCCTGCGGAGCGATGCCGGTTTTGATGGCATAGTTTTCGGCAGGAAGACCAAATGTATCGTAGCCGAATGGACGAAGCACGTTTACTTCGTTTTGGGCATAGAAGCGAGCGAGACAGTCCACAATCGAGAAATTACGAACATGGCCAACGTGAAGCCCTGCGCCAGATGGATATGGGAACATCTCGGCTAGGAACATTTTTGGCCGGTTATCGTTGTCTTTGGCGGCAAAAGGCTGCTCTTCTTCCCAGCGCTTCTGCCATTTTTCTTCGATTTTTAATGGATCATAATGGCTCATAATTTCTATATTATATAACAGATTAGAAATGACGTAAAATGCTTACGATTCACCATTTTTCGGTGCGCATAGTGTATAATAATTTAATATGGCGAAGGAAAAAACTGCGAAGAAAATCAAAACCGCCGCTACTAAGAAGAAAGACATTGCAAAAATTGCCGTTCGTAAAAGTACGGCTCGCAAGAAATCTTCTTCAAAAAGCGGAATGAGTTTATACTCAAACTTAGCATATAAAAAGCGCGTCAAGGACGATGAACGTTCTCGCAAAAAAGCCGAGGAGTTGGCAAAATTACCAAAGAATCCAATTCTGCGCTTCTTTGCTCGCTTGCGCCCAGACCGCGTATTTAAAGCGATCTTCTCGAAATCTGGTCTATTATTTATTCTTAAATTTATTGTTGCCTGTATTTTAATTGGCATCATCGCAGTTGGCGGCCTATTCTTGTATTACAAAAAAGATTTAGCTGAAATTGATCCAGTCGAATTAGCTAACCGAGTGCAAGACACCGTAAATACATATCTTGATCGCAACGGCGAACTACTTTGGGAAGATAAAGGCAGTGGCGACTATCGCCTAGTCGTTGATGGCGAAGAAATTTCAACCTATATGCGCCAAGCTACTGTCGCGATTGAAGATAAGAACTTCTACAACCATATAGGTGTCGATTTTTCGGCTATTGTACGTGCAGCCTATGTTACCCTGATTAAACATGGCGCCGTCCAGGGTGGCTCTACTTTGACGCAGCAGTTAATTAAACAGGTCTATTTCTCCGATGAAGCCAGTAACCGTACAATGAGCGGCTTACCGCGCAAAATCAAGGAAATGATTCTCGCCATTGAAGTCGAAAAAATGTACGATAAAGAGCAAATTATTACTCTTTATTTGAACCAGTCACCATACGGCGGCCGCCGTAATGGCGTAGAAAGTGCCGCTCGCACTTACTTTGGCAAAAGTGCAAAGGATTTGGATCTCGCCGAGTCGGCATTGCTCGCAGCAATTCCAAATAACCCAGCAGTCTTAAACCCATATAATACCGCCGGCAACGAAGCATTAATATCCCGCCAGCATAAAGTCCTAAATTCAATGGCCGAAATGAATTACATTACAGAAGAACAAGCTAAGGAAGCCATGGAAATCGACATTATGGATCGTATCTTGCCGGAGTCCGACCAATACGAAGGCATGAAAGCACCTTGGTTTGTGCTCGAGGTCAAGGCTCAGCTTGAGGCGAAATTTGGCATTAAGACAATGCGCGAAGGCGGTTTCACAATTAAGACGACTTTGGACTTGCGTGCACAAAACCTTGCCGAAGCTGCTGTCGCGGAAGGTGCTAAATATTTCTATACAATCAATTCGGATAATGCAACCTTAGTATCAGTCGATGTTGAAACCGGCCAAGTCATAGCAATGGTAGGCAGCGTAGACTGGCACCGTGAAGGCTATGGACAAGTTAACGCCTCTACATCTCTGCTAGAGCCAGCCTCGTCAATTAAGCCGATTCTCGACTACACTCCACTATTCCAAGAACGCAGTGGCGTAAACTACGGTCCTGGCACGATTCTTGTTGATGAAAATATCGATGCTATTTATTGTCGTGGTACGACCGGCAAATGTCGTGTCCGCAACGCGTCTGGCAAAAACTATGGCAACATCACAATTCGCCAGGCCTTAGCAGGCTCATTGAATATTCCAGCAATTAAAGCTCTCTATATTAACGGCATTGACAATAGCCTAGAAACAGCCCATGCACTCGGCGATGTCTCCTATTGCGCTAACGGCGAGCAGGCTGGTCTCTCAATGGCCATCGGCGGTGGCTGTTCTGTGCGCCCAGTTGAGCACGCTAACGCTTACGCATCTTTGGCTCGTGGTGGCGTCTATAAAGATATTGCATACTGGCTTGAAATTAAAAACTCTAGCGGCGACGTGATTGACACATGGCAAGACACCGAGGGTACTCGCGCAGTTGATCCGCAAGTTGCTTACATGACAATCAGCATGCTAACAGACGCTGATAGCCGCCGATTCGTGTTCGGTAGCCTATCAAAGACTGCTGGTTTCTACAGTAACTATGTAAAGTTCGGCGCAAAGACTGGTACTACTGAAAACGGTAACGGCAAGGCGAAGGACTCTTGGATTATGACCGTTTCACCAGTGTTGGCGACAGCAATCTGGACCGGCAATCACGATGGCCGCCCACTTTCTGGCGATAGCCACACGGTTTGTTTCAAGATTAGCGCAGCCTATATTGAAGCAGTCCATCAACAAATCTACGAATCAGAAGGTAAATGGTATTCTGGCATGGACTTCGATAAACCATCCGGTCTACAAACTTTGACGATTAATGGCAAGACAGATATTTGGCCAAGCTGGTTTAACAAGAGCAAATCTGGCACCAAGACCGAAACTATGGTATTCGACTCAGTTAGCCGCAAACTCGCAACTGATTGTACGCCACAAGAAACCCGTATTGATGTCAGCGTATCTAAGATTATCGACCCGATGACCGGGAACGAGAATATCTACTCCGGCGATTACAACGCCGAAGAAGAGGATGATATCCACCTCTGCGGCGACGCAAAACCTACCGCATCAATTCAGGGCGTTAATAAAACTACAGACGAAGACGGTGAGACTAAGTACACTATTACGGCATACGCACATTTCGGACGCTACAACTTATCGACTTATGAGTTATATGTCAATGGCGCACTAGTACGAAGCGGTCAGCTAAACGCCAGCGAGCAGACGATCACTTATGATGGTACCGGCGATCCAAAGAGCGTTACCTTCAAGGTTAAGGACGTAGCTGGATACACCGCTAGCGACTCTCGCTAACAAAAATCCCCCTAGTTGGGGGATTTTTTGATTGATGTCTTATTTCTGCTCGCGCCTTGAACGATTCTTTTGATTGCGACCGCGCACCTGCTTTGGCTTGCGTTGTTTATTAGTTGCAGCTTCTTTTGGCGCAAGTTTCGCAAACATCATGCGGCCAGCCGCCGTTTGTAGATAACGCTCAAATACAATATCAATATGCTGGTTCTTGCCGGCATAACGCTCAGCATCGTCGACGACCACCATTGTACCGTCCGGCAAGTATGCAACGCCCTGCTTTGGGTTAGAGCCAACAGTGATAATTTTGACATTCAACTTATCACCAGGAAGATATTCGCTTCGAAGACCTTGCGCTAGATCGTTTATCGTAATGGCGTCCACGTGCTCAGTAGCGGCAACTTTGGCAAGATTATAATCATTAGTCATAATGATGCCATTATTTTCTTTCGCAAGTTCAATAAGACGTTCGTCAACCTTACTACGCTGAGCGCTATCTGGATAAATACTAACGTCAGACAGTTCAATGCGCTCAAGTTCATTGATTACATCCAAGCCATAGCGAGCACGAGCTCGTTTTTCGGAATCGTTGCCATCAGCGAGTAATTGCAACTCGCGTACGACGGAACGAGGAATGAGGACTTCGTCGCCAAGGAAACCAGCTTTAGCAACCGACAAGATGCGGCCATCCATTAAGATGGATGTGTCGACAAAAACTTTGCGGCGAGGATGACGACTAGAACGGTTGTTCTTCCCCGTAAATGTCCTAATGGCGACAGCGCTCGTTTCGGCGAAGATTGCCAACAAAATAATAATAGAAAATAAGTCCATACCTATATTATATCATACTTTTGCTTATTTTTCAATACTTAAGCGGTTTTACGCAGGCTTTCATTACGATGACAGTAGAGATATTTTGAGAGCCAATATTCGTCATTGTCGGCTTTGTATTCGCTAACCGGAATATCAATACTAAGATCATCGGCGAGCTCTTCAATAACTTCGCGAAGTTCGAGGCCATCAAGGTATTCTTGCGGAATCGCCTCAACACCCAGCGAAGCACCAATGATATTGCCAGCAATAGCGCCCGTGGAGTCGCTATCACCGGAGTGATTCACGGCACAAATAATAGCATCTTTGAAATTGTCGGGATGTCTCAGGCATGAACATAACGCAATCGCCAAAGCCTCCTCTGCTACCCAGCCTCCGCCCAGGCTAGTAACTGCAGATAAATCATCTAAATCTTTACGCTCACTAAGTTCAACGGCGCGGTCAACAATATCAACCATCCCTTGCTTCTGGTCCTCGTCATAAGCATCAAATTTCTCGCGGAATAAGTCCATTGCGGATTTTATAGCGTCAGCAATCGATT
>CAMNBP010000023.1 GCA_946532885.1 uncultured Candidatus Saccharibacteria bacterium
ATATCTAGCCGAAGATTCCACGTTTAGCGCCGCGAAATTCTTCCATCAACTCGCGTTGTTTGCGATTGAGATTCTTTGGAATTTCGACGTTGACCGTAACAATTTGTGGCCCACGTTCATCACTGCCAAGGCGCGGCGCACCATGACCAGATAGTTTGAAGTTAGTGCCAGGCTGAGTGCCGGCTGGAACTTTCATGGTAATTTGACCATCAACGGTTTCGACGTCAACTTCACAGCCAAGAACAGCATCAACCATAGGAATAGTTACCTCTGAAAGGATTAAGTCACCTTCGCGCGTAAGAGTCTTGTGGGCACGTACACGAATTTCAACATAGAGGTCACCGCGCTGACCGCCTTCTTGGGGTGCTTCACCACCCTTGCCGTTCAGACGAATGCGCTGACCATCATAAATACCGGCCGGAATCTTAAGCTTGATATCTTTTCCATCGACACGAATGGTTTTACTGGTGCCAAAAATAGCTTCCTTAAAATCAATCGTAATGCTGGTCTGTAAGTCGCGACCACGGCGTGCACCGCGGAAACCGCCGCCGCCAAAGCCAAACATTGCACCAAGAATATCATCGAGACCACCGCCGCCAAAATCAAAATTGAAACTCTGGCCGCCGTAACTATAAGCTCCACCAAACGGATTGCCGCCGCCAAACGGATCGCCGCCGCCAGCACCGCCAACGCCAGCATGGCCAAATTGATCATAACGAGCACGCTTGGTTTTATCGCTCAAAACAGAATAAGCTTCGTTGGCCTCTTTAAATTTGGCCTCCGCTTCTTTGTCGCCAGGATTCTTGTCCGGGTGATATTTTACGGCAAGCTTTCGGAAAGCCTTTTTGATTTCATCGTCAGATGCGCCCTTTTGGACGCCGAGAACTTCGTAGTAGTCTCTTTTACTCATGTTTTATAGTATAGCTTTTAGCAGTCGCGGGGTCAAGAGTGCTAATAATTCATTACGACCAAACCGACCACAATAAAGACCGCCGCCACCGCATAGCGCATCAGTGTTTGCTTGTTTGGACGTTTTGCGCCAATAAATTTTGGGAATACCCTGCCGAAAAAGATCGTGATAAAAAGCGAAGTAAAGAGACTAACGACGCGACCGATTACCGAGACGAGAGACTTGATAGGCGCCATAAGAAGACCGAGCTTATATAGAATGTCCGCAACGAGGAAAGTAAAGTTTTCGCAAAGTGCATAGGCAAAATTGCGTTTATGATGTGGGCCAGAAATAAAAGTTTTCTTGATAGCAACACGCCATGATTCGCAAAAAATGGTAGCGAGTATCGTAAAGACAATACAGCCAACCTCAAAGAAGAAGAAAGCTTGCGCAAAATGCGTATAGTCCGCAGTACCAATCAGATATTTGGCATAGACAATATCGGAGAGCACTGAGAAGAAGCTACTAATTATGGTAAGAATAACGACTTTTGGATCAATCTTTTTACCACCTTTTTGGCGGCCGCCCATGACGACATACATAATAGCCACCATAATAAAGATAAAACCGATCCATTGATTGAGCGCGATGCTTTCTCGGAGGATAATCATGCCCAATACTACGGAAAATAATGGAGTTACTTGGCCAAAAATGGAAATGTCGGCGTTGTCGCCCTTTTGAAGTGCCTTGCAATAAAATGCAGTTGAAATGACATTTATCGCGCCAGCTAGCATCATGCCGAGCGCGTTCAGAATTGGCATCATGAAGACGGCGCGACCAAAAACTGCAAGCAACAAAACTAATGCAGTAAGATGACAAAAAATACGAATAATAATGTAAGAGCCGGCACGTTTTTTAGGTATGGCATTATCGGTAAGGTAGTTTTGGATATACCCACCGATGTTATAAAAGATAGTACCAAAAAGTGGAAATACTAACCACATATATCATATATTTTAACACAAGCAGATTTTATTTCTGACTGCGTTTCGCGACGGCATTTTTGTCGGCGTCGAGATTAAAATTATCGATAATTTCTTCGCCAAAGAATTTAACGATAAACATGTCGAGCGTAACGTAGCCGACAATCTCGCCACTATGATCAATTACAATACAGAAATTGTTATTAGTGCGAATAAAGGCCGATAGTAGCATATCGAGCGAATAGTCAGCTCGAACATAGCAAATATTGCGATCAATGCAGTCAGCAAGCTTAGTTTCGTTCTCGACAACTTTGAGCGTGTCGATACTTTCTGTACGCAAAACACCGCAAATTTGCTCGGCTTTGTCGAAAACTGGAAAAATCGTGAGACCAGTTTTATAGAGGCGATCGAGCGTGAGTGCGCCCAAAATATCGTCTTCGTGCAACGAGACTACGTGTTCGGCTTTGGCCATAATTTTCGCAACCGGAATAGTTTGGTATGACATTGAACTGGCGATCGCGATGCGCTGAATTTGATTAATTACATCATCCGGCGTGCGCTGCAAAACACCAACGAGATCCTTTTCGGTTTTTGGCGTATAGGGCGGGGTCTTTTTCTTTGGTCCACGAAAACGTTCAAGTTTAGGGTCCAACCAGTGGACAAACTTAGTCATAAGTTTTAGAAACAATGACTTCATGCTAAAATTTTACCATGAATAAGTTTACAATTGGGGTGATTATCGCGATAGTGGCCGTATTTGGCGGTCTAGTTATCTATAACACAGTACAGAACAACAATAACGCAATAGATTACTCAAAATACGACGCAAGCAAGATTATTACTGACACAAGCGACACTGGTGGCATTGCTGAGCATGTACGCGGCAATTCCGAGTCAAAGGTCGTAGTGGTTGAATATGCCGACTTCCAATGCCCTGGCTGTGCCTCAATGATGCCAAAAATTGATGCCGTTTATGAAGAGTATAAGGATGACGTAGCCTTTGTATTCCGTAATTATCCAATTTCTTACCATCAAAATGCTCGCGCCGCCTCTGCTGCCGGTGAGGCCGCTGCCCTGCAAGGTTATTTCTGGGAAATGGCCGATGCGCTTTACAATAACCGCACAGACTGGATGAACGAAACGGGCCAAACTCGCACTGATAGATTCGTCGAATTATTCAAATCGGTTGCCCCTGATGGTGATGCTGATAAATTCAAAGACGAAATGGAACATAATGAGAATTTTGAGAAGAAAATTAATTTCGATATCGGAATCGGCCGCAATCGTAGCGGTGTCGAAGCAACTCCTTCATTCTATGTAAATGGAAGCCATATCGAGATTGGAGAAAACGATTCTCTCGACGATTTTGCGAAGAATATCAAAAACAAGATAGACGAAGAATTAAAGAAATAAAAGCACAAAAATACCCCCATTAACGGGGGTATTTTTTACACCTCGATGTATTCATTCCAGCGAAGTGTGTCCACTCTAAGCGTCCCCTTACGGCCACGCTTTTTCATGGTTTTCTCCTGCTTACTAATGTATGCTCTTTAGAAACGACCTTTCCCCATTACCGTAGGATGTACGGAAAGAGCATGACTAGTATTCTATCAAATAAATCGTAAAATGTCAATAATCTATTAGCGTTAGCGCTTTTTAAGAGCCTCGCGAATACGGTCCTCAACAGAGAGAGACTGATCAACTCCCTCGAGAGCCTTTGTGGCGTCGGCGAGTTGGAATCCGAGAGCCATAAGAGCTTCTAGTGCCTCGTCATTAGCGGCAACAGCCTGAGTGGCAGGATCGGATTTACGACCGTAGTAAGTCGGCAAACCAACCTTTTCGCGCAAATCAACAATGATACGCTCCGCAGCCTTCTTCCCTACTCCGTTTGCCTTGGTCAAATAAGCCGCGTCAGCATTAGCAATAGCATTTCGAACCTCTTCGTAACTTGCTAACGAGAGCACAGACATGGCATTTTTAGGCCCAATACCCTGTACCGTGATTAATAATTCAAAAATTTTCTTTCCTTCGAGTGAAGTGAAACCAAAAAGTTCTTCGGATTGCTCGCGGACGTGATGATAAGTGTATAGTTTGACTTCATCATTCAAATAAAGCTGATCAAAATCCGGTGCAGTTAATGCAACCTCGTAACCAACTCCATGAACATCAATAATTACAGAATTAGCGAATTTTTCGGCAATTGTGCCTTGAAGGTGTGCAATCATAGTCTAATTATACCTTAAAAAATGAAGGTCGCCTTGCGGCAACCTCCTTGCTAGAAACCTAAGGTGTATTCACCGAAGAAGACATTGCCTCCTAGCCAGCAATAATCTTCTGTATCGCCTGCGCCAAAGTTATTGAAGTAAACGTAGTAACTTGGCAAAATTGGCTGATAATCTGGGCTTAACACCTCTGCAACCTCTTCTTTACACTTCGCAAAAGCCTCGGGTTCTTTGATCTCCCAACTGTATAGGCCTTTAGCGGGTTCGAATTGGTTTTTCTGGTATACCACTCCTTGTACCGTGTTTGGAAAACGCGAATCAAGCATACGGTTAAGCACCGTCTCGATGACAGCATGACCACCTTTACCACGACTTTCGTGGTAAGTTAGGCGGACAAGAATGTCTCTGTCGTCTGCGCTGATTTGATTTAAAATTGCCGCATATGGACTACTTGGTTCTGGTTGAGATTCCCCAGCGTCGTCAGTATCGGTCGGCTCGATAGGATGAGCTTCAACGATTGCTGGCTTTTCTGCTGCGGTTTCGGCCGCTACCTTTGGTCCTTGCTCAATGATTGTCTCGGCAGTTTTGGTAGGTGCCGGCTCTTCGGCAGCCTTCACGGTTGAAGCAAGCATCATTTCGTTGCTTCCAATAATGCCAGGACAAAGATTTACGCAAACTAATGTGACAAGTGTTAACACGATAATGAATGGTATAGAGTTGATAAATTCTCTTATTATTCTTTTCAATTTCTCCACCTCCGAATCGAGCGAATAACACGAGTGCTACGAGCATGGGGGCTCGTCTATATTAGACTATCATATTTTGCCGTTTTTGTCAAGGTTAAGCGGATTGGTAGGCAGCACGAGTCATTAGAGCGTGCGTAATAGCGGCGGCAAGGGCATCAGCAGCGTCATCCGGCTTAACGATTTCGCGCATATTGAGGTATTGACGAACAGCCTCCTGCATGTCCTTCTTTTTGGCGCGGCCATAGCCAGTTAGGGTCTGTTTAATTTGGAGCGGAGTGTACTCATAAATTGGCAATTCGTGCTGCCTGGCAACCAAGATAACCACGCCACGCGCTTCAGCAACGGTAATACCAGTGGTGATGTTCCGGTTAAAATAAAGCTTCTCGATTGAAACCTCATCTGGGTGAGTCTCATCGATGATTTGCGTGATTGAATCGTAGATATCAAGTAGGCGATCAGCAAGAGGCGTGTGGGCGGGAGTCGTAACGACGCCGGCGGTAACCATGTGTGGCTGTTTGTGTTTAGCAAAATCCACGACACCAAAACCGCAAATGCCGGTGCCTGGATCGATGCCGAGAATACGTCTTGCCATATGCTTTCATTATACCGTTTTCTTGGGGAGATGTCGCTGGAGGCGGTATTTGAACCGCTTGAGCAGCTTGGCGAACTCGTGGCGAAACTGGAATAACACGTAAAAGATGGAAGCTATGACCGTGATGACAATTGCGGCGACTGCGATAAATGACTGATTATCTTGGCGTAGTTCTGGCTCAACCGGCGCGACGGCATAGCTCTGCCCTGTTTCGGCAACAATCTTGCGACAACGATTTGTCTCTGGATTACGTTCATAGCCGTCGCGACATGCAGTCACGGTAGTAATAGGAACTTTTTTACAACGCCCGGTAGCAGGATTACGATAATAGCCATCCTTGCACTCCGCTACTGTATTCGTCGTAGCTTTGACACAATTGCCGGTCTGGGGATTGATGGTTTTTCCCTCATCGCAAGTCTGAAATTGTTGATATTGGTTGGCGGCACCAGGCGTTGGTGCATAAGTCTGCCGTCAGGCGTCGTCGAATTGAGCATAAGACGTGCCGCGTTTCTGTTTTTTATCATAGATCGCAGTGGTAATAGCAGTATCATTAGCGTCGCGTATTATTATCTCGATAGCTTTGGTAGGGTTTTTAGTTAGCAAAAGTTCATCATCTTGAAAAGCAAGATATTGCCCAGCAGCGACCACTCCAGAAAGCGGAAAGGATTTCTTCTTATAAACTAGCCGACAATTGTCTAGCGAGATTGGTTCTGATGTGGGATTGAATAGTTCAATGAATTGCTCGCTGGAATCTTCTTGATAGTATGAATAAATCTCCGTAATTGTAATGCCGTCGCAGGATGGAAGGGGTGAAGATTCTGGCAATATCTCGATGATAGAGTCTCAGTTTGGCTCGGCATAATAGCCGGATTCCTCAGACAATAGCATAATCGACTCATTGAGGGATTCACTAGTGGCGAATTTGGGGAATTGTTGCGCACATGTAATTTTACCCCAGCAAACTTCGTCAATAAGCTCGTCGCCATAAAAGAGTTCAAGTTTGCCAGCCGTAGAGGCCAGACCGGATGTACTGAAATTGTAGAGATAATAATCAGGCGCATCCTGGTATTGCGGGCTGCCTTTAAAACCGAGCGTGAGATAATCTTCGGCAAGATAGAGATATTCGGAAAAAGTAATTTCTCCGGCTTGATTGCCGCTGCTATTTGTATAGACAATGCGATAGTCCGCGAGCGAATGCGGCGCATCATCGCTGGGGCGATATAGTTCGATGAAGTCGTAATTTTGTGACGACTCGTCGGTTTTATAGCCAGCATTAATCGCACTAAAACGTAGTAATTCTGGCGCGGGATCCTCGATGGCGAAAGTAGAATAACAGATAAAAAATGAAAGTATGATTGATCATATTATTTTCTTCATGTTCCAATTGTAGAAACAGCGGAAAAACGCGACAAGCATAAGTATAATCTCTTTACGTTTGTGCTAAAATTAAATCATGAGCGATTTGCTATGTTTTGCAACAATCGCCTTAGCGGGGTTCGCACAGGCTACCCTCCAACTTAGTTTTGGTGGCTTGATTTTGTTGTACCACGCCAGCATGGGACAACACCGCCGCCGCAAAACCCGCCACTTAACTACTGCATATATTCTAGGTGCGCTAGTGATTACCTTGCTCGCCGTGAGTGGCATCGCCTTTTGGATTAGCCAATTTGCTGGACAAGCGCTTACGCTAGAGATGACTTTGATTTGCGTGGGTATTTTCTTAGCCTGCGCGGCAATTATGTGGTTGCTCTATTATCGTCGCGGCAAAAATACCGAACTCTGGCTACCACGTTCATTCTCACGTTTTATTGCACGAAAAGCCAAAACGACCGACGATACGATTGAGGCTTTTTCGCTTGGCACATTAAGCGCTTTTGCTGAAATGCCAATGAGCATTGCGCTGTTTTTTATCGCAGCAAATTGCATTCTGACGATTAGCGCACATCTACAAGTTGTAGCGATTCTAGCCTATTTGTTCGTGGTTGCACTGCCAACGATCGCGCTAAAATTCTACGTTCGCACTGGCAACAATGTGGTTACAGTGCAAAAATGGCGCGTCAAAAATAAAATGTTTATGAGGTTCATCTCTAGCATGAGCTTCATGATGTTGAGCGCATTTATCTTAGCATTTTGGGTGTATTAATGAAAAAGAAACGCATTAGTTACGAATATTCTAGAAAAGGTATCGAGCAAAGCATTATGCGACACGCCAAAAGTCTGCGGATGCCAGAAGGCTGGGCAGAAACTATCGCAAAGCGCGTAGCCGATGCAACCGACAAATGGATCGAAGACAAAGACATTGTCACCGAAGAAGATTTGCGGGTGTTTATTTGTAAGCAATTAAAAGAAGTTAGCCCAGACCTGGCTTTTGCTTACCATAACCATGATAAAATAATATAAGATGAAACGCGTTGATTATGACCTCATCGTGATCGGTAGTGGCGACGCCGGGAGTGAGGCAGCCTTAATGGCGGCGAAAGCAGGCAAAAAGGTCGCTTTAATTGAGGCAGATAAATGGGGTGGATCCTGCCTAAACTATACCAACGTACCACAAGGAGCGCTCTTCCATGCCACGCAAGTGATGCAAAAGGCGATTGAGGGCGCAAAATACGGTATCTCGAGTGCGAATTTGCGCTACAATTTCCCAAGCTTAAACAACTGGAAGAAGATTGCAATGCGTCGCGCGGGTGCAAATAGCAAGAAACCTTATGAGGAAGCTGGAATTGTCTGCTTGCACGGACGCGCTCGCTTCATCTCGAAAAAAGAAGTTGCAGTTGGCGAAAATACCTACAGCGCAAAGAAATTCCTGATTGCAACTGGTGCCTCAATTTTGGATACTGGCATCAAAATCCCAGAAGACGTAACTTATCTTTTGCCAGAGAATGCCTGCGACATTACCCGTTTACCAAAAAGTATTTTTATTGTTGGCGGTGGCTCAACCGGCTGCGAGCTCGCACAATATTATGCTACATTGGGCGTTGAAACCGTGATTGCCGATATTGCTGGACGCCTATTACCGCGCGAAGATGAAGAAGTTGGCCAAGTACTAGATGTTTTATTCAATAAAAATAAGATCCGCGTACTAACGCAGTCGCGCGTGATTGCAGTCGAAAAAGACGGTAGCGGCAAGCGGGTAATCTTTATGCGCGGTGGTCAGGAAAAATCTATCAGAATCGATGAGGTGATTTTCTGTACTGGTAGCGCGCCAAATGTTGATTTGGGTCTCGAAAATGCCGGCGTGAAGTTTGACCGTAACGGCATTAAGACCGACAATACAATGCGCACAAACGTAAAGCATATTTATGCGGCTGGTGATGTTGTAGGTGGCCACAGTTCAACCGAGAAAGCTTTGCTTGAGGCACGAATTGCTGCCACTCATATTATTCAACGCAGTAAATCGATAGTCGACTACAATGGTTTGATTCGCATTACGAACGTACATCCAGAGGTGGCCTGTATCGGCGCAACAGAAGATGATTGCATCAAGAGCGATAAAAAGATTGCAAAGATTACCTTGCCATTGAATGTCGTGCAAAAATCTAATACCAGCGACAGTCGTATCGGCTTCATTAAACTGATTTGCGACAAAAATAATAAACTGATTGGTGCAACTTTAATTGCGCCGCATGCTAGCGTAGTTATTCAGGAACTTGCTTTAGCGATGCGCTATGATATGTCTCTGGAAGAAATTTGCAATACGCCACACGTTGCAAATGGTTGGGGCGAGATTATTCGCGTAGCTTGCGAACAACTAGCTTACAGATAAAAAATAAGCCCTCCAAACGGAGGGCTTTTTGGTGGTGTTTAATCTTTGAGACCGTCTTTAATACCTTTTGTGATGTGTTTGGCAGTTTTTTCCATAGTTGGTCCGAGTTTCTCGGCGCCTTCTTTAATGATTGGCATGCCCTGCTGTGCGCCATAGGCGGCAATTTCGCGACCCTTGGAAATCATGAGTAGTTGCAACGAAAGAGAGCCGAAAATCATGAAGACCATGAGTGCGCCAACGAAAAATGGCACAGATAAAGCATAGAATTGAGGGGCATTCTCGCTATAATTACGATATTCTTTTTTAAGCGAACAGTAGTTGCGGATGACGTCTTGGTTTTGATAATCGCTGAATTCGCAGTAGCTATAGCTCGGATCGAGCGCTTTGTTGATTAGATATAGCTCGTAGCCTTCTTCGTCATTATAATCAAGGCTAATAACCACGCCTTTGTTAATAAGTTCTGCTTTACGGTTGCGAAGAATTTGCGCTTCACTTTCCATTTCGCTCTTCATACTAGCGAGACCCTCTGCTGAGGTCTTCTTACTAGTATCAACAATCTGCTTCACGCCGAAGAATACGAGCAAAGCAGCAATGATGATGCCGATTGCGAGTACGATTTTGAAAGCATTGTTGATTTTCTTGGCATTGCGCTGATATTTTTCTTCATCAAGATATTTACTAGTCTCTTCCATAAAACTCCTTATGTTTTTATTATACCGAACTTTCAGACAAAAAAATAAAGCCAATTAGGCTTTCTAAATCTTGGTGGCGGGGGTTGGATTTGAACCAACGACCTTCTGGTTATGGGCCAGACGAGCTACCAGGCTGCTCTACCCCGCGACGATAGGTAAATTTTACATCATTTTGACTGCAATGTCAACAAATTAGCTAAACCAGAAATCTAACCAGAGCTCAAAATTACTCTTTTGGCGAGTTTCAGTGTCAGGCTCTTTGTATTTATTTTTGGCGGCTTCGCTGTTTTTGGGCAGAATTACCATAGTTTCTCCCTCAGACATACGATTTTGCTTGGAGCGGGCCATGTATTCTTGATATTCTTCAGACTTAAGGTATTCTTGCTCGAGTTTTAGGGTTTCTACTTCGATCTCCAGTCGGGTTTTTTCGACTTTTTTCTCACCGAGGCGCTGTTGTAAAACCCAGTTGCGGTTCAT
>CAMNBP010000024.1 GCA_946532885.1 uncultured Candidatus Saccharibacteria bacterium
GCCTCGGCAATTGTTTGCTGAATCTTATATATAATCTGATTAACTGCCGCCGCATTGCGCATTGAATATTTAACGCCAAAGGTTTGCTCACGAATCGACATTATAATCTCTTCAGAATGAAAAACTGTTTTCTGCCCAGGCGCTCGCTCGTGGTAACGAAAATCCACATAGACAAATATCGACTCAGCTTCAAACGCACGCGTCTTTAGATAATTAACCAAGTCACGCGGAGATTTACATTCTAGTACACTATCATTTTTGAGGGTAACTCTCGCATTGAAACCCATACGATAACCCTCAGCCTTATAAGTTTGCTTATCGTAGAGTAGCGGCTCATTCTCGGCCGCCTCACGCTCTGCAGCCTCTCGCATAATGCGATCCGCCTGCTCGATCGCCTCAAAAATCCCAACTAGCGCGTCAACGCTAATGATTTTATTTACCGCATCAATCTTCGCCTGAGCTTGCTCCACGCACTAATCCCCAAAAATCGTCTCATACGACACGAAATCACTTAGCTTACGCTTAATAGTATCTTCAATCTCGTTAGCCTCGGCATCATCGTAATCAGACGCCCTCGTGAATGATATATCGTATGGACGAAATTCAATCTTAAACTCGTTGCGATGGTTGACTATTTCGTTATATTTACCAACACCAAAAGAATAATCCAGCTCAATCGACATATGCGATAACTGTTTCAATAATCCAGCAGCATGCATTTTTTCAAGCTCGGCATAGCTCTGAACTGACGGTAAGTTGCGCTGTACTTTAGAATATAGATACACTTTAAAACCCGCCGAATAGTGTTTCTTGTGCTCATACACACGATAATCATACTTAAGGTCTTCATTTTTCTTTTCATCAGCATCGATCATCGTCTTTAACTCGTTATTTTTCATATCAAGATACTTACAGAGATCCAAGACGTAGTCGAGCATAGGAACGGCATTATTGTAGCTATAGACATGATTTATCGCTTGCAGATTATCCATAAGCTGATTATAGCACAGGGGAAGAGAGCAACTCTCTCCATTGGTATGACACTTATTAAAACCGCGTGAAATATTTTAGACCAAATTATTTCACGCACCGGAGAGCAACAGGGGTAATAGGGCGCCCCACCCCTGTTATTTTGCCGCAAACCGAATCAAACCGAACAAAACCGAACAAAATGACCAGTAGGGCTCCCCGCCAGCACTTCCGGGGATAACACTTTTTTGACACCCCTACAATCCTCAGCCAGCCCGACTCGCTTACCCATACATATATTTCCTCGAAAAAATTATCCGTAAAAAATAAATTTTTCAAAAAAATCTTTTACAAAAAATCACGGCCGCACAAAAGCACGCAGAAGCGCACGGAAGCGCAAAAAGCATAATCGATATTAAGTAGGGCCCGAAAAATAGCGCAGGCAGGAAGATAGAGCGGAAATACGGCCATAATTGGGGTGGGGTCCAAAAAATAGGCATAATCGAGACGGGTGTACAATCAACTTTTACCTAGAATTTTAATGTCGCACAATGTATATTTTACGACATATAAGAATAATAAATCCGGACATATAAAGAATCGGCGGATCCAGCCAGCCGCAGCTTCATGACAGCTAAACGGGGTGCACTATCGCGTAGTTTCCCAAAAAATAATCCTATTCATCGCATTAACAATCCTTATAAACAGATAGGGGGCACGCGTTCAAAAATCCAGCACTTTCGCCGGAAGCGCTAGCCAGAAGTCCAAGATTTGACAATCTTATTAGCTAAATAGCGCCACGACCCCTGTAAATTCATATATTACAACATATTTCACCGTCAAAACGCAATATTTCACGCCATAATTTCACAAATTCGTCAATTTTTTCCAACTCCTCCGCCCCGCCCCCTTCGTTGGGCTCTTTGATGGGCTAGTTATCACCCCACTCTCCAACTTCACCCCTTCAATCGCACCGAACAAAAACCGAACAAACTAGTAGAGCGAATGGGGTATCGAAAGTACTCCAAGTCGGCCACACCCCAAAACTCTATTTGTAGTACGCCTTGCCCTTCACGCGCAAATCGACATATTCCGGCGTTAAACCACGCTCTTCTAAATAACGTACCATTTCTGACATATCTTCAGCCTGCACCGCACTACTGCGATCAATCGTCATCTTATAATATTCTTCATGCCCCTTCAGATAAATGTGCACTTCCCTGGCCTTCTGAAACGGTAATACCACCCGCTCAAGTTCTATATTATAATCCTCAACATCGTCTTCAAGATGCGCAACGAATTCAGTCACGCGGCTCGAGATAGCCTGACTAGCATTTTCGTCGAAAATCGGCGTATCTGGCGTTAATGCTTCCTCAATCTCCGCCAGACGCTCAGCCTCTCGTCGGTCCGCAATCTTAATCGAAATGGTAGTAATCACACCAATTAAAAGCACCAACAACAAAACCGCCACTGCAATAGCGACTTTGTTTTTGCGACTTTTTCGTTTGTGTGCTTTTGTCCGTTCCAGTTCGTCTTGACGTTTTTGGCGGCTCTCACCAGCAATCGTATATCCTACTCGGAATTGATTACTTTGAGACTTCTGCCGCCTACGTGGCGGCAGTGTCTCAATCGAAGCATCATCAATCTTATCTTTACTTCGAAATAGTTTCATTTTAGCGATTTGCCAAAACCTCTAAGCCAGGCAATTCCTTGCCAGATAACAATTCTAGGCTAGCACCACCACCGGTTGAAACCAAACTGTAATGCAAGCTATCATCCTCCTTCATTAACGACTCGACATAGCCAGCTGTATCTCCGCCGCCAATAATCGTTTTTACGCCATCAAGATGCCCCATTGCCTCAGCAATCTTACGAGAACCAGCCGAGAATTCAGCTTCTTCAGTCATACCCATCGTACCATTCCAGATGATAGTCTTAGCTTCATTAATCATCTTAATGATTTCATTGGCGCTAGCCTCGTCGATATCCAATTTGGCACCGTCGGCATTTTCCGCGAAACCTTTAGCAACAAAGATTTTTTCATCGGTAGCTTCGTAGCCATCGGCCGCAATCTTACCACCAACCGCAATCTTGTCCGCAATTGGCAAGAAACGGTCAATCATTGGTTGCTTATCGGCAACTTTTGCGCCACCAATAATCACTAAAACAGGGTGTTCGGGATTCGAAATTGCACCTTCAAGATTACTAACTTCTTTTTCAACTAACAAACCCGCTACGGACGGCAACAAGCGCGCCATTGCATCGGTCGAAGCATGCGCACGGTGAATTACTGCGAAACCATCCTGCACGAAAACATCAGCCTTAGTACGCTCAATAATTTTACGCGCAAACTCTTCGGAGTTAGCCTCTTCCTCTGGCCAGAAGCGCAAATTTTCTAGCAGAATAATGCCTCCGTCTTTTGGTGATTTTTGCAACGCCGTCTCAATGCTGCCTTCAATCGACGTATCAACAAAAGCAATCAAACGTTTTGGCATCAATTCAGCCAAGCGTGTAGCGACTGGGCGCAAAGATAGTTCCGGATTTTCTTGGCCATTTGGGCGTCCCAAATGCGACAACAAAACAATCTTCTTAGCGCCATGCTCAATCAAATAATTAATCGTTGGTAAACTTGCGCGAATGCGCATATCTTCTACAACCTTGCCATCCTTAAGTGGCACATTGTAGTCTACGCGAACTAAAGCTGTCTTTCCTTCCCAGTCGACGTCGCGTATGGTCTTTTTTCGAAAATCCATAGTCCTCCTTTGCCCTTTTTAAGATTTTTAGATTTTCCTAATTTCAATGCGGTTTGTGCCGCCTTCTTCGTCGCGCAAGCCAGTTACGAACACTACTGTCAGATCTTTTTTACCCTCTTCGAGCTTAAGATAACCGTTCGCTTTTAGCTCTTGTACTAAATCTACTGCATAATCTTCCGCGTATGGACGCACATAAGACGAGTTCGCATAGGTTAAAGCCAACTGCCCTGCTACGCGCGGATTGCTCGTTACTGAAATCATTGGAATATTTGGACGCTGCGACGCAATCGCTGTCGCCGTGGCGCCAGAACGCGTACCTACTGCAATTAAGTCGGCCTCAATCTTTTCAGCCAGACGTACCGCCGCTTGTGAAATCGCATCGTAACTCTTGTACTCCCCTGTTACTTCTTTACCAAGTGGCACAATTCGCGAGTTCTCTTGCGTATAGAGAATGACCTTCTTCATCTCTTTCACAGTCTCAATCGGATACTTACCGTTCGCCGTTTCATCTGATAGCATTACTACATCAGCACCCAACAAAACCGCCGTCGCTACATCGGACACCTCTGCACGGGTCGGACGTGGATTATCTACCATTGAACCCATCATCTGGGTTGCGACAATACAAAGCTTGCCATATTGACGACAAAGCGCAATCAACTTTCGTTGCACGATTGGCACAATTTCCGCGCCAGCCTCATAGGCCAAATCACCACGCGCTACCATAATACCATCGGTGGCCTTGACGATTTCTTCTAGGTTTTCGTCGTCCATTACGGCTTTTTTAGTCTCAATCTTTGCAATAATTTGCGCAGTCGAACCATAGGAAACCATAATCTGACGGAGCTTATTGATATCTTCCGCTGTCTGAATAAAGCTCATCGCCACATAGTCAAAATCGCGACTTGCACCGAATTCAATATCAGCCATATCCTTTTCGGTAATAATATCGCCACCCATATCAGTATCTGGCAAATTAATGCCCTTACGGCTCATCACGAAACCGTCATTCTCTGCCTTAATTTTAATCGCAGTACTAGAGACGATTTCGGTCGTAATACCTTCAACTTTGCCATCAAATAGCAATACCGGCTCACCGACTTTCACTTTTTCAGCTAGATTGTATTGCACTGGCAAAACATTGCCGCCATCATGCTCTTTACAGGCATAGTCAAGAATAATTTCATCGCCAGTTTTAATATCAAAATGATTGTCCTTGATATCACCTAGACGAATCTTTGGCCCTTGCAAATCCTGCACTATCGCCACGGATTTGCCACGCTCTGCGGCATATTTACGAATAATTTGGATTTGTTCATCGCGCTCGTCATAAGTACCGTGACTGAAGTTCAGACGGAAGCCATTTACGCCCGCGTACACCATTTCTCGAAGCTTTTCTTCTCCGAAAACCGACGGACCAACCGTCGCAAGAATCTTAGTGCGTTTAAATAGTTTGCTCATACCTTAAATTATACCATTAGCACTTCAATTCAAAGATAAAATAACAAAAAACCGCCCAGACGGGCGGTTCTCAATTCCAAATTGGTGATCACGGTGGGAATCGAACCCACGATTGCCAGGATGAAAACCTGGAGTCCTAACCACTAGACGACGTGACCAGAATGAATATATTCTAGCATAAACGTCGCCTCAGCACAAGCCCTACTGTCTTTTCTCCGAATTGCCGGCATTTTGTGCCACATTTGCATTGGCTACATCTATCACAATATCTGCCAGGTTCTTTGCGGCATTGTCCTTTGAGAAATTCTTCAAATTTGCTGCAAGTTCCTCCCTCTTTTTCTTATCTTTGAGGAGTTTTTTGATTTCTTTTAACAAAATCTCAGGATCTTTTTGCATTTTCGCATCATCAACCACTACGGCCGCATTTTCTTTTGCATACGTTTCTGCATTTTTGACTTGATGATATCCTGGTAATTTATAATTCGGCACCATAATCACTGCCTTTGCCATGCTCGAAAGCTCCGTCATCGTCGAAGCCCCCGCTCTACTTACCACTAAATCCGCCGCACCGAATAACTTATACATTTCGCCGGAAAACTCTAGCATTCGAAAATTACTAATCAATTTTCCATCTTCCCACTTCTCGTATTCTTTCAAATCAAGCATCTCTGGATAGCGCTCACGCCCCGCTATCAATATCACACTTGTTAATTTAAGTAGTTCTGGCAATATCTCGCGAATTGCGACATTTATGTTTTCTGCCCCAAGGCTACCGCCCGTTACAACCAGCAGTGGCTCATTTTCCGCAAAACCAAGTTCTTTCTTTAATGCCTTCTGTTTCTTCTCACTCACTGGGCGGAATTCCTGATTAATCGGAATACCCGTCCAAACGGCTTTCTCTACTGGATAAGAATAATATTTCAGCGGCATACCGGTCGCCACTTTTGTTGCACGCTTCGAAAGCATCCGATTCGTTAAACCTGGCGTTGCATCACTATCATGGATGATATACGGAATCCTCAACCATTTCGCCACAATACCAACCGGCAAACAGACATAACCACCCTTCAGAAAAATCACATCTGGACGATTCCGCAAAAGACGCCATAGACTCTGCACAAAACCACCAATTATTCGGAAAAAGTCTGCGATATTTTGCAAAACCACATCAAAATGTTGCAGATAGTCTACGAATTTGAAGTTTGTATAACGTCGCAATTTGCCTGCCGCAATTTTACGCACACGCAAATCCATATCGTTTTCAAAAACAAGCTTCTTTGTATTCTTGTAATACTTTTTGTCGGTCCAAAATTCAATCTTGGCACGCGGGCGAATTTTCCAGATTTCACGAACGACGGCGATAACCGGCGTCACGTGTCCCCCGCTGCCGCCCCCTACTACTAATATCTTCATTTACGTCTTCCCTTTTTGTCCAACACGATTTTTGTAAAACGATACCATAGGAAAAAGCTACGCACATTAGGCTAGAGCCACCATAGCTCAGGAATGGTAAGGTTGTCCCCTTCATTGGAGTTATCCCCGTCATTCCTCCTACATGCATTATAACATGCGCTAAAATCCAAGCGAAAACCCCTAAAACCAGCATCCTATCCTCGGTCTCTTCGCATCGATGCGCTACATTCAATATTCGTACCAGCATTAACACATAACAGGCCAAAACCGCCAAGGCTCCAAAATAACCAAAAATCTCACCAATAATTGGGTAAATCGAATCCGAAATCGCTTCCGGCAAATAACCTGTTGCCGAGATACTATTACCTATACCAACGCCAGTTAGTCCGCCAGTACCGAAGCTCACTAATGCATTGTCACCATGATAGCTACCATTCAAGAAGCTTTCCATACGATCTTCGCGGTGTTTCGAGTCGCCAAGATTCATCAATGCAGCCACCGCGACAACCGCCAGCAACAGCAACACGACAAATTGCTTCCAAGTTATTCCCGCAATAAAGGTCATCACAGCCATGATAAACAAAATCACCGCCGTATTGCCTAAATCTTTTTGCAAAAAGCCTACAATCACTACGACTAGCAAAGCCGCCAAACCCAACGGCACCCAATATTCCGCCTTACCGTATGTACCCTTTTCTTTACGATCACTCACTAACCATGCCACATAAAATAAAGTCGCAATTTTTAATAATTCTGACGGCTGAAAACTCATCCCCAAATTCAACCAACGACACGCGCCAAGTTCACAATGCGTCAGTGGCAAAAAAGAAAATGCCGTATATAAATTCAACAAGATAGAACCCCACCACAAAGCCTTAACTATCTGAACTTTGTGTTCTTTGTAAAACTTTGCAAACTTATCACGCCAAATCAAAATTGCGCCAGCGAACAAAGCCAACAATGCAAGAATAATCGAACGAACATGACCAACAAAATAAGTGTTTTCCGGCTTCCCCTCTGCCAAGGCGACTCTCGGCCCAATTGCATACATCATCAATAAGCCGAATGCCAAAAACAACACTACAAGTACAACCAACACCGTGTCGACGCGATGTTTTCTCATCAGCGAATGATGCCCCCACCCATTGCTAAGAAGATGCCTAACATTGCCAATACACCACCAATAATCCAGAAGCGCATGACAACTTTGCTCTCTTCCCAACCCTTCGCCTGCAAATGATGATGAATCGGCGCACTCAAAAAGACTTTACGATGAAAAACTCTCTTTGAAAAAATCTGGATTAAAGACGAGCCAGCCTCAATCACAAATAGACCGCCAATAACTGGCAATAATAGGAATGAGTTTGTCATCATCGCCACCACGCCTAAGCCAGCACCAAGCGCAAATGAACCAGTGTCGCCCATCATAAAACGCGCTGGAAAAACGTTAAACCAGATGTAGGCCAACAATGCGCCAATCACGATAAAACAGAAACCAGCCAAATACCACTGTTCTTGCAATAACGCGATGACGCCATATGAGCCATAGGCCAACATCGCTAAACCACCCGCTAAGCCATCCATGCCGTCTGTGATATTTACGGCATTGCCTGTTGCCACAACAGCAAAAGCGAACAGCACAATCATGCCAAACGTACCAATTGGTAAAGCCCCTAAGAATGGCACATTAA
This sequence comes from uncultured Candidatus Saccharibacteria bacterium, assembly GCA_946532885.1. Classification (GTDB taxonomy): domain Bacteria; phylum Patescibacteriota; class Saccharimonadia; order Saccharimonadales; family Saccharimonadaceae; genus UBA2834. The sequence continues at coordinate 8,288 of CAMNBP010000024.1, forward strand.
TTGTCGTCCAACCCAATTTATAAGCGAAGAACCACCCCAGGAACAAGCCCAATGCCGCAATCATCGCAAATTTTACAGGCGCACGCAAACCAGCAACTTTGTCTTTACCAAATAAATTCAATAAGTCATCAATAAAACCAATCGCGCCACCACCTACAAAAGCCGCAATTGGCAACCACGTTTGGCCACGATCTAAACAACAAACCAAAGTCACAACCGTCACCGCGACCAGCATAATTACACCGGCCATCGTCGGAAAATGGCGTTTGATTTTCTCTTCATGCGCCTTATTCATGTACTGTAATTTTTCACCAGTGATCGCAACACTCTTCTGTTTTTTCCAGAGTTTATGCTTATATGCGAAATTCGTATAAATCGGCGTAATAAACATCGCCAACAGGAATGAGCCAAGGGCCAAGACAAGCTCATAGCCAATGCTCTTATTTATTTCTGCAAACATAAGTTAATTATACTACAACCCTTGTTAATTATTGTTTCGCCGGTTGAATTCTCAGGTACTGCAACATGTAATTACTAATCTCAGTAAAAATCGGCACCGCATCATATGCACCCCACAAC
>CAMNBP010000025.1 GCA_946532885.1 uncultured Candidatus Saccharibacteria bacterium
CAAGCCGTATTGTTATGAAAGTTGTCGAACAGACACAGTCGCGTGTCGCGCTTGACCGTCCTGGCGCCGAAAAACTGATTGGTATGGGTGATTTGCTGTATATGACTCGCAAGATGCCGGCTCCACGCCGCGCTCAGAGCGCATTCGTTAGCAATAGTGAAATCGAAAAGGTCGTTAAGCATCTTCGCGCACAAGGTGAACCGCAGTACGTTAAAGAGATCCTTACGCAACAAGTGCAAGTTTCGGGTGCCGGCGCATCCATGTCGGGCTTTGACGAGGGCGGCAGCGGTTCAAATGATGATCATCGCCAAGCCGCAGAAATCGCCGTTCAATATCAAAAAATCTCTACAACCTTGTTGCAACGCAAGATGCATATTGGCTTCGGTCGTGCTGCATCAATTATTGATGATCTGGAAGAAATGGGAATCGTATCGGCTCCCCCTGGGGGTAATAAAGCTCGCGATGTTCTAATTTCGTCAATCGACGAATACGATGAACGTAATCCTCAATAATCTAAATCATCAAATTTAAACGGAGAATACAAGAAGGTAACCACAAGTTGCCTATCTTGTGTTAGAATATAAATATGAAAAGAAGTCAATTGTTTACCAAAACAACTAAAACGACGCCAAATGACGAAGTCAGTAATAGCGCCAAATTATTGATTCGCGCTGGCTACGTCTATAAAGAGATGGCGGGCGTATATGACTTTTTGCCGCTCGGTAAGCGCGTGCTTGATAATATTATGCAAATCATCCGCGAAGAACTTAATGCTATTGGGGCTCAAGAATTGCAGATGACGGCATTACAGAATAAAGAGGTATGGGAAGCGACTGACCGCTGGAGCGACGACGTAATGGATGTCTGGTTTAAGACTAAATTAAACGCTGGTGGCGAAGTTGGCCTTGCTCCTACTCACGAAGAGCCAATTACTCGCTTAATGAAGAGCTATATCTCTAGCTATAAAGATTTACCTGTTTACGCCTATCAATTTCAAACTAAATTCCGCAATGAATTGCGTGCCAAATCCGGCATTATGCGTACGCGTGAATTTATGATGAAGGACCTATATAGTTTTTCAAGGGATCGTGCCGAACATGATGTTTTCTATGAGAAATGCGCAGCGACCTATATGAATATCTTTAATCGTCTTGGCATTGGTAATGATACTTTCCGCACCTTCGCAAGCGGCGGCGCATTCAGTAAGTTTAGCGATGAATTTCAGACTCTTTGCGAAGTAGGTGAAGATATTATCTATCTCGACCGCGAAAAAGGTATCGCCATCAATGAAGAAGTGTACAATGATGAAACTATAAATGACCTTGGTCTTAACAAAGCTAAACTCGAAAAGTGTAAAGCAGCTGAAGTCGGTAATATCTTTACGCTTGGATATCGCTTTTCGGATGGCTTAGATCTTACCTTTAACGACGAAGACGGTGAACGTAAAAAAGTCTTTATGGGAAGTTATGGCATCGGACCAAGTCGCGTCATGGGCGTCATTGCTGAAAAACTGTCTGACGAAAACGGCCTCGTTTGGCCAGAAGAAATTGCTCCTTTCAAATACTATCTTGTAGGCATTGGCGAAGCTGCGGAGAAGATTTGTGCAGAATTGACTGAGCAAAACCCGGAAACTATCCTGTGGGATGACCGCAAAACTGCGCGTAATGGCGAGAAATTCGCCGACGCAGATTTAATGGGTATCCCATATCGCGTTGTAATTAGCGATAAAACTCTTGCTGAATCTAAAGTAGAGCTGAAAAACCGTAAAACTGGATCAATCGAACTATTGACATTAGAAGAATTTACTAATAAACTTGTTTAGATATTTATTAAAATTAATTCCAGTTCCCCCGGAAAAACAGGAGGGGTATATCATTATGGTTAAAACAGTCAGTATTACAGCAGAGGGCAAAAAAGACCTCGAACAAGAGCTCGAACAGCTTAAGTCTCGCCGTCCAGAAATCGCGGAGAAGATTGCTACTGCACGTTCTTATGGCGATTTGAGCGAGAACGAAGATTATACGGCTGCGCGCGGCGAACAGAAAGTCGTAGAAGGCCGTATTCAGGAAATTGAAGACATTTTGTTGCATGCTAAGGTTATTAAGGCTGGCAAAAAGTCGAAAGTAGATATGGGCAGTATCGTCTCCCTAGAGTCAGACGGTAAAACCAGTACCTATACATTGGTTGGCGCAGTAGAGGCTAACCCACTAGAAGGCAAAATTAGTAACGAGTCTCCAATTGGTCTTGCTATTTTTGGCAAGAAAGTTGGCGATGAAGTTACCTTACCGAACGGTAAAGTATTCAAAATCGCTACAATTGAATAATTCGAAATTCTAATACGCCTTCAAACTATTAAAAAAGAAGGCGTATTTTTATGCGCCAAACTAAAAATAAAGCATAAAAGGAATATAATTAAAAAATGACAAAATCACAAAATAGCAAGCAGCGTTCGTCGGTTGCGAAGCGCACGCTGTACTACTATTGGCAATGTTCAAAAAAGTACAAATGGTACGCAATTGGCACAATTTTCTCAACGCCAATCGTCGTATTAATTCGCACAACACTCATCCCGCTGATTTTTGCGAATATGATTGACGCAATCTCGGCCGGTATTCCAAATGATCAAGTCGTCCCAACGCTTCTGCCACAAGGTATTTTACTAATTGGACTTTATCTTGGTGGCAGCGCTATTCTTGGTTGGCTTCGCGTTTATTGGTGCTGGAAGTATGAGCTTAAAGTTATCTACGATCTCGGCACTCTATGCTTCAATACTATCAGCGCACAGTCGATGCAATTTCATAGTGATCGTTTTTCGGGCTCATTGGTCTCGCAAACGAATAAATTCATTGGTTCATTCGAGCGTTTCTTTGATTTAATCATCTTCGATATTCTTTATCTAATTTCGATGATTGCTTTTATCATGGTAATTCTCATACCGCGTGCACCAATCTTCGCTCTCGGCCTACTGGCGTTTATTGCGCTTTACGTTTTATGCTCGGCGCTTAGCTTTGGTAAAATTTCTCACCTAAGCAAAGAGCGCGCAGAAGCTGAAACTCGTCAGACGGGCCAATTAGCTGATTCCGTTTCAAACATTTTGTCGGTCAAGTCGTATGGTCGCGAATCTCATGAACGTCGTCGCTATGCTAATTTTAACCGCGCAAGCTACAACGCTGGTATGGCGCAAATGAATGCCACAATGAAGCGTGACTTGATGTTTAACTTCGTCAATATCGGCATCATTGCAATTATCGTCGTCTTCATGATGGCTGGTGTCACGGTTTTTGGTCTCTCAATTGCTACTCTCATCCTCATCGTTAACTATTCAATGAGCATCATGGGTGAGCTCTGGAATATCAATGGTATTTTCAAAAACATCAACCGCGTGTTCGGTGATGCTTATGAGATGACGAAAATTCTAGACACAGAAGATGCTGTAGTTGACATAGAAAATGCTAAAAACCTCAAAATCGAGAAGGGTAAAATCAATTTCAAAGATATTACCTTTCAGCATCAAGATGCAAAAACGCCAATTTTCGAACATTTTTCGCTTGATGTTAAGGCCGGCGAACGCATTGGCCTAGTTGGCATTTCGGGCTCTGGCAAGACGACACTTACGAAGTTGCTATTACGTTTCGCCGATGTTCAGGATGGTGAAATTCTAATCGATGGCCAAAACATTCATGAAGTGCAACAAGTTTCCTTGCGTGAATCAATTGCTTATGTGCCACAGGAAACCACGTTATTCCACCGTAGTATCGCGGAAAACATTGCGTATGCGAAGCCTGATGCAACACGAGAAGAGATTGTCCGGGCTGCCAAGCTAGCAAACGCCGACGAGTTCATTAAAGATTTGCCGGAAGGTTACGATACGCTCGTGGGTGAACGCGGCATTAAGTTGTCCGGAGGCCAGCGTCAGCGCGTTGCAATCGCACGCGCCATTCTCAAAGATGCGCCAGTACTTGTACTCGATGAGGCGACTTCGGCATTGGACTCCGAATCTGAGGCTTTGATTCAGGACGCATTGATTCGCCTCATGAAGGGACGTACTAGTATTGTGGTTGCACATCGTCTTTCCACAATCGCAAGTCTCGATCGTATAGTTGTACTTGAAGATGGTAAAATTAAAGAACAAGGCACCCATCAAGAATTGCTCGACCAGCATGGTGCATACCATCATCTTTGGTCGCGTCAGTCGGGAGCTTTCCTAGAAAAAGACGACTAAAACGAAAGGAGGATAATGAAAACCAAAATAATTGCTTTTCTTATCCTCCTTTTTGTAGCATTTGGTCTTGGTTATTTTTGGGTTGCGCCACATTTATCGCAGAATCAATTACCGACGGCAGACGAGAATGAAATGCTTTCGCCCGAACAGACACACAATTCTTCAATTGAAGAATTAATTTCAGGTATGAGTATTGAGGAAAAAATCGCACAAATGCTAATTGTGCAACCGACGAGCCGTTCGATCAGTGATGCTATGGCTGAGCGACTAGCGTCCGCTCCGTATGGTGGTTTTATTCTTCTAGGCGACAATATGGGTTCGCTTAGTTCTACGCGTGATTTCATCCGGCAGCTTCAAGATAAATCAAAAACTCCGTTAATCATCGCAACCGACCAAGAGGGTGGCCTAGTACAGCGCTTGCGCTCGGTGAGTGGCACTACTGCGACTTATGTACCGGAAATGTACCGTCTTGGACAAACAAATAATCCGGCACTAGCGAAAGAAGTTGGTCGCGTTATGGCAGAGGAAATGCGTGTTCTTGGCATCAACGTAGATTTTGCGCCAGTCGCAGACGTATATTCAAATCCAAACAATACGGTAATTGGCACGCGTAGCTTTTCCATGGATCCAAGCATTGTGTCGAGCATGTCTATTGCGTTGGCGGATGGCTTACAAAATAATGGCATTACGGCATGCTATAAACATTTTCCTGGTCACGGTGATACGGCGACCGACTCACACCTAAGTTTACCAATTATTAATCGTACGAGAGAGCAGCTTGACGCAGTTGATTTATTGCCTTTCAAAAATGCCATATCCGAGAACGCGCGCATGATTATGCTGGGTCATATTGCGATGCCGGCATTAACTGGCGACAATACGCCAGCATCCATGTCAAAAACAATCGCGACGGATTTATTGCGCGACGAATTTGGATTCGATGGACTCATCGTTACTGATGGGCTAAATATGGGTGCATTACTAAAGAATTATTCTGAAGAAGAAATATACTATCGTGCCGTTGAGGCGGGTGCCGACTTGCTTGTTTTGCCGCTGAATCCGGAGCTGGCCATACAGAGCATTAAAGAACATATTTCTGAAGATCGTATTAATGAATCACTCATCCGCATTATGCAATTCAAGCAAGATTATCTAGCTAACTATACATATTTAGACGAATCGTATTTTGGCAGCAAAGAGCATGCTGAAGTTATTCAACAAATTCCCTAAAATCTTGTATTTTAAGCTTACATTTTGATATATAATTAAACTAAACATAAGTGTATTGGGAGAACAAAAATGCCTCTAGGTATTATTATTACGATTGTCGTGCTACTAGTTTTTGCACTATTAGTTGCACTCGCTACGACTTATAATTCTTTAGTGCGATGCCGCAATAAAGTTGAAGAGGCTTTTGCGACTATGGATGTTTATCTTAAACAGCGCTGGGATTTGGTTCCGAACTTAGTTGAAACCGTTAAGGGCTACGCAAAGCACGAAAAAACCTTGCTTGAAGAAATCGTAAAAATGCGCAATGGCAGCTACAATAAAATGTCCAACGAGGAAAAACTTGAAGCTAACAGCCAATTAACGCGCGGTATTTCTAAAATCATGGCTCTCGCGGAAGATTATCCAGAACTGCGTGCTAGCGATAATTTCAAAGAGCTGAGTACTCAATTAACCGAAATCGAAAAAGACATTGCAAGCTCCCGCAAATATTACAACGGCGCCGTGAAAGAAATGAACAACAAGGTCGACAGTTTTCCAACTAATCTCGTGGCCGGAATAATGGGCTTTGAGCGTCAAAAATCCTTTACAGCTAGCCAAGCGGAACGCGAAAACGTAAAGGTTGAATTCTAATATGGCGTTTAAGGGTGGCATAAAACGCATCTTCTATTTAGGTATTGCGGTTTTTGCATCGCTATTTACGGCAATTTCGCCGGTTGCTAGTTTTGCAATTAGTTCCGACTCGAGCGAGAATGATTCTCGTTCGTACACCTTTTCCGACATCGATATGAAATACGATTTTGATGTCGATAAGGTACTAAAATTCTCCGACGTGCATTTTGTTGACAATACGGAAAGTACAACCGAGTCATTTGGTATTCACGGTGAAGTAACAAACGCGAACATTGATCCAGTTTATTACAAAATTTACATTGAATACTTCAACTACTATGGTGCAAGGGTAGCTACGAGCTATGCGCCAAAGACGGCGTTTTATGGTACGACTAGCCTTGATATGATGTCGGATAGTACGACGACCGAATTGATGGGGTACTCGGTCAGTGATATCGACAGTTACAAAATCACAATCAGTTTCACGGCCGCCGATGAATATGGCCAATTTACGCCTAGTTCAGACCCTCGTTATGCCGACGAAGATTATGTAATCGATGCCTATGATGTTAATATCGTGGTCAATTCAGATAATACTTATCAAATCAAGGAGCACATCGTTGCAAATTTCGACAGTAGCGCATTTAAGCATGGCATTATTCGAAAGATTCCTTTGAAAGGGGAAATGATACGCAACGATGGCCGAAAAACATCGTATCGCGCAAAAGTAACCAGCGTAGGGGTCGACAATGATCCATACAAGGTTTCACGTTCTGGCGGTAACTTCAATATTAAGATTGGTGATGCCGACGTATATGTTAAGGGCAAAAAAGAATACATTATCACTTACACCTATAACATGGGCAAAGATAAATTGGATGATATTGATGAGTTCTATTTCAATATCATTGGTACTGAATGGGACACGGTTATCGGCAATGTGACGTTTACGATTGAGATGCCGAAAGCATTTGATTCTACTAAGATGGGATTCTCGCATGGCCCACTCAACTCGACTATTAGCGACGATATCTACTTTGATGTTCAGGGCAATAAAATAACTGGCGGCTATAATGGCATATTGGACGCGATGAACGGCTTGACGGTACGCATTGAACTAGAAGATGGCTATTTTGTTGGCGCAGAACAGAAAATTGAGCCGACTGTGATTCTAGGCTTTATCATCCCGCTAATTGCGTTAGCTATTGCATATCTGCTTTGGTTTATAGTTGGCCGCGATACCGAAAAAGCTACCGAAGCAGTCCAATTTTACCCCCCAGATGGCATGAATAGTCTCGATGCTGCATTTTATTTGAAAGGTAAAGCGGATGAAAAAGCGGTAGTTTCATTGATTGTTTATCTTGCAAATAAGGGTTATTTACGTATCGAAGAAGATGGTTACTCATATCAATTCGTGAAGCTCAAAGATTACGACGGTAATGACCCGAATGAACGTGATTTTCTGAATGGTCTTTTCCGCCATGCAGATATAGAAAATGATAGCCTTTCTGAATTAATGGAATATGTGAATCGCGGAGAGGTTCCGACCAAAGAAGTAATGGAACGTGCACGCGAAAACGGCGTGATTGTGGTTTCGCCAAAACAGCTTCGCAATAAGTTCTATACAACCGTAAACAAGATTTTGCGCCGTATGAATAAGAGATCGAACGTAAAGCGTATTCAGTACAATACGGTTTGGGCGTCCGCTCTAGCAATCATATTGAGTATCATCACGTTAATAACTATCTTCTTCTTCCCGCTATACGTAGTAGGTGATACCGATAGTATATTTATGGCTTCAATTTATGCGATTTGTTTATCGCCGTTTATTCTTGTCGCATTTTCGCAAGGCGTACCAAAATGGTTTAGGATTATGTGGGTAATACTATTCACGGTTCCGCTGATTGCTCTAATCTCCGAAACAGACTTCTTTGTGGCTTGGGAGGAAGAACCGATATTTATTCTGACCACAATCTTTGGTTTAGTCTGTGTCTTCGGTATTATGCTTTGTCATCGATATATGCCGAAACGAACAGCCTACGGTGCCGAAATGTACGCAAAAATGAATGGCTTCAAACATTTCCTTGAAACCGCGCAGCGCGATCAGATTGAGATGTTAGTCAATGAAAATCCAAAATATTATTACGATATTCTCTCATACGTTTATGCATTTGGTATTTCAAAAAAATACATGAAGAAATTCGAGGAGCTTTGCGAAACGGAACCGGATTGGTACGTTGGCAGCGATCCGACTTTCCGTATCGGCGATTTCTCTAGGTCAATGTCGCGCACGATGACTTCCGCAACATATGCTATGACTTCATCTCCGTCGAGCAGTGGCGGTAGTGGCGGATCCTCCGGTGGCGGTTCTTCTGGTGGCGGTTCGTCCGGCGGCGGAGGCGGCGGCGGGGGCGGTTCCTCCTGGTAATAAAGAATCAAAACTGAGCCCATGGGCTCAGTTTTTCTTACCTCGACGAATGGCTTAAAAAATGTTATGATATAAGTTATGGCAACTCTTAAAGATTTTCGCGATGAAAGAATTCGCAAACTAAA
>CAMNBP010000026.1 GCA_946532885.1 uncultured Candidatus Saccharibacteria bacterium
ATGGAATGAGGGATGATTGCAATAATTCCGAAAGAATTGGAATATTCATGACTGCAACTTCGAGAAGCATTGACCCAATTACGCCGAAGACGATTAGCCAGTTGCTGCGAAGCGGCACACTGAAGGCAGAATCTTGTTCGCTACGACAGTTGAAGACGTGGATGTTTTGGATGAAGACCATGAGACACATAATGTAGCCGCGAGCATGCAAAGCGTCGAAGTGAAGCACATTAATCAAAACACACCAAACAGCGAAGACGATTGCAGCAATTGTGACGCCGGATAACAGAATGCGACGCAGAAGGCTCTTGTCGAAAATTGACTCTTTCGGGTCGCGTGGCTTTTCGCGCAAAATGCCTGGCTCGGCACGTTCAAACGATAGTGCGAAATCTTGGATACCGTCAGTTACTACGTTGAGCCATAGAAGCTGCACGGCGACAAGTGGCATCGGCATATTGCAAGCGATCGCCGTAAAGAAGAATATTGATTCTGCAAGCCCGCAAGATATTAAGAATAAAATGATTTTGCGAATATTCGAATACGCAACGCGCCCTTCTTCAATGCCGGAAACAATGGATTTAAAATTGTCGTCCATAATAATCATGTCGGCAGTATCGCGCGCAATGTCTGTACCGGAGCCCATCGCTACGCCAATATTGGCAGCCTTGAGCGCTGGCGCATCATTTACGCCATCACCAGTTACGGCGACGAATTCGCCCTGTTCTTTCAGTGCCTCAACGATATAAAGCTTTTGCAGTGGCGTGACACGTGCAAATACGGTTTTACTGGCAACAAAGTCGAGGAACTTGGAGTTTTCCTGGTCGTGAATCCGTTCAACCTCATCGCCAATCGTCACTTCGTCGGCATTTTTGACTAGTTTTAGATCTTTAGCAATTTTGGTGGCAGTCAATGGATGGTCGCCGGTAATCATAATGACCTTAATGCCAGCCTTACGGCAGTTTTGAATCGACGCGACGGCTTCTTTGCGGATTGGGTCAATAAAGCCCACCATGCCCATGAAAGTTAAATCATGGATATCTTTGGCGGAATAGTTATTTTTGCTGGCCACTTTGCCGCGCGCTAAGGCAATTACGCGGTATCCATCTTCGGCAAGACGATTATTTTGCTCAGTGATCTTTGGAAAATCATCCTTCGTGGCCATATTAATACTCTTGCAAAAACTAGCAACCGTCTCTGGCGAACCCTTAACCGTGCAGTAAACATCTTTGCCTTGGCGATAGAAAACGGCAGAATATTTATTTTCGGATTCGTACGGAATCGTATCGACGATTTCGGTTTTTTCAGTATTAACACCAAGCTTAACGCCAAGAACCTTAAAGGCGATATCAATTGAATCACCCGTTGGACCGTTCTCGCCATCTAGGCTCGCCTCGTTATTGATTGCGCCCAAGAAACCAATCTCTTCGGCGTATTTCAATATGTTGCCCCTTACTTTGCCGGTGGTTTCATATCCGGTACCAGAAATCTCGTATTTTTCGCCATTCGGCAGCAAGATCAGTTTGGCTGTTTGCTGATTGACGGTTAACGTGCCGGTCTTATCGGAAGCAATCACCGTACAGCTACCCAACGATTCGGCGGCATGCAGACGGCGTACGACCACGTTGCGTTTAGCCATGCGATTTGATGCAATCGTCAAGGCCATCGTCAGGGCCAAAGGCAGGCCTTCTGGCATCGCAGAAACGGCGAAAGCGATCACGGTCAATAAAATCTGATCGTATGGCGCCCGTTTCGCAATCAGTAGGCCGGCGATTACAACTGCAATCACCATAATCAGAATACTAATCTGCTTTGAAAGCTTCTCGACACGAATCGTAAGCGGCGATTTCTCGTCGTCTGTATTATTGAGGCTATCCGCAATTTTACCGAGCTCGGTTTTAGCGCCAATCGCTACGACGACTGCTTCGGCGCGACCAGATACAGCGGTAGTGCCCGCAAACACCATATTCGACTGCTCGCCAATTGCTGCGCGGTGCTTATTTAGCGTGGCCGGGTCTTTTTCAACCTGGAGACTTTCGCCAGTCAAAATCGACTCATCAACCATAAAGTTGCGTGTTTTAACGATGCGCATATCGGCACTGATTTTGTCGCCAGATTCAAGTAGGACATAGTCGCCAATCGTCAAGTCTTCAGCGTCAATTTGGACTTTTTTACCATTGCGAATTACATTTACTTTCACTGAAACGAGATCCTCGAGTGCGCTGGCGGTCTTGTTGGCCTTATATTCTTGATAGGTGCCCATCAAAGCATCCACCATCACAATGGTCAAAATCACCGCAGCGTCAATTATTTCGCCCACGAAAACAGAGACAATAATAGCAATGAGCAACAAAATCACCAACGGATCTTTAAATTCACCAACGAATAACTGCCAGATGCTGGCATTTTTACGTTTTGGCAGGACGTTTTTGCCATATTTGCCCCAACGTACCGATACTTCACGATTAGTAAGGCCGTCTTTGCTAGTGCCTAATTCGTGCATTATCTCAGATATTCTACGATTAAAAAACATAACTATTTTTATTTTAACATCACTTGACAAATCGCAAACCCGCTTATGGTACTAGACAAAATTGATAAAGTGTGCTATAATATAGTTATGTGTTAAATCCCAAAACACTGTAACTTACGAAAGGAGGTGGTTTTATGTTTCATAAAACTACTTGGGATGAGAGGTTAGGTCTTTGGTCGAATCGAGGGTTTATCACCGTCGCGGTGATTGCTGGAATCTGGGTTGCGACCTCACTACTGGGAACGGTATGGAAGGCCAGCTGGATAGGCTTCTTCAATGGCTTGTCGGCGTGGGCGTTCGCTCCGGTTCTGATAGTGACACTCATTCTCTGGCTGGCATCTGTGGTGCTTGCTGGGGGAAATCGCGGACAAAGCTGGAGTCGCAGACTGTTTTCACTGGGGGTGAAGTGTGGCATTGCTGCCGTAGCGTTATTCGTAGCCAACGCTCTCTTCACCAAGTGTGCCCAGTTGGCGACTAGCGGTGGATTCTTCCAGGGGCTTTTCGTTACCCTGATGAATTTCACAGCCAAGCTGATCGTTCCGGCGATTATCGTCACGGTCGTTGTCCTAATCGTAGCCTATGTTGCGAAGCGTGATGACGTAAGCAAATGGCTTAATTCCGCGTTCAGCGAAGACGAAGAAAGCGACAACACCGACGACGATGAAGACATCTGGGGCGTTTAAACCTAAGAACTAAAACCTGACCTACCTTAAAAAGCGGGAGCCATCCACACGTGGAGACTCCCCCTTTTTGTGCTTGATAATATATTATTCGCTGAGATGAGCTTTTATTTTTGCGACAATTAATTCGTAGATATTATCGCCGCCGTTTTCAATGTCGACTTTCTCGCCATTTACGTAGATAGTTGGCGTATATTCGACGTCATGTTTTAAATAGCCCAAGTTATAATCGAAAGCAATCTTGTCATAAACACTATCGCTCTCCATCGCATTGTCGAACGTAGTAATATCGGCGTTAGGATTTATTCTCTTATACATATCATTAAGGACACGCAGTAGATTGTCGCCACTGTATCCACTCCAGCTATTTTGATAAGTGAAGAGTGCGTCGCTCATCTCCCAATAGTAACCGCCAATTGCAGCGGCTTCTGCACTACGAGCGGCGATGACAGCATTTTCATGGAAACTTAACGGATAGTTGCGCTGAACAAAGAGGACACGATCACTATATTCTTGATAGACCTGTTGCAAAATCGGCCAAACCGAAGCGCAGCCTGGACACTGGAAATCTACGTAAGTAATTACCGTTACGCGAGCTTCTTTGTTGCCGCGCGTATGCTCCTCTGTCATGCCATTGTGCGTGTCGGCGGCGATAATGGAGTTCTTCTTATATTCACCCTCTTCGATATATTTGCGGGTAGTTTGGACTGCGCTTTTATAGCGGTAATCCGACATTTCGGCGCGCAATGCAGCATTTTCGCGTTGAAGCGTATGAGTGATACTGTAATAATTCGAGAAGCTAAAACCAATAATCGCCAAAGCCAACGCCAGGAAGAACACGACCACGCGATACATTAATAATCTATGACGCTGCGGATCTGGCAAACGCGGAACGTCATCGGGATTTAACTTAAAACAAAGGTAGCGTTTGCCTTCGTCGACATGCTGCGCGGCCGCCAACATAACATGCGAATTGTATTCTTCAAGGCTGGCGCGACGCTTAATAAAACGTTCTGCAATATCTTGTTTTAATTTATTTGGCAGGATTACTTTGTCGTCGCCATCGTTTTGCGACAGTCTCGCCGAGTCGCGATTAGCCAGCTTCGATAAATCGAGACCGTATTTTTCCTTGGCTCGAGCCAAAGTTAGATACTCGCCCGTATTGTCTTCTGGGTGATAGAAAGCGATGCCAAGAATGCGCCCCGCATCGCGGTTTTTGTGAGCAAATTTAACGTCATGTTGCCCACCAGTAACTAAAGATATGACATGATATTTGCCTAGATGATAGTAAAGAAGTGGCATCGAGACCTCGATTGGCTGATTACCGGTCGATTCTGGCGCCAAATTCTTCAGGATTTCGTAATATGTATTGCGTGCCATAGATAAGTTAATTTTAGCACAGATGATATAATGGTCTTATGTCTAAGCATGCAAATAGGCCAAAGGGGTTAACTAGCGCAGAGGTTAAAGAACGTCGTCGCAAGGGCTACGTTAATACTTCCGTACAGGCACCATCGAAGTCGATCAAACAGATCGTAATCGATAACACCTTTACCTATTTCAACTTAGTATTCTTAGTCTTAGCGATTATCTTGCTGTTAGTAGGCGCTTTTCGCGATATCACCTTTGTTCCAGTTATCGTCGCAAATACTTTGATTGGTATTTTTCAGGAAATCCGCTCAAAGGTTGTACTCGATAAGATGTCGATTCTAAATGCGCCAATTGCACGTGTAGTCCGTGACGGCAAAGAGAGCGATATTGATGCCGAGTGGCTCGTAAAAGACGACATCGTGCGCTTCCGGGCAGGTAACCAAATTCCGGCCGATGCAAAGGTTGTCAGCGGTAGTGTGGCCGTAAACGAATCGCTTCTAACTGGCGAATCCGACGATATTCATAAGGAGCACGGCGATGATTTGCTGTCTGGTAGCTTTATCGTGTCTGGCGAATGTTATGCTCGTTTAACGAAAGTTGGCAAAGAATCTTACATTAGTAAACTCACGCTCGAGGCAAAACAAGAGAAAAATAAAGAGCAGTCAGAAATTATCCGCTCCCTTAACCGCATCGTGACTTTTGCTGGTGTCGCCATTATTCCGATTGGCGTCATTCTGTTCTGCCAACAATTCTTCGGCGGCGGCCAAAGCGCGCAAGCAGCCGTACAAGCCGCAGTGGCTGCGATGATTGGCATGATTCCAGAAGGCCTATTCTTGCTTTCATCAGTGGCATTGGCGATTAGCGCAATGGAATTAGCACAAGATAAGGTGTTGCCACACGATATGAAGAGTATCGAAACATTGGCCCGCGTCGACGTACTGTGCGTCGACAAAACTGGCACAATTACCGATGCACACATGAAAATCGCTTCACTCGAAATGCCAAGCGACGGCAAATTAAAATACGATGAAGTTTTTGAACTGGCCAGCAATTATGCTGTGGCGCAAAAGGCAGACAATATTACAATGGAGGCCGTTAAGGAGTTCTTCGATAAGCCAAAAGAAGGCGTCAAGGCTAAGTCTGTGGTCGGTTTTACGCCGGAATTTAAGTATAGTGGCGTGAACTTTGATGACGCATCATATATTATGGGTGCGCCAGAATTGGTTCTACGCGAAGATTTCGAGACCTATCGCAAAGAAATTGAAGGCTACAATAAGCGCGGATACCGTGTTTTAGCCTTCTGTAAATACAAAGACGAAGTTGATGGTAAAGCCCTAAAAGCAAAAGCCGAGCTGATTGGTTTAATTCTGCTAACAAATCCAATCCGCGAAAAAGCGCCAGAGACTTTCAAATATTTTGCCGAGCAAGGCGTCGATATTCTCGTGATTTCTGGCGATGCACCACTTACGGTGTCAGAGGTGGCAAAGAAAGCTGGCATCAAAAATGCCGACAAGTACGTCGATGCAACAACACTTAAGACTGACAAAGACATCAAAACTGCTCTGAAAAAATATGCCGTGTTTGGACGCGTAACACCAGATCAAAAACGCCGCTTCGTACGGGCATTACAAGAGGCCGGCCATACAGTCGGCATGACAGGCGATGGCGTCAACGATATTCTAGCACTGCGCGATGCTGATTGCGGCATCGCAATGGCTAGTGGTAGCGACGCTGCGATGCACGCTGCGCAACTCGTCTTGCTGGAGTCGGACTTCTCAAAGATGCCTGGCGTCGTAAAACAGGGTCGCCAGGTCGTGAACAACCTCGAACGCTCAGGCAGCTTGTTTCTAGTAAAAAACACATTCTCGTTTACGACTAGTCTGATTGCAATTCTGCTCGCAATTAAATATCCTCTTTTGCCGACTCAAATTTCTCTGATTAGCATGTTCACAATTGGCGTACCGGGCTTTCTACTCTCACAATTGCCGAATACTGACCTAATCAAAGGCAGCTTCACGTACAATATTTTAACGCGCGCAGTGCCTGGTGGCTTAACAGATATGATTGTTGTCGCTCTCATGATGATTATTGGTACGATTTTCAATATTCCAAGCGAAGAAATATCTACCGCGTCCACCATCTTACTCGCTGTAGTTGGCTTGGCTATGGTTTATCGCGCCAGCAAACCGATGAACCGCCTAAAATGGGGTATTTTCTTCCTTATGGTTCTCGGTCTTATTCTCAGCTATATCTTCTTGCCATGGCTATTTGGCCTCTCACCGCTCTCAATTCAGGCAATTATCATCTGCGTCGGTCTCAGCTTCGCTAGCTTCCCTATCTTGCAAAAATTAACCGAATTAACCGATAAGTTTAGCCTCAGAGTTCAGCGTCTGATTAAGAAATACGCTAGTCGCGTCAAATCACTCGCCAAAGAGATGTGGGCAGACCGCTAGAGTCGACTTACCCCTGTTAAATACCAAAATGTAGACCCCCTCACATTGACTTTTTGAAGCGCTTATGGTATAATGTAATTATGGTTGCCTGGTTATCCCGCCAGATACAGCCAAATTTGCACAAAGGAGAAAATGCAATGAGCGATTTTCTTTCTAAGGTGCTGGCACCTTTCAAAGCCAGAAAAGGCACTATTCTTACGCCGATCGAACAGGCTGCGGTAACGACCGCGCCGAGCGACCACGGTAGGCCTCTGGGCGACATCATCGAGCAGGTGATTACCCGCGTCTACGGTGAATCATTCACCTATACCGTCTACCAAGACAACGATGAGTCCGATGATTTCGTGGTCGAGGTCGAGTACGGCGGAGAGACCGAATTCTTCGATTGCAAAGGCTACAAAGCACTCGGAGAATGTGAGGATAACGCCTTTGCGCGTTTCTATGAAAGAGCTATAGGCAGGCGGTACGTCTTAGCCTAAGCAGGCAACCAAGTCATCCCCAAAAATCCCCCGATCGTCAGACCGGGGGATTAAACATGTAAATAACCGCCATAAACATAGGCGGTATTTTGCTTTTCAACACAAAAGAGCGCCCTAAAGGCGCTCTCGATAAGACAACGACTGACCCGTTGAGGTGAGTCCTTGTATAATTCGGCATCTTGCTATTTTCCCACTTTCGCAGTACATTCGCCGCGGCCAGGCTTGACTTCTGTGTTCGGAATGTAAACAGGTATTTCCCTGGTGCTATGGACACCGATGTAAAACTTCAACGGATTGAAATCTTACATCGATGTAAGATGTGATGACAATGAACTTTAATTGGCTCTGATACAAATTTAGTATCAGTTACTAGCTAAGTCTACTCTACTTATCGTCGTTATGCAAGCATAAAAACAATAAGTAGAACATAAAAAGGCAATGCCTCTGTTAGTACGCTTCGGCTCCATATGTTGCCATACTTCCACCTTGCGCCTATCAACCAGATCATCTTTCTGGGAGGTCATAGGGAATTCTAATCTTGGAGTCAGTTTCGCGCTTAATATGCTTTCAGCGCTTATCTATTCCGAACATAGCTACTCGGCAATGCAGCAGGTGGCCACAACCGATACACTAGAGATTCGTCCATCTCGGTCCTCTCGTACTAGAGACAGATCTCCTCAA
>CAMNBP010000027.1 GCA_946532885.1 uncultured Candidatus Saccharibacteria bacterium
GTCGTTGTTTTATTTACAACGATACTAGATATGGTGTGATTTCATATATTGACCACGCTATATATAGTGCTTATAATTATTTTCGTAAGATAAAAAAGGGGATACATGAAAAACATTATTTACTTTGAACCGAGCGACGCAACGAAATTTGATTTTGAACGTTTTGAGAAATCTTTAAATAATTACGCCAAAGTTCCAGCTGACGAGATTAAGGAAGTGCTGAAACAATTTGACCAATATGAAAACTTACATGTGAGCCGTTTGGTGGAAGCAGGTGTTGCGCTAATTGCGAAAAATGGCAGTGAAGAAAGTGCAAAGAAATACTACGAAAATTACGATAAATATTTTGGCACTAAGTTTGAACGTTTGCGCCGAATTACTGGCTACTTGGTGGGGACATTGGAGCGTTGGAATGATGGTAAGAAGGCAGAGGAAGCGGCACGCGTAAAGCATTCTGTGAATTCTTCAATCGATGATGCGACTCGGGCGGCACGTTTGGAAAAACAAGCTTTGGCACATAACGTGGCTTACGCCAATTCGATTGTTAGCTAATCTGACTCATAAATAATAACTCCGACTTGCACCGGGGTTATTTTTTAGATTTCGATGATACGCCAGCCGGAGACGTATTCAATGCGTGTTCCATTGTAGTTGCGGACCATATTTTCTTCAGTAGGGTAGGTGTGACCATGAAACAAAACCTTTGGGTGATAAGTGTCGACATACTTACGTAGGGCTTCAAAACCTTGATGCGCGAGCTCGTCTTCGTCATTGATGCCACGTGGCGGACAGTGAGTGATGAAGATATCGACGGGCGGAAAATTGGCCATGAGTTGGTTTGCCTCCTCCTGGGTATACATAATGGCGTAGGGGTTTTGTTTGTAGCGCACGCATCCCTGAAATCCGCCAAATGTATAGCCACCAAATTTTCAAGTGTGCATATGAAGGTTCCACATGCCGATTTCTTGCATATATTCGCCGGAGTCATGGTTGCCATAAACGCCGATTTTTGGAATGTTGGTTTTTTGGAGCGAGAGTAGCATTGAACGTTCAAAGTCGCCGAGCGAAATAATTAAATCTACATGTTCGGATTCGGCTTTTTCGGCGAGATCGATTTTGGGATTAACGTCAGCGAGAACGAGGCATCTCATGTTATTTGGCTTCCTTGAGTACGGCCTCAATTTTAGCGATGTCGATTTTGTCTTTTGGGCGGTTCATGCGTTTTTTGAAAGCTAAAATGCTCTGGAGAGATTCGCATTGGTAGCCATCGACGATGTCGTATTCGATGCGATCAAAATCGTCGAGCATTTGGCAGTTTTCGAATGGGGTATAGAAGCCCTTGTCGTCTTTGGGTGCATGATAGAGGTCGATCTGCTCGGCGAGTTTTTTGGTGGCACAGAGATCAAAATCGGCACTAGTCTCGCGGAGGCCGCGTAATAGTAGTGAGCCGCCGGAAAGGATAATGTATTCGGACTTTGGCAAGCCAAGCTTTTCGAGGCCGGCGATATACTCAGTTTTATTCATGGTTCTCCTTTTGGGCCCATTTTGGTGGCTCCATATCAAATAGGATTTCTGGCGTGTGAAGATTTACGGTGTCGGTATCAATGCCGTAGTAATGTTGGTAAGTAGTATCGACGGAGCCGTATTTGGCTTGACCCTTAGTGAAACCGAGTTTTTGTGCGGTGTCCCAAACTTCCTTTTCGGTTGGTGCTTCGATTTCGATGAAAGTAGGAATCCATGGCCAGGTATCAATGCAGATTTCGGCATTACCATAGGTCCAGATTTCGCGTTTGGTTTCTTGACGGGCTTTGATTTGAAGGCCACAGCCTTGCAAGAAGAGAATTGCATCGTCGTAATCGTTGACTTCGATATTTACTTCTTTGGTGCCGAGAATGGAGTGATCATCGCTGACGTTTTTATAGGTCATGACGATTTTGTCACCTTCGTCGCGAACGCGAGCAAAAGAATGCTCGCCAGTATAGAAAACGACGCGACGCATCAGAACTTCTGGTTTCACGAGTGTGGCGCCGATGGATTTAAGATTTTTGCGAACGGAGTTTTTGTTTATGTCTAAAAATTGTGCCTCGATTTCGTTCTTCATAGCTAAAATTATAGGATAAATTATGTTATAATAACAGATAAGAATTAATAGAAAGGTTTACTTTTGAGTTTACAAATTGGAATCGTAGGTTTGGCGAATGTGGGAAAGAGCACGCTTTTTAATGCATTGACGAACGCGGGGGCGTTGGCGGCGAATTATCCGTTTGCGACGATCGAACCAAATACCGGCATCGTTGGCGTGCCGGACGAACGTTTAGCAGTGTTGGCGAAGATGTATGATTCCGATAAGGTAGTACCGGCAACGGTTGAATTTGTGGATATTGCTGGTCTGATTGCTGGCGCATCAAAAGGTGAAGGCCTGGGCAATAAGTTTTTGGCGAATATACGTGAATGTAAGGTCATTTGTCACGTAGTGCGAGCCTTTGCGGATGCCAACGTAACACACGTGGCGGGCGGTCCAGACCCAAAACGTGATATTGAAACCGTTGAGACTGAGTTAGCTTTGGCGGATATTGAGACCCTAGAAAAAACCTTGCCAAAAGTGCAACGCGAAGCAAAGAGTGGCGATAAAGATGTAAAGGCAAAACTTGAACAAGTGCAAAATACGCTTGAGGAGCTAAAGAGTGGTAAAACTCACGTTGAAAATATCGAGGGTTTGGATTTGCTGTCGGCAAAGCCGGTTTTCTACATGTTCAATATGGATGAAGCTGAGTTGACCGACGAGGCGAAGAAAAAAGAACTTGCCGATATGGTAGCGCCGCAAAAATGTGTATTCGTAAATGCAAAGCTCGAGTCGGAGATGGCGGATATGAGTGCCGATGATAAGGCGGCATTTTTGGAAAGCTACGGCATTAAGGAAGATGGTTTAAGTCAATTGGTGCATGTGGCATACGACACCCTGGGTTTGCAAAGTTATTTGACTGCTGGCAAAAAAGAAACGCGAGCTTGGACAATAAAGAAGGGCGCAACGGCGCCAGAAGCGGCCGGTGTAATTCATACGGATTTTCAGAGAGGTTTTATTGCGGCGACGATTTGTTCGTATGATGATTTAGTGAGATTGGGTTCTGAAAAGGCCGTACGCGAAGCTGGCCTAATGCGCACAGAGGGCAAAGATTACGTGATGCGCGACGGCGATGTAGTGGAATTCAAATTCAACGTCTAAAAACGCGACTTTCTGTTGCACGAATCTTGGCGCTTATGCTAATATAATTGTATGAGTCTAGGATATGGTGTGGGCGACTTCTTCTCGTTAGACATCGGGACAGACGCGTTACGTATGGTTCAATTATCGGGCAATGCACAGCATGGCTGGGCTTTGCAGCGTTTCGCATATGTGCCAGTAAGTCGCTCGATCTTACAAGATAGCAGCGATACCGGTAAACGGCGTCTCGGGGAGACGATTGCTAGTGCTGCAGAGCAGGCGGGTATTAGAACGAAGAATATCGCGCTCGGTTTACCATCAAATAAAACCTTCACGACAATTATTGAGGTGCCTACTCAAGATAAAAAGTCGATGGAGAAAGTTGTTCGTTATCATGAGGACCAGTACATCCCAATGCCAATTGAGGACGCGAAAGTCGACTATGTGATTTTGGGGCCTAGCCCAAATGATCCAAACTTAACTGAAGTTTTGTTGTCTTGTACATCTGTTAATTACGCCGAAGAGCGTATGGAGGGTGTTGAAAACTTCGGTTTTAACTTAGTAGCTCAAGAACCAGATCCTATTGCAATGTCTCGCGCATTAACTCCTCCAGGACTTAATGACGCTCGTCTTATTATTGATTACGGTGAGGATACGACCGACCTTTCCGTCGTGTACGGTGCACCTCGCCTCGTACGTATGCTCCCAGGCGGCCTTTCTATCTTGGTCCGTACGGTAGCAAACTCATTGAACGTTAAAGAAAGCCAAGCTCGTCAGTTTATCTTGAAGTTTGGTTTAGCACAAGATAAGTTGGATGGCCAAGTATTTAAAGCCTTGAACCAGACTTTGGAAAACTTTGCATCTGAATTGTCAAAATCTATTCGCTTCTTCCAGAACAAATATCCGAATGTAAAGGTAGGTGGCGTTGTGCTGTCTGGCTTTGCTGGTATTATTCCGTTCATGGCCGAATATATCGAGGCGAAAACTGGTATTCCGACAGTGCAAGGTAACCCATGGCAAATGGTTCAGGTCACGCCACAACAGCAACAAGCATTGTCGCAAGTGGCAGCCGAGTTCGCTGTGGCGATTGGATTAGCGGAAAGGACAAACAGTAGATAGTATGTATGAGATTAGTCTTGTCCCGGATGTAAAAGGGGAATTACTTAAGAAACAAAAGTTGCGAAACTTGATTATTTTGGTATGTATCGCAGTAGCTGTGGGCTGTGTGGTATTACTCTTGGTGATGTTTGGTATTTCCAGCGGCCAACAGATTAAGATTGGCAACATTAAAAATGAGATTAAGTGTCGCTATGATGGTTCTGGCAACGATTGTGGCAAATATGATACGGCCATTTTGAACGTTCAAAACTCAGAGGATTTCTTGACGATTCAGAAGCAAATGGAAAACGTCGGTAGCTTGAATGATGAGAAGGTTAAGTTGTCGCGTATCTTTGGTGTGCTTGACGTGATTTTGCCAGACGATGGTCATGATCGCGTGACGTTGACTGAGTTGTCGGTGGACCTTTTGGGGTGGTCAATTTACTTTGATGCAACTGCAAACTCGGATAACGGCATTCACTTCCGCGCAGTTGAAAACTTCCAGAAGGGTATTGCTTTGAGCTATTACGACTATGGCTCCTATATGCGCAAGGCGACGGATGCCGACAGAGACAACGAGGAAGTAGAAATTGACTCTGACGGTTATACGCAGATTCCTTCTTACTGTATTGATGAAATTTCAGTGAAGGGCTATGTGTTCGGTGTCTATCACAAAGGTATGCCATACTGCGAAGAAAATATCATTGTTGACAACAACAAGATAGAAGAAGAAGAGCAGAAAGAAAAAGAGAACAAAGACGAGGACGAAGAGAAGGAAGAGGCTGTTGAGGAATACGTTGACAAGGTAGACAAGGCACGTGCTGAGTTGAAACCATTCCAGCGTATCTATGAATCTGGCAATGTCTATTACTTAGTCGAAGATATCTATATTCGTCGTACTTATCGCAATGTAGAGGATATGGAAAAATATCGCGAAGGCAAAGATCCAGATGTACAGGAAAAGATTAAGAATATTTCGAGTACGCCAACTGGCTACTATTTCTCGAGCAATTGTTTGCAATACGATTCGAAGGGTAACCTTGATGAAGCCGCAACACGTCAGATTTGCCCAGTCTTATCGGGTGATTTGATGATCGGTAGCCAAGGCGCTGGTCGCGATTCAGACGGCAACCTTATGATGTCATTCGAAGCTAGTGTGCCGCTATCCCGTGAAATCTTCTTGGCACAAAATACTCACATGCAGATTAAGAACTCGACACGTCAGAACGTTACGGATAGCTACATCCAAGTTCGCGACATGTTCTCGGAAGAATTAACTCCAGAGGGGGAGGTGAGATAATGGCAAACACAAGTTCCAAAGTTAAAGGTGTAGCAATCGGCAAACGTGCCAAGATCGATAAAGCTCAGTCCATCATGCTCGGCGCAGTTTGTGGCGCATCGTTAGTGCTTGGCATTACGATTGTCGGAGTAATATATCTTGGCAAAACAATTAATTATAACGGTAAATTAATCGAGCAAGAAAGTGCTGCAGCAAAGTCTTATGAGACAGTGCAGACTAACTTGAAAGCTGTGGCCGATGGCGTGCGTGCGCTCGGCGCGAATAAGAATCTTGAATCTGTTGCATTAAATACTGTCAACCGTAAAGAATGCTTAAACTTCAATGTGAATGAAAGTATTACACCGGATAATATTGAGAATTTCCGCAACTGCTCGGCATTGCGTGTGATTCCTGATACGGTGCCTACTTCTGAGAAAAACATTTCGGCTGCTTTGGGTAGCATGACTCAATTATTAATGTGGTCGAATAATGGTACCGGTGTAAGTTTCGAAGGTATTTCGGAAAGCGATGCGACTGAAATATTTACCGATACCTTCCACTCAATTGGTATCGCTGTTAGCGTACGAGATGAGGCGTCTAAAGTGAGAGGTGCGCTTGATACCGTAGAGTCTTCAATCCGCAACTTCGATCTTCAGGTTGCTTCCATCCGCTTCGGTAATTCCGGCGAGGAAGGACAGGAACAAATTCCGACAATTGAGTTTACGGGTACCTATAGCACTTACTATTCGGATAAGGTAAACGTGGAAGTTGTTAAGCATATTCTTTGCGCTGATACAAAGAACGAGAAGTGTCCAGGCGACACACTAACAGTAACGGGGAGTTAAAGGAGGTTAAGCTAGGATGAAAACAAGTGATATAGCATTAGCAATCTTCATAGCCTTCTTTTCGGTATTGGTTTCATACTGGATTGGCGGGATGATTCTTGGCGATCCAAATGAAAAATATGAGGAAATCAACTTTGCAGTGCCGATTAGCGATACAGTTACGCAACCAGACCGCCTGGTATTTAACCCATATGCAAAGAACCCAACGGTTGAAGTTATTTATGGTCAATGTCCGGCTGGTCAGGAATGGAGCGAAGAGCTGTTTACCTGCGTAGACGAAGAAGATGAAGAAGAGCAGAATGGCGAAGACCAGCAGAATGGCGAAGATAAGAAAAATGAAAATGGCGGAGGTGAGAACCCAGACGCCCAGTAACAAAATAAACATAGGAAAAAGAGGATGCTGTTAAATAAGGAGCTTGAAGACAAGGTTGTCGACTTATTGATAGATGATGGTCTTGTAGATAGCGGCCTCGTTCAGAATGCGTATAATGAAGTACGTAAAACGGGGCAGCCTATTTTGACGGTCTTAAAAAATAAGAACATTGCCGATGACGATAGGATCCAGCACGCGACGGCAATAGTTCTGAAAATTCCTTATGTTGATTTGAGAAATATTCGATTTGATCGTCAGAAACTATTAAAGATTCCGCAAGATGTAGCAGAGCGGTCGCGTATTGTGCCATTGGGCGAGAGAGATGGTCAGCTTGTTGTTGCAATGTTGGATACAACCAACGTCCAACGCATGGACTATATTTCGACGCTGGTTAATATGCCAATTCATGCCGTATTAACCTCTGAAGCTGGTATCGACAATGCAATGTCGCAATACGTAGCTGACCTTAATGATGTTAACAGGGTAGCGGAACGCGAAGAGCAAGAAGCCGCCGAAAACGCTGAAGTTATTACAATTACGCAGGATTCGCCGATAGCGAAGGCCTTGATGTCGATTTTGGATTATGCCGCGAAGTCGAAAGCATCTGATATTCACATTGAGCCACTAGAGCACGCATTGATTATTCGTTGCCGCATCGATGGCGTATTGCGTAAGACAATGGAATTGCCAAAATCAATTGAGCCGGCTTTAATCTCGCGTATTAAGATTATGGCGAAATTGAAGATTGATGAACACCGTATTCCGCAAGACGGTCAGTTCGCAGTTAATGTAAACGGCAACGTGATTGACCTTCGTATTGCGACATCACCAGTCGTTTGGGGTGAACAGGTGGTTATTCGTCTTTTGGATAAATCTGGTACCTCGATGGATGTTGAGAAGATGGGTATGACAGGGCGCGCGTTGCAAGATGTGCAGGCAGGCATTTCGAAACCAAATGGTATGATTTTGACATCCGGCCCGACTGGTTCTGGTAAGTCTACGACTTTGTATGCTTTGATTAAGAAGATTAAGAGCGAATCGATTAATATTGTGACACTTGAGGATCCGGTCGAGTATAAGATGGATGGTGTTAACCAAATCCAGATTAATGTCGATGCAGGTTTGACCTTTGCGTCTGGCCTACGTTCTATTTTGCGTCAAGACCCTGACGTAGTAATGGTAGGTGAGATTCGCGATGCGGAAACTGCTAACCTGGCGATTCAGGC
>CAMNBP010000028.1 GCA_946532885.1 uncultured Candidatus Saccharibacteria bacterium
TGCTAGCCGCAAAAAATAAGTTGACCGCCTAACATATAGAGCTTTCCCAAAAGCTGAAAGTTTGACGGGAAACTAACAAAAGCGAGACTCGAAAGGGTCTCGCTTTTTGTTGTGTTGCATAAAATGTTTATGTTAAAATAAGCTTATGAACGAGGGTGAGTTTTCTG
This sequence comes from uncultured Candidatus Saccharibacteria bacterium, assembly GCA_946532885.1. GTDB lineage: Bacteria > Patescibacteriota > Saccharimonadia > Saccharimonadales > Saccharimonadaceae > UBA2834. The sequence continues at coordinate 168 of CAMNBP010000028.1, forward strand.
GCGGCCAAGTACAGCCAACTCCAAATAATCAGGGGAACATGCCAGAGCAGTCCGCAGACACTGCAAATCAAGCAATATTATCTTCTGCAGACGCCGGTGAAACAGAATCGGCGAAACCATTATTTAGCAACAACGCATTTGATGCGCCACAGGGTGCTATTTCTAGCAGTCCTGATTCTGATTCTGGCTCCACGTCGCACCTTTTTGGCAATCGCCGTAGGAGTGGCCTAGGCCGACGCGCTCCAATTGCCGAAGCGCAACCATTTACTCCGAATCCGAATGCGCCAGAATTCTTTAATGACGCTATGGCTGCCATGACGCCAGCCCCTCAGCCAAAATCCAACAAAAAAGGCCTCGTTATTGCAATTATCGCCGTCGTTGCTATCCTCGTCATCGGTGGTGGTATTCTCGCAGCCGTTTTGCTTGGCGGTGGTGGTAGTGGACAAAAAGGCGTAGTAACCGAAGAACAAGCCAAAGAAACCCTCAATAAAGCCGATGTACTCGCTGCGGCTACTTTTGAAAACGATATGAAGGCGATTTTGTCTGGCGAAAGGTCCGATGATCTCTTCTTTAGTACGGATACCAAACAATCGTTAGATGATAATTTTGCTGCCTACAAGAGAATTGCAGAAGCTATCAAAGGCTACACGGGCATCAAGAAAGGCGAAGGCGAAGAAGCCAAGGTTGACGACAAGATTAAAGGCATCGCCGAGAAAATGCAAAAATCCGTCCCAGCTTATGAGAAGGTGATGGCTCGCTTTGCAATTTTAGTAAGTGCCTACTCTAGTGAAGATTCATCAAAACTGAACGACATCGATAATGATTCAGCCAAGACGATTGCAAAAGATTATTTTGACGCCGTGATTGGCTATGAAAAATTCATCGAAGAAAAATACAACGCCAATGGTTGTAATGTTGAGCCAGACGATATGTCGCAATATCCAACCATTTGTTCAACTTTCTATGATGAGATGGATGCCTATGAAGAAAAAATCGAATACGCATCAGAAAATGCTCATAAGATCCTCACGGAAGGCATTGATATTGAGCCTATCGAAAAATACTCCGTTGCCGATGATCTAGTTGATATCAGTGCGAATTTAGCTGATTCGGAGGACAAATAATGAGATTCACAAAAATTCGAACCAAAAAAGCTTTAATTATGCTTGCCGTAGTAGTTGCGGCTGGCATTGTGGCAATTATGCCAATGCTCGTGACCACTGCAGTCGAGACCGAAACTGGCTATAAATACACCCCAGCGCCAGGCGTAGTTGGTAGTATGCAAGATAAGTTGGAGGCCGAGGCTAAAGCTCAGCTTTCCGCGAAGGTGTTGCTCGACTGTCTCGGTGGCGGCGTGAACCGCAATACGAGCTGGGATGATACCAAGAGTGCTAAGAAATGGTTCGACCGCTTTGGTAACGATATGGATATCGATACCGGTTACTGGTACGAAAAAGAGGTCACTGGTAGCTATAGCGATGGTCGTATTTGGTGTAGTGAGACTGGCGGCGCCGATGTTATTGCTACGGCGGCCAAATACTTGGGTACCAACAAAAATGGTATATTATGTAACGGTTCAGCCGCAGGTATTGCAAAAAACAAAGACGGCTATGACTGTGGTTCTTCAAGCGGTAAATATACTAGGAACGGCAACAATGGCGGTGATGGTTTAACCAAAATCCCTAGTAGCAGTTCCGCCTACAAACAACAAGGTTGGTATAAGCACGTTAAAAGTGTTTATGACACCATGAAAAACAAAGAGGGTTGGGATACCGAACTTGATAACATTGGCACCTTTGGTGGTACGGTCGGTTATTATCTTTATCGCACGGAAATTTCAGCTAAATGTGGTGGCGTAGTCGAGACATACGATACGAAGCCATCTGATATGACCATGGTCTTGACCGATGTTACTCAGGACAAGGAGCAGGCCGGCAAGATTGTCTATAAAAAATATGGCCAAAACTCCTCATTCACACATGAGTTCGTGTCGCGTAGCGATGTCCTTACCTGTAAGGGCATGATCGCTCGTGCCAACGAGAGAGATATATTCAACACCTATCGCGATAAGCTTTTGAAGGTGCTTAACCGTGCTTGCCGCGACGATATCGAAAGTCGCAAGGCTTTGGTTGAGCAACGCGGCGACACAATCGAGGAAGAAGTCCTTCAGGCCTACGAAGCTGCCGTAAGTGATACGAGCGTATACCCAGATGGTATGTTCTTGACCGGCGACGAAACGAACGGTTGGGATTGTGCTGATATTGGCGACTGGAGTGGCGGTCTTCAGGATGACCCAACCGAAGAGGAAGAAGAAGTTACGGAGCGTGGCAAGGAATGTATGGACAACGCCGGCGCACTCGGTTGGATTGCTTGTAGCTTAGCAAATGGTCTTTCGAACGCAATTCAGGGTCTCTATGAAAAATGGATTGTTCCTTATCTCCGGATTGAGGCTAGTATGTTCACGACGGAAGGCTCTGCCAACAACGTCTTCATGGCCTGGCAAATCTTCCAGACTTTCGCGGACTTAGCCTTCATTGGCATCTTGATCTTTATTATCTTCTCACAGGTAACTGGCTACGGTATCGATAACTACGGCATCAAGCGCACTTTGCCAAAACTCATTGTCGGCGCAATCTTAATTAACACCTCATTCGTTATTTCTGCCATCAGTGTCGATTTGAGCAACATTCTTGGTATTGGCATCGGTAACCTATTCAAGGGCCTAACCAAAGATATCGCCATTGATACTATTAGCGTGACAGACTCTTCAGCTAGCGGTGGTGCTGGTATCGTCGGTGTTGCTGCCGGTGGCGCAGCTGCAACAGCGGCTGGCATTGGTGCGCTAAGCCTCGTGTCATTGATTAGCTCTGCGGCAGCTTCTGGACCAATGCTATTCTATGGCGGTATCGCTTTGCTCATTCCGGTCTTAATGACCTTACTCTCCGTATTCTTGGCCGTCTTGTTCTTCTTCATTCTCCTTTCACTCCGCCAAGCTATGATCGTAATATTGGTGGTGATTTCGCCAGTTGCCTTCGCTTGCTACATGCTAGAAAATACGAAGCCACTATTCAATAAATGGTTTAAGACATTCAAGGGCCTACTCCTTGCTTATCCGATTGCCAGCGCATTGGTTTATGGCGGTCAGTCGGTTGGTCAACTCCTTATTTCGGCTGAAGCTGGCCTCAGTGGCGCCGGCAGTGGAACCGTATCAGTTCAAATGATGCTTGCTGCGGCGGTTATGAGTGTTGCTCCAATCTTCTTGATACCAAACGCCATCAAGGGCAGTATGGCTGGCCTAGACAAAATCACGAACAAGATGGCTGGCGTGGTTGGCGGCAGAGCTAAGAACTTTGGCAACAAGGCGAGATCTAACTTTGAAGGTTCCTCATTCTATCAACGTGCCGCAGATTCGGCTCAAGCCGCAAGGAACGACAAGATGATGGATAAAGTCCGCAAACGCCAAAAGAAGCTCGAGGGTAAGGGCGAGATGAGTGCTCGAGAAAGAAGAGAGTATGCGCGCAATGCTGCTAAGCTCTCTGCCGACAGTGCCCGTATTACTAGCGAATATTCTGAAGGCTATAAGGACAAGACTCAAGACCAAATCATCGGTGAATTTGGAGGAGAATTCTCGTCCTTCACCAATAAACAAGGTGAATTTGACGTTGAAAAAGTTGCCGCCGCTCTTGGCAGTATATCTGACGCAGATCAGCGCCATGCGGCTTACGCTAAGCTCGTAGAAAACGACAAATTTAAGAAAGCAATGTCGACTGCGGCCAATCGAGAGAAAATTGCTAGCGTTCTCAGTAGTAAACAAGGTGATTTGGCTGGTGCGGCGGCTGCTAAGAATTTGCTTAAATGGGATGGCAAAGATGGCGATGCACTCGAAAGCGGTGCTAGCGGTAAAGCATTCAGGGAAAAGCTTCAAGATCTTGGTACTGGCGCCATGGCTAACGCCGATAAGGATACCTTTAAGATTCCTGGTATTGGAGACGTATTGTCGGATGATCAAATCAAGGCTGGTATTGGCAGCGGGTATTCTGGTAGCACGGCAAAAAGCTTCAATGATATGCTGAGCGGCCTAGCTGATGATGGCCGTCGTGAAAAAATCGCTCAAACTTTGAAGGATGACCAATTTGGTGGCCTCTCGATGGCTACTATTGGAGCCCTAACTGGCGTCCAAACGTTGGATTCAAATGGAGAAGCTAAAAAAATAAGCGATTTCAGTGATAGTGAACTTCAGCAAATCCGAAGTAAATTTGACGCCAACACGCTGGCCTCACTCGGTAGTGATAGTGGTGACACGATTCGCGCTAAGATGGATCCAACCGTTCTCGCGGTTCTTGGCGTCCAGCGCGTTAAAGGCCCACAACAAGTTATCGTTGTTGACCATAATAATGGTGGTGGCGGCGGTAACGGCGGCGGCGCTGGTGGCCCTAGCGGTCCTAGTGGCGGCAATCCATTCAATGGTCAGTCCGGCACCGCGTAAAGCTTAGAAAAATACTCCCGCAAGGGAGTATTTTTTGAACCCACAAAAAATCGCACACCATCGGCGTGCGATTTATGAAATTACATATATTTCTTTTCGCAGGCACGCAAGACTTGCTCGAAGAGCATTGCGACTGTTAATGGCCCCACGCCGCCCACGCGTGGCGTTACGGTCAAATCATCACGTGTCTCGCGTACAGTTTCGTCGAGGTCGCCCTTTAAGATTCCACCCTCGCTTGCAGTACCAGCGTCGACCATTATTGCGCCTTGTTTTAACATACTGCTCTTAATTAGACCAGGTACGCCGGTAGCACTCACGACGATGTCGTAGTTCACGAGCTCATTCAGGTCCGAACCTTTATCATAAACAGTAACGTCGTAGCCGGAGGCTTGCCACATATGTTCTAGTGGGGCGCCCACTAGCTTTCCGTGGCCGACAATCGCAATCTTTTTGCCAGGCAACTCGATATTATATCCATTCAATAGCCAATGAATTGCCATCGCGGTTGCGGTATCGCTTTGTCCGCGCAGGCCGTCAACGTCCTTCTCAAGTGGAATCAAATCTAGTATTTTCAAATCCAGCTTTTCGAGTGGTAGCTGCACAATAATTCCGTGCACAAATGGATCTTCCGCCTCGCGGCGCATCATTTCTTCGGCGTTCAATTTATCAAGGCGTATCTTTTCGACTTCTATGCCCAAATCGTCGCCGTAGTGCTGCTTCAACTCCATATACTTCGCAATCACCGGACTATCGTTGTCGTACATGATTGCGAGTTTCGGCACAATACGCTTTGCCTGCAATTGTCGCACGCGGCGTGCTTGACCTTCTTTGATATAGCCGACTAATTCGCGGCCATTTAATTCTTTCATTCTTCTCCTAGCTCCATTGGCTCTTGTTCGAGTTTATAACCATATTTTTCGTAAACAGCGTCAATTACGGCTTGGCGTGCCTTTGCGAGGTCAGCATAACCTTTGGCGTTCTCGTTAATTAAGACTAGGGCTGCTTTATCTGAAACTCGCATACCAAAGAATTCTTGTCCCTTCAGGCCGGCATGCTCAATCAACCAACCACTCGGAATCTTGCCTCCGTCCCAGACCGGAATGCCTTTAGCCTCTGCCGCTGGAATTTCGTCTTCGGAAATATAAACATTCTTAAAGAATGAGCCGGCCGACGCAAACTCTGCTGGGTCTGGCAACTTGCTGGCGCGAATTTCCGCCACGGCATCACGGACGACTTGCGGCGTAAACTCTGTCGTGCCACGCTCGTCAAAATATGCCTGTAGGGAAGTGTAAAACGGCGGTTTGAGCCAATTCTTGTGCAGTTCAACCGTTACGCTGGTAATAAAGTAACGCCCCACGCCGTCGCCGGTATTAAAGATGCTGTGGCGATAGCCCAAGTCGAGCTCGTCTGCCATCATATGTTTGAAGAGATTGTCGCGACAATCATAAACGCAAACCGAATGTAGTGTCTGGGCGATTTCTTGGCCGTACGCACCAACGTTTTGTACGGGCGCAGCGCCTACTGTTCCTGGAATTTTTGACAAGGCCTCAATTCCCGAATATCCAAAGCTTTCACCATTCCATAATTTGACACTATATTCGACTAAATCATCTAATAAATCTCCACTTTTTGCGCATAGGCGAATCTTTTTCGCATCGCTGTCGATGACGTAGATACCATGCAGTTTATTTACGAAAATTACCCCATTAAAACCGCCATCGCGACCAATCACATTGCTGCCGCCACCTAAAATATAAGTTGGCAAATTTTTATCTTTAGCGAACTTGTAGGCTTCGGCAAGATCTTTATCTTCCTCGATGTCAATCACATAGCGTGCGGCGCCACCAAGCCTCATGGTTGTAAGTTCTGCTATGGGTACATTTTCGCGTATTTTCATAACTAAATTATACCACCAGGCGCATATTTGTACTACTTTTGCCGTGCCATGATTGACAAATAAGCAAAAGTGTGATATAATGTAAAGATACTGCACATTACAATCTCAAGCACACTAGAAAACGGGGGTGAACATCTTGGAAAAAGTGTTTGAAACTTTTGCTTCACAGTATCGATATATCGATGCACCTACAGAATACGGCCTGCCGCAGGGCGCCAAATTCGTCACCAGTGTTAAGGGTCAGCCCACAAAGGATTATCCCTTATCCTACATTGATTTGTCGCAACTTCGCACATGGAAGGGCGTCCAGAATGCGCGCCATTCGCTCATCAAGGATTTCGAGCAATTCGACTGCCTGCGCCTAACGGACGATGAGTGGCATGAGGTTATGCAACTCGAAGACGAACATCGCAGAGAATTACCGTTGCCGTTTGTGAAGGAGGCGCTTGACCGTGGTTTCTTCATTGAGACCGAAGCTGACGAAATCATGATCTTCCGTCGCACGAAGCTGGAGCCGTTCGAATACGGCAATCGCGAAATCATTCCGATGGTCGATAGCATGATTAAGCCGGAGAACGGTGGCATTATGTTGTCCGGCATTGGCTTCGTGTCAATCATCAAGAACAAACTCTACAGCCTTGTCGTCTATTCGTTTGGCAAAATCGACTCTGCTTTGATTCAAAACTTCGCAGTGTCAATGTATGGCTATTTCCGTGCGCAGTGGATTTTCCACGTGTGTCCGCAGCGTCTCATCGAAATTCCGGCTGGCGAAAACGATCCGTTCGAGCCGACTGTCGAAGAACAGGCCGATACCGCAAAGTCGCCAGCGAAGCCGCGTTCTTTCGGCGACCGTCCGGCGCGCGTTACTATCGCTCGCCGCATCTATCTGAATGACGCCAAGAAAACAAAGCGCCTGAAGAAGATGGAGCGCCATTGCCTTTGTTGGCATGTTCGAGGCCACTGGCGCACAACCAAAGCCGGCAAAAAAGTCTGGATTGAGGGCTATTTTAAGGGTCCCGATCGCAGTAAAGCCGACGCCAAAACCAAGATTTATGTGTACTGAGAGGAGAGCGTCCCGCGAGGGGCGCTTTTCTCGTGTTAAAATCTATGTAAGTGTGCGCGTAGCTCAGTGGATAGAGCACCAGTTTCCGGAACTGGGTGTCGTAGGTTCGATTCCTATCGCGCATACCATTTTTTATTGTGTCAAGCGTGCTAAAATAAGCTTAATGAGTATCCTGAAAACTACCAATTTATGCAAAACCTATGGCAAAGGCGATAACCTCGTCAAAGCAGTCGATAACGTCAATTTCGAAGTTGGTGAGGGTGAGCTCGTTGCTATTATTGGTGCCAGCGGCTCCGGCAAATCGACTCTACTGCATATGCTCGGCGGCGTTGACCGTCCTACTTCTGGTGATATCGAAATCGATGGCGAAAATATCTGCAAGCTCAGCAG
>CAMNBP010000029.1 GCA_946532885.1 uncultured Candidatus Saccharibacteria bacterium
CGCGATCAATTAGGGCCTGATCCGGCTTGCCGTTTTTCATCTGGGCGGAAATTTGGTTGCGCTCTTGGCGCAAAGTATCGGCCTGCCCAGATAATTCTTTGCGCTGGTCATCGAGCATGAGGACATGGTCGAGATCGATCTCATCCACATAGCCCTTATTGCGAATGGCGTTCTCTACCCTCTGTCGATTGGCGCGTATAAAATTAATATCTAGCATGGTAGCTCCATTTTAGCATTTTTTTAAGGGGTTGCATAGAAAGCTATCTGATTTTTCGACGAGACTGATATAATGTGCTTATGGATAAAAAATTACAAGCCTACATCGACTACATCGAGAAAGAATCGAAACATCCAAGCGAAGAACTGATTCGTTTCCACCGTGATCAGGTACAACAATTTCAGCACGAACGCCTAATTCATTTGATCGTAACAATGTTCTTTGCATTGTTTATGGTAATTTTCTTTATATTCTTCTTCATTTTGAACTTGCCAGATATGGCTCTGACCGGAACCTGGGGTACGATTCTGACCGGATGCATTGGTGTAGTTGAATTAGCCTTACTAGTCGTGACATTATTCTATGTGCGTCATTATTATCAACTAGAGAATGGCACGCAAAAACTTGAAGACTATACACGCATTCTAGAAAAGCGCGACTATTGGAAGAGGGATTAAAAAAATCCCCCTTTGCGGGGGGATTTTTTATTGGGCGTAGATTTTTGCGTAATTCGTCGGGTTGTAATAAGTGTATTTCGACCCATCCTTAACAGAGATATAATTCTTCGCAAAGACGACATCATTGCTCGTTTTGACTGCAAGTATCTCCTTGAAATGCGAGTCGAAGTACACATAAGAGTTATCATCGTAATCGATAGCGCGAATTATGCCGTTGTCTAGTATTTCAACCCACTTAAGATTTCGCTCATTAACTAACTCGCCTTTGGCATTCATGACCGAGATGCCACCAGTATTAGATTCCCAGGCCGTGTTGCCTTCTTTATAGATCGGTTTCATTTTATTAACTAAGTAGTATTCGCCAATAACGTTAATAATTGAGTCTGATTTCTCAATAATGACAGTATCATCGTCGTCGATTATCATCTTGCCTTCTCTGTCTTTTACGAGATAATTACCGTTATCATCCTTACCGTAAATACCATTGCCGGAATACCCCTCGTCGAATTGATGCTCTTTAACCAAATTGCCCTCACGATCATAGACAAAGTAATAAATATAGTCATCACTCGTATTCTCACTATCAAAAGTCATGAAAGGATAATAGCCGGTCGAAATTACACCATCGTCATCTAGTAGTTTTTTACTTAATGGACCGACACTAATTGGCTCATTCTTGCCAGGGGTGTAAAAGTCAATAAATTGTTGGCTATTAAAATAATTGAACTTATAGTGCTCATCAAGCGTAACGTAATCAGGGGTTGGCCCGATATTTTCTATTGTTGTTTTGCCGTCATATGCAATGGCCGCATAGAGTAAGCCATCATAGCAGGCCGCATAGTTGTACGCATAGCCCAAGGAATCACGCAAGAATAACACTTCTTCGCAATTAGGCACAGTGATTTCAGTTATATCACCATCGTGATAATAGGCGTAAACTGCCTCGTCGCCAGATTTGCCAGCTAACAGACTGTAAGTGCCGTCATGAGAAGTGTCTTTAACCAGCTCATATGTGCCACGAACAGAAAACTCCTTAACGATTTTTTGCTCGGTCGCATCAATAATCATGATGAGATTCTTGGCAAAGATGAAATCGGTCGCAAGCTTGGCGGAATGGAAAAATGTCGGAGCCGTATCAGATTCGAACTCTTTAACGACTTCGCCGTCAGCATTGAATATCTTGTAGTGATTGCCGTCGTCGTTATAAATTACCAGTGGCGTCCATTCGCTTGTAGTAAACATCTTGACGAGGGTTGCGCTGTCGTCGGTGATTTTAGTAATGGTTTTATCGGCATAAGTCACGAGTGAACGCTGCTCGCCTTTTGTCGCCACAAAAAGACTGCCAATCTGAGAAAGGGAATCATAACGACCAAATTCGATGGATTGTGTACCGGCCGCAGTGACGACGCCGCATTTGCTGTAATCTCCGAGTGCACAAGCGACAGCATGACCATTGGAAAACTGCGAAGCACCACTATAAACGAACTCCGTTACGCGCGTGCCATCATTCTTGAAAATTGCATAAGAATCGCTACCGTTACTCTCTTCAACAAAGAAAACATCATCATCGTATTTGGCGACATCATTATTTCTGAATAATTTCGGCAAGAAAATCACCGCCAAGACAACCAGGACAACTACGACTAAGACGGCAACAATAATCGCAATGAGCTTGCCGTTATTTTTTTTGACTGGTTTTTGCGCAGCATCAGCAGGGCTCGATTCGGTGGTCTGAGTTTCCGTTGGATCAGCTGGTTTCGGCGCATCGTCATAGGAGGTCATATCGCCGAGAGCTTGTGGTTCTGGGATGGCATTTATAGTTGGGTCGGGAATCTCGATAGAACTAGTAGATTCGGTTGGCGTTTCCGAGGTCGGCGAGGCTGGAGTGGCATCCGGCATTGGCTGGTCGAGCGGCACGGGATTAGTGCTATCATTATTGTTTTCTGGTGTCATGATGAGTCCTTTTTTACTACTATTATTTTAGCATAAGCGTATTACAATTTGCGCGGCGCGCGTTAAGGGGTTTTCCTACTTTACTTCACGCATTTAATCTGATATAATTGGACGTAATCATGAAAAAATCAATTCAACCTAAAGACTATGACTTTGTGGTGTTTGCCGATGAGCAGGCAAAGTTTTCTTTTCTAACTCGCTCCACTGCTAAGTCTGAAGAAACCATCAAATGGACAGATGGCAAAGAGTATCCACTCGTAAAGGTTCAGATCTCTAGCGCATCTCACCCATTCTTCACGGGCGAAGAAAAGATTATCGATACCGAAGGTCGTGTCGACCGCTTCAAGGCTCGCGCTAAGAAAGCTGCTGCCATGAAGGCCGCTCTTGCCAACAAGGCAAAGAAAGCCGCTAAGGAAGCCGAGAAAAAGGCTGCCGAATCTGACAAATAATCAGCTAATTAAAAATATCCCCGTCATGGGGATATTTTTTAGGCCTGTTTTTCTGGGAAAGCTTTTGCAATGGCCGCGTCGAGCTGAGTCGGAATTAAGATATTGCCCGTCTTGCTCTCCTCGATAACTTTACGCACATTTGCATTGGTCGGCGAAATACCGATTTTTTTAAGTTTGCGATTTAGCTCGCGCCCAACACCAGACTCTTCTTCCGAAAAGACGCAGCCACAATACTTTTGCATATAAAGACCAATGGCGCGGGCGGTTTCTTGCCCCTCCTGCCAACCTTCGCGGAAATCTCGATACAGAAAATCTAGACCAATCTCATTAGCGAGACCATACATGAGCTCTTCGATATATTCATGCTTCTGATAAATGCTATACAGTAGCGTGGTAGAAACCGTATCGAAGCCATTTTGCTTAGCGTATTCCATGGCTTTGCGGAGACGCTTCGGATAACAGTAATCTTCACAGCGCGTAGTTAGCTTATCCGCCACATTGCAAACGAATTCATCGAGACCATAAGCATCTTCAATGATAAGCTCAACTCCAACCAACTTGGCATATTCCTTCAAACAGTCGCGACGAGCTTTGTATTCGGCATAAGGATGGATATTTGGGTTATACCAATAAAGCGTCGGCTCGATGCCCTCCTCGCGGAGAGATTTGATACAGTAAACACTACAAGGCGCACAACAAGTGTGTAGTAATAGCTTCATTATTCGCAGGTAACCTTATCGTGGAAAGTTTTATTATCTTGCTCGACCTCGATGACGCAATCTTTTGCCTCGCCATCACTGACAAACTTGAAATTATGCGTACCGAAGATACTATCGCCTCGGCCGCGAAGAGTTAGAAAATACTCAGTTTCGCCAGTTGCTTCACCATTTTCGTCATACATATCAGATTCTTCAAGAAAGAGCTGCTCGCCGAGATCGGATTCAACGTGCCATTCTTTTTCGGTAGTAACGCCAAAGCGCTCGACGTCATAGCTGGTATTGATGAAGAAATCTTCTGGCTTTGGCGCCATGATGGCAATAGCAATAAGGGCGAGGATGATGGCGGAAACAATACTAAGAACACGAGCTTTCCAGTTTGGCAAAATACCAAAGAAGATAGACAAGATGATTAGGACGCAAAAAACGCCGCCGAGATAACGGTCGGAATGCAATTCGCCATTGCCCTCTAGGGCAACCCAGGCAAAGGCTGGCGAGGCGATGAGGCCAGACCAAATATCGCGGCGTTTCATCCAATAGCCAATGTAGCCCATTGGCAGAGTTGCAATGGTCCAACCAATCCAGTTTTTGTAATAATTAAAAATGCCCCAGCCCTGGAAGTTGAATGGAACTTGGACGAGATAGATTAATGGTTGAGAAATAAGGAAGAAGACGAAGCATTTGAGGGCGGCATCGAGATTACTTTTGCTGTTCATAATAATGACGACCGCGAAGAACCACCACCAATAGAAAATAACGCCGATCTGCTGGAGCGAAGTGTCCTTGAAGGCCGGAATGATCATGATAAGACCAACAAGTACGCCAATTACAATTGACGAAATAATGAGTTTTGGCCAAGTAAGATTAATGCCGCCAAATAGTTTTTGCAAAAAGTTTTGCTTTTTGGCAGGTTCAGTTTTTTCGATTTCTGGTTTTTTATTCTCCGATGAGTGTTTTGCGCTCTTTGTCATATATATATTATATACCGACATGATGACTGATAAGTTTTAGGCTTTATTTATTATAATGAAAGCATGAACCCAAAAGAACATATCATCACAATTATCAAAGATGCAATCGCAAAGCACTTGCCTAACGTAAAACCAGAAGATTTGGAAGAACGCGGCAAGGTATATTATATGAACGATCAAAATGGTACTATTTTTGACTGGACAATGAATAAGCATGCGAGCGCTTTTATGTGTTTTTATAACGACGGCATGGGAGCAGCAAAAGCTTTGGTTTATGACGATGGCGCAGTAAATGTCTATCTATATGGTCCAGAAGCGCCACACAAGAATATGGCCGAAGAAAAGACGTCTATGAACGCAGATGACGCATTGGCGTTAACGACTTTTATGTATTTCAATGCCGATGCTGAAAATCGTTTCGGCAAATCTTTGGACGATTTAGAATATGCGCAGCCGAGTGAAGAAAAAATCGCTGAATTTCAGAAGCTTTGCGAAGAGCCCGAAAACGAATAAGTAAGTTATTTGACGTATTGCTCGAATAGTACTCGTAACTTATTGCTGAGATAAGCGCGAATATCATCGAGCGTGACGGAGACCTCATTGCGGTAATATTTGCGCACAATAGCGAAAGTGCCGCTCGCGAGGATTAGAAGTTCAAATTCTACACTCTTATCATCGATTCCCTTTTCACGCATAATTGAGAGCACGCGTTGCGTCATACCACTTTCGAGCTGGCCCATGAAGGCCATCGGCGCATCGCTAGCCAATAATTGGCGATAGACGCTTTCCTGTTGCTTGAGGAAAGCAAAAATCTGATCTACATACTGTTCTATATCGTCGGTAGAATTAAATTCGCGACGCTCGGCAAAAAGTTCCTTTTCAATCTCTGCCTGCAGCTCGGCACCGACTTCATAAATATTATTGTAGTAATTATAAAATGTGCCACGCGTAATCTCGGCACGTTCGGATAAGTCGGTAACAGTAATATTTTTGACCGAGCCGCGCTCTGCCAACAAGTCTGCAAAGGCTTTGCGGATTTTGCGACGCGTCTTTTCTGTTGCTCTACGATAAGAAGTCTTAATCATTCTTTGATTATGCCATACTTCGTACAAAATGTCAATATAGTGTTCAATTTTAGACACAGTGCAATAACTGTGTTCTTCTTTGATTATTCCTAGGTATATATAATTAACAAATATGCGCAAAATAACAGATTTCATTGTTAATCATTGCTATATTATCTTTGGTGTATTTTTGGTGCTCGTAGCAATTTGCGCAGTCTTGTCTACGCATGTAAAAATTAATAAAGATATTTATTCTTACATGCCAGCCAGCTCTGAAACATCACTTGGTTTGGGAATAATGAACGATGAGTTTAATTACGATTCGACCAGCTCTTATGAGATGATGCTGACCGATGTGCCAGAAGACGAAAAGACAAAAATTAAAGAAGATATCGAATCAATTGAGGGCGTAGGTTCGGTAGATTACGATAGTAGCGATACCTACAATCGTAATCAATATACTCGCTACAAAATCAACATTGATGCGCCGGCAGATTCCGATACTGCGAACCGTGTCTATAATACGGTCCACGATAATTACAAAGATCGCTTTGAGATCGAAGAAGCTGGCCAGGTTTTTAATTATAATGGCGAAGTAATGAAGCTGCATGTAACCATTTTGGCAGTTGCATGCGCCATGGTAATCCTGCTCCTGATGAGCAAGTCTTGGATAGAACCTTGGCTATTTCTATTTGCGATATTACTAGCGGTAGTCGCAAACAAAGGGACGAACATCATATTCCCTAGCGTCTCGCATATTACGGATGCAATTTCGGCTATTCTACAAATGGCCCTGTCGATGGACTATGCCATTATGCTATCGACACGTTATCGCCAGGAGAAAGCCAAACCAGACCATCCAGACAAAAAGACCGCCATGCGTCGTGCGATGCGTTATTCGTTTGGCGCAATTTCGTCCAGTTCCGTCACGACAGTAGTTGGTTTAATCGTACTGATTGCGATGAGCTTCACGATTGGGCGCGATATGGGACTCGTGCTAAGCAAGGGCGTTGTTTTGAGCTTGGTTTCGATATTTACTTCCCTGCCGGCGTTGCTACTGATGTTTGACAAGGTAATCGAAAAAACCAAAAAGAAAACCCCGACCTTTAAGATGGATTGGTTCGGCAAGCGTAGCTATGATTTGCATAAAATTGCCATGCCATTATTCTTGGTCATATTTATTGGTAGTATTGTCCTCAAAGGCAGTACCGGCATTACTTTTACGGCCGAACAGAACAATCGCATCAAAGACGTATTTAGTGAGACCAACCAAATGGCTTTGGTCTACGATGCAAAAATGGACGACGACGTAACGAAGGCTTGCAAAGATTTTGATAAGCGCGAAGACACAACCCGCGTGCTTTGTTACGGCAACACGATTAATGAGCCCGAGAAATACGACGAATTAGTCGCAAAAATAAATAGTCTGAGCTCGGAAAAAGTCGAGACTCAAGATTATTTAATTAAGGCGATTTACTATCATTACTATAAAAATGTTGATGCGCACGAAATCTCGTTGGATGATTTGGTGAACTTTTTGCAGAAAGACGTTTTTCCAAATAAAGAATTTGCGGATACTGTTTCTGGCGAGATGGTCTCGAAAGTTGATCGTTTTTCCAACTTTACCAACCAGACAAAAGTCAATCGTTTACGCACTAAGCAAGATATCGCAAACGTTTTAGGCGTAGATAACAACAAGCTAGATGATGTTTATGTTCTATATTTATCTGAGCAAAATATACCAACCAAATTGACCTTGTATGAATTTGCGCAATTTGTCACGAATGATATTTTGACGGATTCCAA
>CAMNBP010000030.1 GCA_946532885.1 uncultured Candidatus Saccharibacteria bacterium
AAATATGATTTGGAAATGCTTGAGCAAACCGGTTTCGTAAAGGGCATCGAAAACTATTCACGCCATTTGGAAGGTCGCCTAATCGGCCAACCACCGTCAACTTTGCTCGATTTCTTCCCGGAAGATTTCTTGATGATTATCGACGAATCGCATATGACTCTGCCACAGATTCGCGGTATGTTCAATGGTGATCACGCTCGCAAAGAAACACTCGTCGAATATGGCTTCCGTCTGCCTAGCGCTTTAGATAATCGCCCACTCACTTTTGCTGAGTTTAACCGTCGCATTAATCAAGTTATTTACACTAGCGCCACACCGGGCGAATATGAACTTTCACATAGCCCAAAACCAGCCGAACAGGTGATTCGTCCAACTGGTTTACTAGATCCAGAAATCGAAGTTCGTCCAAGCGAAAATCAAATCGACGATTTAGTTGAAGAAATTGATCAGCGCATCGCCAAACATCAACGCGTTCTTGTTACAACACTCACCAAGCGCATGGCCGAGGATTTATCGGAACATCTCAAAGATCTTGGCATTAAAACCGCCTATATTCACAGCGATGTCGACACGCTTGAGCGTGGCGATATTCTACGCGATTTACGCACTGGTGTTTACGATGTATTAGTCGGCATTAACTTATTGCGCGAAGGTCTCGATTTGCCAGAAGTTTCTCTCGTTGCAATTCTTGATGCTGATAAAGAAGGCTTTTTGCGTTCCGAATCCGCACTGGTCCAGACTATCGGCCGCGCCGCTCGTCACGAAGAAGGTAAAGTAATCATGTACGCCGATACGATGACTGGCAGTATGCAGCGCGCCATCGAAGAAACCTACCGCCGTCGCGAAATTCAGCAAAAGTACAACGAAGAACATGGCATTACACCACATTCAGTCGCCAAGGAAATCAGCCAAGGCCTCCGCGCTATCATTCCAGAGAAAGAGAAGAGCAACAAGCTAGACCTCAAGCGCATCCCACGCGAAGAATATCCGCAAATTATCAAAGAACTTACCTCGCAAATGCAGCTCGCTGCCGCCAACCTCGAATTCGAGCGCGCCGCCGAGCTACGCGATCAAATTGAGGATATTAAAATCGCACTAGAGCATAAATAATCTTGCATTCATTTTTAGTTGTTTTACAATAAAGGACATCCCCGAGGAATCGGTGGTGTCCTTTTCGTGTAGCCGATTCAAAACACATTGCGAAGGAGGTGATTCTTTTGACTAGTCGCAACCGTTCCCTTTTTTCGATATTTCTGGTGCTAACTTTCACAGCATTCATGGCCAGCTCCATGATGCCCGGCGTCATCTCGCCGGCAATCCTTCCTGTCAGAAAAATCGAATTACCAGACAACCCAACCGTAGACGACCAAAGGTTACGCCACAAGCGTAAAAACCAGAAACTCGCCCAAGCCAACTATCGCCAGCAATCACAATATCACCGCAAGATGCTTTATCGCTAAAGCACACACGAGGTCCACCATCCGGGTGGGCCTCATTTCATCTAGCGAACAGGGGCGTTTTATTATATAATAATCATATGAAAGCAGTTACTCGTTTTGCGCCGTCGCCGACCGGCTATATCCACATTGGAAACGTACGCTCGGCAATCTACCCATACCTTATCGCCAAACAGCAGGGCGAAGAAGGCACATTTATTTTGCGCATCGAGGATACTGATCAGGCTCGCTATGTAGAGGGCGCAACCGATCTTATTAAAGACACTTTAACTTGGCTCGGCCTTGACTGGGACGAAGGCCCAGACAAAGGCGGCAATCATGGCCCATATTATCAAACCCAACGCAAAGAAATTTACTACGAATGGGCAAAGAAACTTATTGCAGCTGGCCGCGCTTACGCTGATCCAACCCCATCCGAAACCGTCGCTAAATACCGCGAAGAGGCCAACAAAAACAAGCAAGCTTTCTTATATCGCAATTATCGCCCAGAAAACACGCCAGAATGGGAAGTCGGCTTGCCACTTCGCCTCAAGGCGCAACCAAAAGCTTACGACTACCATGACGAGGTCTTCGGCGACCTTCACATGGGCCCAGAAACTCAGGACGATATTATCCTTATTAAGGCTGACGGCTTGCCAACCTACAACTTCGCTCACATCGTCGACGATGCAACCATGGGCGTCACACATGTTTTGCGTGGCCAAGAGTACTTGCCAAGCATGGGTAACTATCTGGAGCTTTACGAAGCCTTCGGCCTTGAACGTCCAAAATTCGTCCATTTACCACACATTCTTGCACCAAGCGGCAACAAGAAGCTGGGAAAGCGCGACGGCGCTAAGTCAGCCAACGATTATCGTCTCGATGGCATTTTGCCAGAAGCCATGTTAAACTTCCTCGCCTGCCTCGGCTGGAATGATGGTACTGAACAGGAAATCTATAGCAAACAAGACCTCATCGAAAAATTCGACATCACCCGCATCCAACGCGCTGGTGCTCGCTACGACGAGCAAAAACTCCTCTGGCTAAATGGCCAATGGATTCGTAGGCTTTTCGAAGAAGATGCACGCGCACTCTATAATCGCACTAAAGATTTCTGGCCAGAAACCGCCTCTAGCTACGATGACGACTACAAGTTTAAGATTTTTAGCATCATTTATGACCGCCTCAAGACTTTGGGCGACCTCAAGACTATGACGACATATTTCTTCGAAGATCCAAAAGTCGATATGGATATGATTACTTCCAATAAAGCCCTCAAGAAGCTTTCTGAGCATGAAATTTGCGACCTCCTTCGCAAATCCGTCGCAAAGCTTAGCAGCGTCGAAAATTGGACCGCGAAAAATCTCCAAGATGCCCTCAATGAACTCCTCGCCGAAACCGAGCAGAAGCCGATGGTGCTCTTTGGTCTCATCCGCCTCAGCATCAGTTTTGCGCCATTCAGTCCAGCATTGCACGACACTCTAGCCGTTATCGGCAAATCGGCCACCTTGGCTCGCCTTAATGCTGTCATTACTGCTTTTGGCCGCGACTAATTCTATCTGAAGATTACCTTAAATAGCTTATGCTATAATATTTTCATGGATAGTCGTAAGAAAGTTCAGCACAAAGCAAAAAAGATTACGATTCGCGACGGCGATGCTGACGAAGCATTAAAGTCCATTCAAGAAGAGGATCTCTCGAAAGGCCTAGACGCCATGTTTGCAGCCGAAGAGAGCGAAGCTGAAACCGAATTTCTCGACGACGAACAAGAAATTGACAACAATGAAGACATTGCGAAATTCCTCAACAAATCAAAAGTTGACGAATCCGAAGTTCCAGAAAAAACCGACAAAAAAACTCGCAAGAAAAAAGCTGCCCAAAAACGCAAAGCTAAAGCCAAACGCGGTCTAGCCGTAGCCTTAGTTTTTATTTTCATCATTGCCATTATCGGTACTCTGGGATTCTTCTTGCTTAGGCCACAACTTAATGAAAACAAGTTAGAGCAAACCGCCGCTGAACAGCCAGATTCTGATAAAATTTTCTACTCCGCCTTGACTGGCCTAGAAGTCGCCAACCAAGAAACAGTTTCCGCTGCCGCAACTTGCGTCATGATCGAAAATAGCCCAGATGCCCGGCCGCAATCCGGCCTCGATCAAGCTGGCGTGGTATTCGAAGCCGTTGCGGAAGGCGGCATTACACGCTTCATGGCGATTTTCCAGGAAGCCAAGCCACAATTTATTGGCCCAGTTCGTAGCGTACGCATCGCCTATGCCGAAATGGCAAAACCATTCCATTGCTCAATCGCCCACGTCGGTGGCGCAGATAACGCCCTCAACTTAATCCGCAACAACAGCGAATTCCGCGACATCGACCAATTCTTTAACAGCTCATACTATTGGCGCGAAAGTCGTGCCATCGCCGGCAAACGCCGCTACGCACCACATAACGTTTATACAAGCTTCGAAAAACTCGATGCACTCAACCAACGCAAGGGATACAATACCTCAGTATTTAATGGTTTTTCCCGCGTCAATCCAGACGAACCGCCGGCCGAGGTTGAAAAAAACGCTACTACCGTAAATATCAAAATGTCTTCCAATACTTTCAATCCAGTTTTCACATATAATCCAGACACAAATTCATACTTACGCGCCCACCAAGCTGGCGGCGCTCATATGTCCGCCTATCCAGATGGCACCCAAGTTCAAATTTCGCCAAAAGTCGTCATTGCGGCCAAAGTTAATTCATATCGTCGACCAGGCCCAGATGGATACATCGACTACACGACTACCGGCGAAAACGACGCATTTATTTTCCAAAACGGCACCGTCATTACCGGTAAATGGAAACGCGAGGATGCCAATGCCGAGATGAAGTTTTATGACGGGGATGGGAATATAATTAAACTAAACCGTGGCCAGGTCTGGATTAGTCTTTACCCGAGCAACACGGGTAACGTAGGTTGGAACTAAGAGAGGAATAATATGCCACCAAATCAGAATAAATCACCAGAAGCCATCGGTGAAACCCTCACCGGCGGAAATATATACGCGTACGATATCCATGAAGGTTCACCTGTACCCGAATTTGCCGGCGAAGATCCATTTTCCGCCATGCAACGCGCTCAGGAACAACAGTTTGACGAACAGTACGAAACTCCACAAAACACGCCAAATCCCGAAAAAACTCAACTCAACACGTTAAACCGAGAGTCTGCCGAAAGCGGCAATGACACGCAGGAGCAAATTAGTGGTTTTGGTAATAACCCAATCGCCAAAATCATCGAAAGTCAACCGTCAATCGATATCAAAGGAGCCATTGATTCATTTGCTGCTCAATCCGGCATAACTGCCATTCTATCTGCCACTGAAGGTAATATCGATGCCAATGCTAGTGACTACGCTAGCACCGAAACCCTTGGTATTAATGCAACCGACGGCATGGAAGACGGCGACAAAATCAACCACGCCGATGTCGCCGCTCGTCAAATCGGCGCAGCCGCTTTCAAACTCGCTAAAGCCCGCGCATTCATGCAAATGGGCGATAAATTAAGCGCCCAAGATGAGCTCAAGAGCGTTTCTAGCCTCGCCGAGATGGCGGATTCGCAAATCAAATTATCCGATAATTCAAACATTAATAGATTGAAAGATGCAGTGTCGCAGCTCGAATCGCTAGCTGCCGACTATCAATCCAAATTATCCGAAGGTAAAGTTGCCGAAGAAGCAGATTCCACTAAACCAGATGGAACCGCTGAAGCAAGTCTTAATCTTGGCGTTGCAGCCCAAGGCGCAGAACAGAAACCAACTGCAGAACCTACCAGTGCACTTGGGGTCGCCGAACAGCCGAAGAATGCAGTTATTGATTATTCCGTGTACGAACAGGCTACTGCACCAAGGGCTTTCACCAACCCAGACGATATAGCTAAAGCCCGTGCCGCAATGGCTAGCGAGACTTCAATTTCTCCGACTATCTCTCGTATGGGCGATACCACGCAGTCCGAGTATACATACGAAACACCGGTCACCCCACAACCGAAGGCAACACTCGCCGAAGCCGCACCAAAAGCCGAACAGCCAGTCACACAAACTCAGCCAACGCCGGAACAACTCGCCGCAAAAGCCAAGCAAGAGGCCATGCTCCAACAACAATCGGTCGAACAGAATCCCGAAATCAATCGCACGGCCTAGATAATCAAAAAATATCCTCGCAAGGGGATATTTTTTCGCGCCAGTCAGATGATACAATAGAAGCAATAAGCGAGATTAAATACTATGTACACAAACGATAAAATCTTGGTAGGAAAGAGCGGAGATAAAGAGCTCAGCATCATCCTTAATATGGCCAACCGCCACGGCCTTATCACGGGCGCCAGCGGTTCCGGCAAAACTATCACTCTCAAAGTTATGGCCGAAAGCTTCTCAGAAGCAGGTGTGCCGGTTTTCTTGGCCGATGTAAAGGGCGACCTTGCCGGTACAGCCGTCGAAGGAGACCTCGCCACTATCCAAAAGCGCGTCGACAAACTCGGACTCAAAGGTTTCGAATGCAAAAAATTCCCAGTGCGTTTTTGGGATTTGTATGGCGAAAATGGCCACCCAATTCGCGCAACCGTATCGGATGTTGGTTCAGACATTTTATCGATGATGTTGGGCCTTTCAGAAGCCCAGGAGGGCAACTTAGCTATCGTCTTTGAAGTCGCAAAGGACGAAGGCCTAGAATTAATCAATCTCGCCGACCTGCGCTCGACACTCCAATATGTCGCCGAAAACAAAGACAAGTACATCACCAAGTATGGCAACATTACAACCCAAAGTATTGGCGTTATTCAACGCAGTTTGCTTGCGCTTGAAAAACAGGGCGCCGATAAATTCTTCGGCGAACCAGCGCTCGACGTTAAAGATTTCTTTAGTATTGATAGCGAAGGCCACGGCATCATCAACATTCTGCACGCCGTCGAATTATTCCAGAGTCCAGATCTTTACGCCTCTTTCTTGCTTTGGCTACTTAATACGCTATTCGCCACCTCGCCAGAAGTTGGCGACCTCGACAAGCCAAAGATGGTCTTCTTCTTTGATGAAGCTCATCTATTATTCGACAGCATGCCAAGTTATCGCCTCAAACGCATAGTTCAGGTTGTAAAACTTATCCGCTCTCGTGGCATCGGTCTCTATTTTGTCTCACAAAATCCTACCGACGTGCCAGACGAAATTCTCGCCCAACTCGGTAACCGCGTCCAGCACGCATTACGTGCCTATACGCCTAGCGAGCAGAAAATCGTCAAAGCTGCAGCCGGCGCTTTCCGCACTAATAAAGCCTTTGATACCGAAACTGCAATTTCCGAACTCGGCACAGGTGAAGCATTAATCTCATTCCAAGACGAAAAGGGCGCACCAAGCATCGTTGAACGCGCCACGATTTTGCCACCACAAAGTTTTATGGGCGCCATTAATGACATGGTCCGCATGAAAGTTATCAATAATAGCGATTTGTGTGGCAAGTACGACGAAGCTATCGACAACGAATCCGCCCACGAAAAAATCACCAAGCACAACGAAGAAAAACAGGCTGCGAAAGCTGCAGAAGAGAAGCGCATCGCCGAAGAAAAGCAAGCTGCCGCCGAAGCTAAAGCCGCCGAAAAACAAGCAAAAGAGGCCGAAAAACAAGCCAAGGCAGAGGAACGCGCCAAAACCCTAGAAGAAAAACAGGCCGCCGCCCTCAAAAGACAGCAAGAAGCGCTCGAAGCCAAGAAGAAAGCCAACAGCGTTGGCGGCAAAGTCGAAAAAGTCGTCACAACCGGCATTCAGCGCGGTGTCACTAATGCCATTTCGAGCTCAATTTCCAAGAGTATCAAAAAGATCTTCAAATTCTAAAACACCTCTTGAAATTAGCCAAGAAACTCGTATAATAAAAATCGCATATCGCCTGGGGTAGATATGTGATTTTTTTAGGGAGTAAATCTCTTATGCTCCCGAAAATCCCCTGCACCTTAAAAGGAGGTTAGCTTATGGTGTAT
>CAMNBP010000031.1 GCA_946532885.1 uncultured Candidatus Saccharibacteria bacterium
ACCCTCGACACCAAGCTTAAGAGGCTCGTGCTCTAACCAACTGAGCTACCGGCCCTCACCATTTCTGTATTATACCAAAGTTTTGGGTTTTTGGCAAGATGGCGGCGAAAAAACGCGTTTTTTCGCAACATGTTAAAATATAAGTGAAATGTCTTTCGAAATAGCAAAGATTATTGTGGTGTGTCTGATTGTCTTTTTGGGCTTCACTGCTTTTACTGGCGCGCCATATGTGCCATCAATGAAAAAGGAGCTGCGTCAGGCCTTCAAGAAGCTTTATCCGCTCAAAAAGAAGGACTTCTTAGTAGATCTCGGGTCTGGCGACGGCGTAGTGCTAAAAATTGCTAGCGAATTTGGTGCGAGTGGCCTCGGCGTCGAACTAAATCCCCTGCTCGCCCTAATTTCGAAGATTCGTCTACGGAAACATCCAAATTTATCCATCAAGAATGGTAATTTATTTAAATTGGATTTCCCGAAAGAAACGACCGTCGTATATATATTCGGAGATTCGCGCGATATTCTCGATATAGTGATTCATGTACAAAATCAGGCGAATAAACTCGGCAAAAAACTATTTCTGATTTCGAATGCTTTTATGATTCCGGGCTATGAGCCGGTCAATCAACATCGTTCTTATTTCTTGTACGAGATAAAGCCAGTTATTTCTTGAGATAGCCCGAGATTGGTTTGGCGTAATCTTCATTCGCGGCTGCGCGATAGCGTGAGCCTTGATAACCAGCTACGAAGCCCTTGAAACCACGGTAGATTTTGCCAGTTTCCGTATCATAAATGCGTTCAAAATCATATTCATCATCTGCCCATTTTTGACGCGCAATGTCGTAGTCCGCCTCGCGGTTATTCCAAAGTTTTTCGAGGTTTGCGGTCGCATCCTTCACGGCATCATTAACGCCAGCGGCCTCATCATCCCAGGCTTCACCCTGCTCGATTTGTTCTGTAAAATCTGTTTTGAATTTCAGGGTTTTGAGTGAAGCCAACAAGGCTGGCGCATCCTGCAGTAATTTATCCTGAGGAGTCGTAATGAATAAAGTAGTATAAACGATATAATAGCCGGCCACGTCTGATGGGTCGTAACTGATTAGGGTGCCAGTAAAAATACCTTCGCCTTTATCCGCGTCCATGACGTCCTGCTTTTTGGTGGCAAAAGTTGCGCGTAAAGAGGTGTTGTCCTTGGCCTTATGGGCAAGATTGCCAGTATTCACGCTTGAATCATTGACAACATAGCTATAAATTTTCGGGAAATGAAAATCGGCGAAATCTTCAGAATAAGTCTGAATATTCGAGGTATAGTCGTTAAAAACGCCATAAAACGATTCAATTTTTGGTACACGAATGACCGGCGCGTAGGAATAAATACCGTATTTTTCTTGATTTACATTGGCATAGCGCTGGTAAATATTACGTTCATCGTAACTGCGCATGACTGGCTTTGATTGAAGCTGCAAAAAGATAGCATAGCGTTCATCGTCCGGATTACGCACAGAGACTATTTGAGTGGCATCCCCACCGGTGGTTTGCAATTCCCAACCTTTCGGGATATCCATAGTTAAAATATCGGTTTCGATATGATCGAAATCCTGAGTTAAAGTGTCGTCTTCGACATAAAGGTCGGCGTCCTGAAAGTAACCCGCAACTGGCACTAGACTCTCGATGCGTCGCACGAGCGCAAATAAAGCAAAAACCAGTAAAACGAAACTCGCTAAAACTACATAACGTAACTTATGATTGTTTTTTAGCATGTTGTATATTCTAACATATTTTAGTGTTTTAATAAAGCGGAATGAAGTGGGTTGCGCAGTAGATTCTTACTCTGTCGCCGGCGTGATAAATTTGACCGTCCACCGAATTGCGCCAAGTGCGAGCGCCGCTCTGATTCGGAATAGTAATCGGAGAGCCTTCCTTAACTTTTTGTTGTTCTGCACCAAATGACACCGCCCAGACGCGTTGACCATTTTGCAGACTTGGCGCAACTAAGTGTGAATAATCGAAGTTCTCGATTTCTGGGCGCGCCAACATACTCGGATGATTTTGGTTAGTAGATAAGTAATACTTAAACTGATCAATCGTCATGGCGCCATAGTTTTCGAGCACACGAATCTCGCCCATGCGCATGCCGACATACATATATTCTGGCACTGTGTCGGAAAAGACAGAATAGTCATAGGCACCGCCCGATTGATTTAGGATAGTTTCGCGCGTACTTGGCCAGGTGAGATTTTCGGTAAAGCCGTAAAGATTCGATAGCGCTACCGTGCCGTCAGTCGTAATAAAACCGTTTGCAATCACGTTATAATAACGCGCCGAAACAACGTGGTAATAATTTTTTGTGTCGTGATGTGTTGTGATACTTTCAAGTTTGACGGTTTTGAGTTTTCCGCTCGCGTCCACCTTGTAGTAGCTAGTGCCAGGCAAGAATAGCTGCGCATCCTGCACGGAAATAAACCGATTCAAATCAACACGAAAAACGCCATGCTCGCGCGCAGTATATAAATCACTACCATCACTAAAGTGTGCCCATTGGTAATTGTTAGTGTGATGCTCGCGCTCTATCCAAATTGGATATTCAGCATCAAGTTCGCCGGTTTCATAATTCCAGACTGCCAGTAAATCATCATAACGAATATCCTCAACCTTCTTCGTCGTGCCGTCGGCAAGCAAAATATCCGTACCTTCTATGAGACAGCCGGGAAGTCGCGCCTCGGCGGTAATGACAATATTACCAGTAACGTTCGGAATCGTAATGACGCCGGTATTCGTATTATAAGTAAAGCCCGAACCGACGCTTAAAGTAGTGCCGCCCATTGTAATGGTGACATTTTGTGAAGTCGGGAGGCGGTAGAGATTAGACGTTACTTTAAGCGTGGTTGTATATGTTTCGCCACGTTTAACAGTCGAGGCGCCAGATGAGCTTAATCGGGTCAGCCTCGTCGTTACGGTAAAATTCCAAGTAAAATTTTTCGCCGTTGAACGCGAGCAATAGCCTGCACTCGTAGTCGCATTGGCAATATCCTCATTGCTCGCAACGTTGCCAAGCGAATCTTCGCCGTAGACTTTGGCATAGTAACTACCGTCGCCTAGGCCGGAGACCGTAGCGCTAGTTTCATCATCGTCCATAACGACTGTTTTGACTAATTGGTTCGAAGAGTTATAAATCAAGACCGTGAAATGACTAATCGTCACGTCGTCGGTAGCCTGCCATTCAACCGTCGCCTCACCTTCGGCGTTTAAAATACTCATCTGCACATTCGAAATAACAGGCGGATTGTCGTCGGTATAAATAATCGATTTATCGACTAATAAAGTAATACGACCACAGTTTACGTCACCCAACGATGCAGAAACGAGATAAATGTTTGCGCGTTCATAATCGGTGGCAAATTCAACTCCATCGGACGCATGTACGTAAACTACATAGTCTGCCTCAGTATTGGCGCCAATAACCTGCGCACCGAGCGAATTACCGGCAGCATCAGTTATATAAAAATGGTCGTTATTGCGTAGAGCAAAATTAAAGTTTTGAGCATAGTCGTAAGTGTTCGTAACGTGCACCGTAAACGCGGCTGAACTATTACTACCGCGCAAATCACCCGTAGCCGGCGCAACAACTTCCGCCAATAAGACACCGTCATTAGAATCACTATATCCAATCATTGCATCGCCATTGACGATATAATCGCCGCCCTGATCGACATCAAGCGTCATCTGTATACTGAATGTGACGCTGCTGTCGCGATTAATAGTGTCGCCATTTTCGATACCAACCAAAATGTAATTTATGTCCGCATCGACCGGATTGCCGTTGCCGTCAGTAATGGTTGGCTGCCAGTAATCCATTGCGAAGATTTGATTATAAAAAGTATCGTTTGTAATCGTGATATCGAAATTTGCCGTATAGTTCGTAGTGTTTTGATCGCCATGAAAACTTAGGCCAAAATTCACGGAAGTGTTCGTGAAAGTTGGATTACTTACTACGTTTTGGCCGCCCGTAAAAACGACATTTGAAATATATATTTCACCCTGCGGGTTAAGCGTTATATTGCCGCTAGTATTCAAGATACGGTTATATCGTGCGAATCCAATCGTCATGCCAGATAGAATGAACATGACCAGCGCCGTCAAAATTAGCGTGAATCGAGCGGAGCGACGACGATTTTTAGCTCTTTTTGCCATGCTTCTTGAAATCGCTTTCACTTACGATATATCGCCAAGCATTTTTATCGCCAATAATTACGAAGTAACTAGCCTTGCGACTTTTGTAGTAGTTAATTGGCAAGTGGACTGAATTGTAAACATCAAGTAATTCATCGAATTCTTCAACATCAGAAACGGCGGAAGTTTTAAAAACTGGCGCATGGGTTAATTCAACGATAATGCCATCATAGGCAGACAGCAATTTGTGGATGTTTTCTTCGTACGGATGTGCGGCAATCTTGTGATGGCGCGATATGGCATAAGCGACGGTAATAAAAACCGCTAAAATCAGCATAATGAAACCGAAAATGACGGCGAGTAGATGCGTCAGATTAAGGTGTGTTGGGATTTCGCGCATCTTGGAGGACTGATTGTTTTTCGTATTAGTAACTGCCTCAACTGAGGAATTGCTAGCAATCGGAATTGTAAAGTTGAGACGCGAATTAAAGTTGGCTGGATCGGCGAAATTCAGTGGTTTTAAACTACCCTCAACTACTAACGCGACATTCAATGAACCTTTTGCAACAACGCCACGCGCTTCGGCCTCAAAATTGCGCAAAATCGTCGCGTAGACGTCGTAAGTGATTTTTGTGTTCTGTGAAATTGCGACACTATTACCAGAAACATGTAGATTCTGCGAGGCAATAATATTGTGCTCTTCCGACCAGAGGTTGGCAGTAGTTGCGCCGTCAACTTTGTCGGCGCTAGTTAAAGCTACAAGCTTATAGGTAATATCGCCTTCAACTGGTTCGGCGAAATTTACAACGTAATTATAATCAAGGTCAATGTAATCAATTAGGCTAGTCGGATACGAACGATCTGCTTCACCAATCACATAGCTTTCTTTATAGGTATTGTTTGGTTTAAGATAAACTTTGTAGCTAACACTTGAGGCGCTTTCGTCATAGGCCGAAGTAAGCTCACCCTTATCTCCATAGCCGTAGCCTAAGCCAATCGCTGCCAGAAGATACACTATTACCATGGCACAGATGCCATATTTGAGTATTTTGTCTTCGTGTAGTTCAATGAAATCTTGTATTTTTTGCATATTATCCCTGGTTGAATATTTCGTTTAGCCAAACGGTCGGATAGCCAATATACTTTCCGGCCATAATGACGCGACCTAAGACTTGTTCTGACGAAGTCTCGAAATTATCATTGCTATCATTTGCGTCACCTCGAGTGGTAAAATACAGCATACCGCTGCGACTTTCGATAGAAACTACGCGATGCGTGACGATAACTCCTTCCCTTCTAAATACAAGTATATCATCTTTGGCGATTTCGCTTGCGCTTACTTTTTCAAAAAGTACAGCATCGCCGCGAGAGAAAACTGGCCGCATTGAATCAGAGCCAACCGCAATTAGTTGCAGACTAAAAATGCCTGATACCAGAATAGTCAAAACAATACCAATCATCAGAACCGGAATCGTAATAATGCGATAGTTAATCGAGCGAAGTTGTTTTTTGTCTTTTTCGTAATAACGCAGACTATTATTGGTCACTACATAAATGACAAATGGAAGAATAATATTCGCAACAGCGTGAATATAATCACCCAAATCTGGCACGATTGGCAAAATGTACGGATATAAGACCAGTGGCAGTTTAAATAACAGAGTTGGCAGGAGGCCAATCTTAAAAGCTAAAAAGCCACATAGTGCTTCTCTTGCAATAATCGGCATAACCGTTGAACAAATAAAGACGAAGCGCAATTCCGAGCTTTCGAGACGTGCGACGTTTAATTCTATTAGAATATATAACAATGAAGATAATGTTGTAAAAAACACAACATACCATCGACTATGTTGATACGATGAGGAAATGACGTAGCGAGTTAATTCTAAAATAATTGCCAATACTAGTGTCGGGATGAAGCCGACTATTAACTTTGAGATATCAGTAGAAATGTAGCCACGGTTGAAGCCAAGAAATAAACCGAGTAAATAGGCTACGATCGCATAACTAATGAGCGTAACAATGATGCTGCGCGAAATATTGCCGCGCAGAAAATGGCGGTCCTTGCGATAACCAAGTTTTTGCCAAGCAAACACCAAGATGATACCGAGTGCCGCAATAACTAAATAATTGCGTAATGTCTGATCAAGATTCCAACCAAGACCAAAAAATGCTAGCAAGACGAGCGAAAAAGCAAGGCAAAGCCAAAGGATTACTCTTTCGTTCTTTTTAATTCTTGCTAGCATAATGCCCCCTAATTTTTGCCAACTAATTAGTTGGCTTGTTCGTAGTTAAGCTGAGCACTCAAATTGACCGTAACTTCTTCGGCTGGGAGATCCGCTGGGTTGGTTGGCTGAATATAGGTAACGTCGATCATAACTGGCGTACTGTTGCCGACTGGCAAAGCTACATTAAGGCCAGAAGTTGAGACCGTATATGCATCATCGCCATAAGTGAGCGTATAGGTGAGATATTTTTGCTCTGCTTCGGTAAGCGCAGATAGATCAATTGATTTAAGAGCGGCAGCAAAAGTACCGTCATTGACAACCTTCAAGGTGAAGGTGTGGTGATCGCCTGGCTTTTCGAGACGAGTAGCAAAATTGACCTGCGTCTCGGAAACGCTATGTGATGTAGCCTCGGTGCTACCGTCGGCTAACTGGTAATCTGAGGCAACTGTGCTAAAGTGGACACTCCATTTACTTTTAGCAACATTCACTGTGCCGTTAATCTTGAGGGTTTCGGAGTATGCAGCGAAACCGATTGCCATGAACAATACTGCGAAAACGAGTACCGCAATCGTGGCTAATTGGAAATTTTTTTGTTTTTTCATACTTTGCCTTTTTATGTTAATAAATTTGAGGAAATTGTAGCATAAGCACTTCATTTTTGACAAGTGGTTAGGCCAGGGGTGAGGTAATTTGCCGAGTGCGGTCAAATATGTTAAGATGTAGAAAGTTCTAATTAAAAAGTTTTAAGGATAAATATGGCGAAGAAAGCTAAAGTTGCAAAATTGAACCGCAACAATAACCACAAACACAGCGAGAAGCGCAAACACGCCCGCCACAAAGACGGTCGCTAAAAAAATTCCCCTTGCGGGGAGTTTTTTGTTGTATACTGTTTTTATGGATATGCTAACAATTATCACGGTTTTAATTGCGTCTAGCCTGGTATTTTTGTTTGCGTACGTCTTTAATGCGTCGGCGGAGCGTGAGCGTCGCCATGAGCGCGTCTTGGTGGAGCGTTTCGATGAGCATGAGCGCGTC
>CAMNBP010000032.1 GCA_946532885.1 uncultured Candidatus Saccharibacteria bacterium
CTGGTATAATACCCCTAATGCACAAGACTGAAGTTTGCCAGTTCCTCCGGGACGAAGATATTAAATTCGAGCTCACTGAGCATGAGCCGCTTTTTCATGTTGGCGATGGCGAAAATATCGAAATCCTTTATCCTGACGCTGGCACTAAAAATCTCTTCGTCCGCGACGACAAGAAGCGCAACTATTATCTCATCACCGTGCTCGACGAAAAACGCGTCGACCTCAAACAATTCCAAAAAGAGCAGGGCACCCGCCATCTCAGTTTCGCTTCCGCTGAAGACATGAAAGAAATCCTCGACCTCACGCCGGGCTCCGTCTCGCCATTCGGCCTGCTTAACGACCAAAAGCGCCTCGTCAAATTTTATCTCGACGAACATTTTGTAAACTCCGCCACCAAGATGATTAGCGCCCACCCCAACGACAACACCGCCACCGTTTGGCTCCGCACTAAAGACCTTATTAAGCTACTCGAAAAACACGGCACCCAAGTTAATATCGTACAGCTCTAAAATTTGATATAATAATATTAATCGAGCCATGCTTCGGCCCCTGGTTCAGATTCATAAAAATTTCGACGCCAATATTGCGTCACCTACAATCTATTAACCCCCTAACGCAAGGAATTTTTATGGATCAAGACACTTATTACCAAGAGCATCACTTACATCAACCAGTCGACGTCGACGCGACTTTTTCGCGCAGCATTCTCGGCCACTGCAAGCCACTCGCCTTTCGTACCGAATCCGGCCGGGAAGTAATTATTAGCGAAATCGGTCTCGTCCATCCAAAGTATGACGGGCTCAAGACTATCCATGCTTTCGACGTCACCGACGGCGCCACCGATTATCGCCTCTGCCTCGACACTGAGAGCCTCAACTGGTATCTCGAATTCGAAGGAGACCATTATGATTGAGCGTCCGCCCAACAACATTATGTATATCGATCTCAACTCCTGCTTCGCTACCATCGAGCAACAGAGCAGGCCAATGCTACGCGGCCGCCCGGTCGGTATCAGCAACCGCATCACGCCCAACGCCTGCATTATCGCCGCCAGCTATGAAGCCAAAGCCCACGGCGTCAAAGTTGGCATGCGACGCGCCGAAGCCGAGATGCTTTGCCCGGGCATCGTTTTCGTCGAGACCGAGCCAGACAAATATATTTTTGTTCATCAAAAGCTCCGCGCCATCATGGAAGATTATTCACCTATCGTTGTCATGAAATCCATCGACGAAGGCGTACTCGATCTCAATCAATCGCCCGCCCACATCCGCCAATGCCCACACGCCGAACTCGCTCAAGAAATCAAAGATCGCCTCCGTACCGAAATCGGTTGCTGGATGCGTTGCAATGTCGGTATTGCCAGTAATCGCTTTCTCGCTAAAACCGCCGCCGAGCTCCACAAACCAGATGGCTTCGACGAAATCACCGCTGCCAACCAGCGCCAGATTTTTGCCAGCCTCAAACTAATGGATTTACCCGGTATCAACACCCGCATGCAGGCCCGTCTCAATGCGGTCGGTATTTTTACGCCCCTACAGTTACTCGACGCCGACGAGGAAACCCTCGTTAAAATGGTCTGCCATAGCATTGATGGTAGCAAGTGGTACAAACGCCTACGTGGCCTCGAAGTTGATGATTGGGTGAGCGACATCAAATCTATCGGTCGTCAATACGTCCTCGAAGGCAAGCATCTCACCAAAGACGATATTTACGCCCGCATTATGCACTTATCTGAAGATGTCGGTTACCGTCTCCGTAGCAAAGAGCGCTACGCACGTGGCGTTTACGTTTGGGCCTACACTTATGATGGACTCTATCTACACAGGGCCCATCTCAGCAAAACCGCCTTCAACACCGACCAAGATATCACGCAAATTGCGCGCCAACTTTTTGCTGACTTTCCGGCACCACTGCAAATCATCGGCATTACGCTCTATAAAATCCAAACTGCGCCCGACGCCCAGCTCAGCTTCGATCAGGCCGCGATTGATGCGCAGGAAAATCTTTGTCTGGCCGCCGATACTATTAATTTGCGCTTTGGCTCGCGCACCATCCATTATGCCGACAGTTGTGGTACCGATCACGTCAAAACTAAGATTCCGTTTGGCTCCACACGCTACCTCGATCACTCCATCACTTGACGTCCATCAAAAATAATGTTAGTATATAAATTACCTCTGCAGAAATCCCATTGCGGGGGAATTTGCACTTTTCAAGATTATCTGGAAAGTCAGACATGAAAAAGGAGGCCAAGTTATGTCTGAAAAAGTTAAGACCGCGCTACAAAGCGCCAAAACCGGTGAGGCTGCTCTAGACGAGCTCGCTCACTATGTCGGCAAGGAGTTGCCCGAGACGTTTACGACTTTCGATATCGCAATCACGGCGACGCTGCTGCTTACCAGCCTGAACAATGGTAGCGGCAATAGGGGGGAGTTTCCCGCGATTTGCAAATATTTGGAGGACGGCAACGGACCACTTCATCTCGGAGCTAAGCTGACCAACATCTTTATGGAACACGTGCCAGAGTTCGCTCAAACCTATGCGGACACCAGCAGGTTGTTCTTCGGCGCTTAAAAACATCGCACACAGATAATCGGACGCGTAGCTAGAGAACAGCGCGCGTTTAGAATATCGATGGGCCGCCCTCTCACAGCAGAGGACGGCCCATTTTAACTGCTATAATATTTTTATGGATTTCAAAGACAATCTCACTATCATTGACGGCAAAAGTGTTTTCTATCGTGGCTATTATGCTATGGGTCATCTTTCTTTACCGGACGGCACGCCAACTGGTGGCGTCTATGGCTTTGCCGCCATGCTAATCGAGATTATCGAAAAACTTCAACCAGAATACATTGCGGTTGCTTGGGATAAAAGCAAAACCAACATCCGTCGCCGCCGTGCAATCTACGCCGACTACAAGGCTAATCGCAAGCCAGCACCGCCAGATTTCTACGCGCAAATTCCATACTTAATGGAATTGCTCGAAGCTTTCAATATTCCGCTCTACGAATTCGACGATTACGAGGCCGACGACATCATTGGTACACTCGCTCGTAGCGCACAAAGTAAGGGCGTTCGCACTGAAATCATCTCTGGTGATCTTGATATGCTCCAAATCGTTGATGAGCACATCAAAATGTATCAGCTCAAACGCGGTTTTTCTGATGTTCAGCAATTCGATATCGCCGCCGTGGAAGAGAAGTACGGCCTCAAAAAATCCCAATTCCTTGACCTCAAATCCCTCAAGGGCGATTCTTCTGACAACATTCCGGGCGTTCCCGGTATCGGCGAAAAGGGCGCCATTAAACTTTTACAAGAATACGAAACGCTCGAAAACCTCTACGAACACGTCGACGATATTTCTGGTGCCACTGGCAAAAAACTCAAAGAGGGCAAAGAGCTCGCTTTCATTAGCAAACAATTGGCCACTATTCAATTTGATGCACCAGTCGAATTTGACCCCAACAAAGCCAAGCTCGCCGACTTCAAGCCCGAAGCCGTCGTCGCCGAGCTCAAGAAACTTCAGTTTAATTCATTAATCCGTAAATTTACCAAACTTTTCCCTGTTGATAGCACAAAAATCGCAACACCGGCGCCAAAACCGGTCGAACAACCAAAACCGGTCACCAAAACCGCCGTCGTCGTACCAACTAATATTCTGCCACCACCTGCCAATATAGAAGTTCAAATCCCGCAAAATATCTATCTTAGCCAAGACGTCAAGACCGACATGCATGACAATCCAACTCTCGCAGCGGAGATATTGGACGGCCGTCCATTCTGGGACCTTGGCCAAGTCGACTTCTTGCTCGACCCGCTCGCCCGCAAAAGCGGCCAACTCACCTTACTCGACGAGACCGACCCGGTATCCGATTATATAGCTCAGCAGCAACAACTAGCCGTTTTGCCAAAAATATCCGCCATTGCGACACAGTTGGACCTGCCGTTAATTCCAGTACTCTACAAAATGGAGGAAAACGGAATCAAAATCGATCACTCGCGTTTTAATCTGTTAAATGAAGAGTTTTCCACAGAGCTAGCCCAAGTTGAACAAGAAATTTATTCACTTGCGGGGCATGAGTTTAATGTCAACTCGCCGATTCAGCTTTCACAAGTATTATTCGAAGATCTAGCTTTGCCAACCAAAGGTATCAAGAAAACCCAACGCGCCTACTCAACTGGGGCCAAAGAACTCGACAAATTGCGCGACCTTCATCCTATCATCGCAAAAGTCGAACGTCATCGCGAAATCGGCAAACTACTCAGTACCTACATTACGCCTTTGCCAGCCCTGGCAGACAGCAACAATCGCATTCATAGCACTTTCACGCAGGATGTTACGGCCACCGGTCGCCTTTCCAGCGTTAATCCAAATTTGCAAAACATCCCAGTTCGCAGCGAAGACGGCAAACGCATTCGCAGCTGTTTCGTCGCCGAACCTGACCACGTTTTTGTGTCTGCCGATTATGCCCAGTTTGAACTTCGTCTCGCCGCCGCGCTAGCTGGCGACCAGGCTCTCATCGACGACTTTAATGCCGGTCTCGATATTCACACCAAGACCGCCGCTGATGCATTCCATATCCCAATGGAACAAGTTACCAAAGCGCAACGCCGCGCCGCGAAGGTTATCAATTTCGGCGTACTTTATGGCATGAGCCCAAAAGGCCTCTCCGACGCCGCCGATATGAGTTTTGCGGAAGCTAAAGCTTTTATCGCGCGCTATTTTGAGCTACGCGCACCAATTCGCAAATATCTTGACCAAACACTCGAAAACGGCCGCAAAAACGGCTACGTCGCAACCATGTATGGACGTTGGCGCCCAACGCCAGATCTCGCTGCGCCAAATTATCTTGTTCGCAGCGCCGCCGAACGCGCCGCCGCCAACATGCCAATTCAAGGCACTGAAGCTGACCTCATGAAAAAGGCCATGTTAGCCGTCGATGAAATTCTGCCAGAAAACGCCAAACTCGTGCTTCAGATTCACGATTCCCTCATGATTGAGTGCCCAGAAAATGAGGCGACCTATATCGCCGGTCTCCTCAAAAACCAAATGGAATCGGTCGCACCAGAACTGCCAGTAAAACTTGCCGTGGATGTCACTATCGGCAAAGATTGGGGGGAAATGTAAATTGCGTATTGGTATTATTTCAGACGTTCACAGCAACGTCGATGCGCTCAAGGCCGTTCTCGATGAGTTTGAGCGTCGCGACGTTGACAAAATTATCTGCCTAGGCGACACGATTGGTCTCGCCGCCCATCCAGAAGAGTGCATTAAATTACTAGAAGAGCAACTTCGCAAAGGTCGCATTTTGTCGGCCGTGCGCGGCAATCACGAAGAATACCTTCTCACCGAATTGCCAATCCATAATCATAACGACGCCTCTAAATCAAAGTTGCCTCAGGCTATTCTCGATCTCTTTATGTGGAACCATAGCCAGGTCAGTGCGCAATCAGTTTCAATGCTCAGCCAATTCCCACGCCAAGAAATGATCACCGTCGACAAGGTCCGTATTTTCGTCACACATTATCCACTCAACCGCACCGGCGATTTTATGCCATTTTATATGAAGCCAACCCTTAAAGAATGTCGCAAAATTTTCAAATACGCCCACGCAGATGTCTACTTATTCGGCCATACGCACGTACGTGATTTGAAAATTGGCCGTCGTGGTGATTTCTTTATCAACCCAGGAAGTGTTGGTTGTCCAATCGGCACCGAATCCGCTTCGGCCGGCATCCTTGAGGTTAATGGCAAGCAAATTGCCTATCATCAACTCGACGTCGACTATAATATCGAACAGGCTATCGATGAAATGATGAGCTACAACGACGAGCTTCCTGCCATCGAGTATACCGTCGACCAATTCTATCGCTCCGTCGATAATTACCATTAATACCCCTTATGCTATAATGAGCTTATGCATAAGGTAGCGATTATTGGCAATGTCACCAAAGATATCTATTTGCGGCTCGACAACCGCCTAAATAAATTCGAAGAAGACGAACATCATGTCAAATGGTTAGATTTTTCATTCGATGGCTCTTCGCACAATTATTATTCACGCGTCGCCATTTATGGCGGTGCCAGTATTAGCCTCGAAGTACTTAGTCGTTTCGGTCTAGACGCTGAAATTTCCGGCGCTTCCGCCACTTTTCTTGATGGTCAATTTGTTGCCAAAGATTCGGCCACCGTTTATCGCTACATTCTTTGCCAAGATACAAACGTTAGCTATATTAGCCCAAGCCAACACCACGAAACTACCTGGCGCATTCCAAAATCCGAAGCTCCAGAATGGATTTACATTGACCGCTCCGCCAATATAACACCACGTCTCGTTAGCGAAATTCTTGGCTACATTGATATTGAACCAAGTTGCAAAATCGCACTCTTCCTCGGCGACAACACGAACCAATACGCCAACCATATTCGCGAACTTGCTAAACATGCCAGCTTCATCATTACCGACACAAATCTAGAAGAACAGTATCCAAATACCGCCAAAATCATCGGCGACGTTATTCGTTACGGCGATAAAGAAGTTCACTGGTCGCTCAACGGAAAAGATGACCTCATGACGCATCTCAGCTCGCATCTCACCATCGCCGCCACTCTACTAGGTGCTATCATTCTCGACAAGAATCCATCCGATGCTATATTACTCGCCAAGGCCAACGTCGAGGGTGCTCGCCTCAGCGGCACGATGAACATCGATACACTTGAAGCAGAAATTACCGATGATTACTATAAAATCCAAGGAAAGGGAAAAGAAAGCAAAATGTTAGAACTTGAAGCCAACGCTAAAAAACTTATGACTCTCGGCAAGGGCATCCTCGCCGCCGACGAATCCGGTGGTTCCATCCACAAAAAATTCGAATCCATGAACATTCCGGACGACGAACAGCATCGCCGCGATTA
>CAMNBP010000033.1 GCA_946532885.1 uncultured Candidatus Saccharibacteria bacterium
GCGGAATTGAAAGTGGCACGTTCTCAATAGTGCGAACATTCATCGTAACATCTTCACCGACTTTGCCGTCGCCACGCGTCACAGCCTGCTTGAGTAGGCCGTCTTCATAAATAAGCGCCATTGCGAGGCCGTCCATTTTAATATCTACAAAAAGCTCTGGGTTGATTGCGCCTAATTTTGCAATACGGTCGAGCCATTCACGCACTTCGTCTTCGGAAAATACATCAGCGAGCGAAATCATACGTTCGGCGTGAGTAACTTTTTGGAATTTATCGAGGGCGCGTCCAGCCACGCGTTGAGTTGGGGAATCTGGCGTGATTAATTCTGGATACTGCTCTTCGAGCTGCGAAAGTTCATGCTTTAGGCTATCGGCAGCCGCTTCCGACATAATCGACTCGTCTAAAACATGATAATGATAACGATAATCATTAATCAAATCGCGCAATTTTGCAACGCGCTCGAGAATCTCAGCTGGAATATTAGTGTTCGTCATCGAGCATCCTACGATAGAAGAGATAGATATATGCCGTGGCATAAATTAACGAGAAAGTTGTCATAATCTGCAAGAAGAACGGCACGATTGGAATGCCCGACAAGCCATCAATATGATCCTTCAAGAATAAGTCGAGCCAGGTTATTGGCAACATTACAAGCACCCATATCACTGCCAAGAATAATAATCCAAATAAGATGCGCACAATAAATGCCGTACGCCTACCCTGAATTAAATCAGTGGTGGCATTAATCGCAACCATAGGATAAATACCCGGGGCACTGACTGCAACTAGTGCCAGGATTGACCCAGGCAATAAGTAGCAAGATAACAGTATAAGTAGGCCACCAAAGACCCAGAACAAGAATGCATAAAGAGGCTGACTGAGGAAATCGGTCGATACTGCGGACGAATACGCTACGGTAAACAACATGATTGGAATACAGTGAAATAGAATAAGCGCCAATGAGCAGAAAGTCGAGACTAATGGCGTGAAGGCATTAAAGATGCCATCTCTAAATTTAGGATGATTGCCAGCCAATAGTTGGCGCAAGAAATAAATCGTGCAAAGCCAAATCAGGGCGAATAGGAATGCGGCAATTAATTGTTGCACTTCCGTGAAGCCAGAAGTTAAACCGCCGGTCGTAACGGTAGAAACCACCAAAAGACCTGCCTCCGCCAAGCGACCAAGTTCGCCCTGCTGTAGCGATTCATAGCTACTTTCGACGTTGTCCTGGACGGATTCGTAGGTATGTTCGTTCATTAAACCGACTAGGATAATGTTGACTGAGACAATCATCACAATGAGCGGTACGAAAAGTTTCCAGTTTCTGAAAATAATTTTTAAGGTCGAAACAGCATGCGAAACCATGCCAGGCACATCAAGTGGACGCAAATAGTCTTCGCGATATGAGCGCTTGAATGAATGATGTAATTTGAGTCGAGCATTTTTCTTCGCCCATACTTTATCGCGAGCATCAACAAAGGCCTGCTTGAATGTTTTGCGTTGCTTTTTAACTTGTTTCGGTTGCGCGGTTTTCGTGGAAGTAGTTTTGCGCATCCTCTTCGAATTTTTTCGTGCGGACTTACTGTTATTTTTTGGCATCTTCTAACCTTTCAATGCGTGATTCAATTGATGGATGGGTGGAAAATAAATTACTAAGAAACGACTTGCGTAACGGATTGGCGATATACATTCCCTCGGAGGCGATATTCTGTTGATGCATCGGCTGTGAGTGGGAATCAAGCTTACGTAATGCGGCAATCATGCTATCTGGATCACCAGTCAAACTAGCAGAAGATGCATCAGCTAGATATTCGCGTTGACGAGAAATACCAAGCTGCACAATCGAAGCGATTAGTGGCGAAAGAATCAGGACCAGTACCGCGATAATCACGCCAATTGGCGAGTTATCTTCTTCGTCACGGTCACTATAAAACAAAACACGCAATCCGAAATCAGATAATAGGCCAACTAAGGACACAAGACCAAACACAATCATCGAAACGCGAATATCGTAATTTTTGACGTGCGACAATTCATGCCCCATAACGGCACGTAACTCTTTGTCATCCATAATTTCCAATAGGCCAGTTGTGGCGGCGACACAGGCTTTTTGTGGATTGCGACCAGTTGCGAAGGCATTCGGGGATGAATCGTTAATTATATAGACACGCGGCATTGGCAATTTTGCCTCATCAGCAAGTTTTGCGACTATATCGTAATAGCGCGGATTGTCGACTTGTTGGATTTCGTGCGCACCGGCTGACGCAATAGCCAATTTATCGGCAAAGAAATACTGAAAAGCCGCATAGACAGCAGAGATTGCGACACACCAAATCACAATTTGAGGGTCGGAATTGAGCCATGAGAAGATGCCACCAATCACGGCCATTAGAGCCACGAAGAATAACATAATAAGTATTGTATTTCGATGATTTTGCGCGATTTGTTTGCGCAGAGTCTTTGCCATATCCATATTGTACCACCTTATCTCTGAATACGCTTAACATAATCGCAGCCATACCGATAATTCGAACAATAGTATTTATTATTACTTTTAATGAGTTCACCAATGCGACACCGCGGACATAGCTTTTGATATAAATCGTTCAAATCTTCCGAAATTTCAAATAAAAATGACGACGGATGTTTGCGCTCGGCAATTAAATACGTCGCAAGGCGTGCGCGCGTGATTGCGACATAAAATAACCTACGCTCTTCTGCGAATGGATATTTTTCGGATTTCGACAACAATAAATCCGTAATCGGGTCGTTTTCGCGCGTGGCCGGCATTCCAGTCGAAGTC
Organism: uncultured Candidatus Saccharibacteria bacterium; assembly: GCA_946532885.1. Lineage (GTDB taxonomy): Bacteria > Patescibacteriota > Saccharimonadia > Saccharimonadales > Saccharimonadaceae > UBA2834. The sequence continues at coordinate 2,803 of CAMNBP010000033.1, forward strand.
GAGTTCATATTCAAAACAATTACAATATCGCGCGTAATACCCTTCGATTTATGCATCGAACAAAACGGAATTTCTTTATTGTGCCAAGAAATAATATCTGGCGATACAATTTTTATGCCATCATGCTCTTTGAGTCGATAAATATCGTGGTTGTAGCGCGATATTATCTGAATATCCGACGCTAAATCGATGGACTGTAAAATCTTGATTAATGCGAGCGAATCATCATTAATATTTTCGCTCATCACAACTTTAATTGGGGTATTCTTGCGATGGTCGCCGTTGATTTGTTTGTGGATCTGACTTGGGTTTCGCAGAATAAAATCACTACTAATGCGAATAGTTGGCTGACCGAAACGATGAGTGTTCTCTATTAAACTTCGACGAGTTTTGAGCTGAAAAAACTTTTCAAAATCATATATCAAATTCAGGTTGCTGCCGGTAAAACGATATATCGACTGCCAATCGTCGCCCACTGCGAAAAAGCGGCATCCGAAATTTTTCTGTAATATCGCCAGCAATAACTGGTGGCGGTTCGGTGACAAATCTTGCGCTTCATCCAATAAAATATAGCGATAACCCAGAGCACATTCCGGAATATCGTGCACATTCTCGATAGCCTGATTAATCATATCGGCAAAATCGTAGTAGCGATTTTGTTCGAGCCACTTTTGGTAGGCACGATAAATGCGACAAAAAATTACAAAATAAGCGCGAGTACGTCGCCTAGTATAACTATCCGCATTTTGACTGCGACGTCGCAACTCTGAGAAATGCACTAGGCTGTTTTTGAAATGAGTGATATATGAACATAAATAATCAATGAACGCATTCAAGTCGTCACGGTAGGACGGTTCCTGCGTAATTCAGCAAAGAATATCATTTTCCGATAACCGATGCGGGCGGACGCCGTGTTGTTTAAGAAAACTTGCTACTCGCCGATAACAAGTTCCATCATTTCAGCTCCGAACCGAAAGCTGAAGATACGGCGCGTGATGCTTATGAAAGAGCGCCCGACGCCAAAGGCAAGTTTTGAAATATTGCGCACCAAACTTAGGCGAATCCTCGACAATATCTATATATAAATGATCGGAGGCACGAGAAATCGTAAAATCTGGACGATAGTCATCGTTATATTTGCAGGGCAAATTGAGTTGATATTTAATACAATGAATTTTTAGTCAATTCGCCATTAATTGAATTTCTTTTGAGCGACTTCCATCTGATGTGTGCCGTAGAAATAATTGGTTGAAGCGAATGCGAGCTGAATAATCTCTCTGCTCGCCTACGCTTTGTGGTGCCGAATAATAGAATAAAAGGTAATTATTAAAATGATTTGCAAATATCTTATCATGACAACATAAATACCAAACATATTTCCGCACAAAACGCTTCGTCAAAACTCCGTCAACCAAACGGCGTCGAGCGATTGTTTTGCTTTGCGAAAAGCGCAATAAGCTATTACCGAGACTATGAAAAGTCTGTATTTCGACATCTGGACTAGCGCAGCGCTCGATTAGTTCTTTGACCGTCTTTTTCGTAAAGGAAACTACTAAAATTTGCGACGGTGGAATCTGTAATTCTTTTATAATATATTCGATTTTCGCCATAAGACTGAGGGTTTTGCCGCTGCCGGCTGAGGCGAGCACTAATTGTGCGCTCTCGCAGGCGATGACGGCTTCGTGTTGCTGTTTGTCTAATATACAATCATTGTATTTATATGGCTTACGTAATTCTTTCCAAAGAAAAATGGAATTGTGCAAGCGACGCAGTCATTCTCTGAATTTGGATGATTCAGTCTGGGCGGAATATGGAATATATCGTTGCAACATATTGGTATTTTGGCAAAATACACAACAATTAAAAGCATCAGCATAATGAATTCGCTATAATATTTTTGACCGGACGCTGTCGGAAAGGAGGAACTGTCATGACAGGTTTTGGGAATGTTCTTTTAGTTGCACTACAGGAAACGTTGGAGGAAGCGCTGAAGTATGCCGAATCAATTGGCGAAACTTACGGTGAAATCGCCGTCGATGTACGCACTATCTCGCGCGAACCGACAAAGCGCCTGAAAAAATGCCTCGAAAGTACGCTGTATGTCTGCCCGAGCCAAGTAAGTGAAGAACGACACGATTTTCTCGCCAAGTTCATTCACGATGCCCACTCAGAGGAACTGAAGGGAAAAAGCGCCTCGAAGATGGGCTGGGGCAATTCGGACATCGCCTACGATCGCTGCATAATGTGCTCTCCAGAAGATCGCGATTTCTCGATCATGGTCGCCGTGCTGTTTCAGAGTAGTGCCCACAACCAGGAAGTCTGCAAATACGTCATTGAACGTATCGGCTACTTGGCCAATTAGTTGCACCTTGAATGGTCGAGCTTACGCGCTCGGCCGTTCTTTTTTGCAATAAAAAATACGCCACGTGGCGTAGATATAAAAAATGGTGCGGGTTAAGAGACTCTAACTCTCGACCTCTTCCTTGGCAAGGAAGCGCTCTAACAACTGAGCTAAACCCGCAACTGCAGTTATTATATATCACTTTAATGGTTTTTGCAAAGATAAAATAAAAACGCCCGAGTCACCGTGGACCCAGGCGCTTTAAATCGTGTTGGCTAAACTATTTTTTCTTGACGACTTCAGCTTCGCGTATTTCTGATTTCTTACTATGCTTGAATTCGAGATTCTTCGTATCGGCAGTCTCGAGCAAAATCGACATACCATCAATTAAGAGATAGAGACCAAGTATGACGTTTAGCATAGCAACCGACAGCATTGGCATCGCGAAGAAGATGAAGGCGGTAAGAAGTTTAAATGCACCGTCTACGATAACCCAACCGCATTCTTTGACACCAAAGACATGTAACTGCGAGGCATAAGCAAGTTTACTAACGCCAGAAATTAGGAGATAAAAACCAATTACAAACGAGAAAATCGTTAAAGCATCGCTGGTCGGCATCTGGATCAAGATAACGCCGATTGTAATATTAAAGATGGCGCTGACCAATTTACCACCAAAGCGAGTGAGAGCCGGGGTCATGAAATATTCAAAGAAACGCACAACGCCGAGACCAAGAATAAATACCGCGATAACAGCTTTGAGTGCAGCTGCACTACGCAATGGCGAAAATAGACAAGCTGCGCCAAAAATTAGAAACAAAATGCCAACAATATAACCCGCCACACGCACCCAACGCAAACGTTGGTTCCAGCGATTCTTGAATTCTTTGGCGAGATCCCCACCGATTTCAAATCTCATGTTTTCTCCTAGAAAAATAATAGTGCTTCTGCTTATATTTTAGCAGTTATACTAAGTTGCGTCCAGAAAAATACCCACTACTCTACGCTTTCGAGCAGACCCGAGACCGGGATGAAAGCGTAGAATAGTGGGTACATTGGTGGGCGAGATGGGACAGTCTATTCTTCGAATAGACATCACAGGGCGTCGCCTCGGAAAAATCGAAATATAAATATTTCTCCGTTTTCTCTCGGCTCCTACTGTGACCGAACCTTGGCTCTCGCCCCATCTCGCGCCCAGATGCAACGCAAAAAAAAGAAGGCCAAAGGCCTTTATTTTTTTGCATTGGTGGGCGAGATGGGACTCGAACCCATAATCCGGTAAAGGAAGCAGATTTTAA
>CAMNBP010000034.1 GCA_946532885.1 uncultured Candidatus Saccharibacteria bacterium
GCGGTAACTTATTCCTAGTAATGATTGATCCGGACGTAATTCCGACCTGCTGTGGCTCAGGTATGCATATCTTACAAGCGAATCGTGGCAGCGAAGGTGCCGAAAAACATGTGCCAATTATCGAAGTTGATGGCAATGGTGCTACCGTTAAGGTGGGCATGCAGCTCCACCCAATGGCGCCAGAACACCGTGTCGAATGGATTGCGCTCACCGACGGCGATCGTGTCGAAGTCCAAAAGCTTGGTCTAACCACTACTCCTATCGCGCGCTTCTCAATGACCGGCAATAAAGGCAAATTGCGCGCCTATTCCTTCTGTAATATTCACGGCCTATGGTCAAGCGAAAAATAAGTTTTTGGCAAAAAATCGGCAAATGGTTTAGTGGTCTTGGCGACAAGGCCAAGTTTGCCCTAGTTGGCTTCCGCTATTTACTCTCGAGCCCAGCATACGTAGTTTGTTTCTTTTTGGTTGCACTACTCTTTCTCTACATCTTGGCGCAGCTACAAGAGGGCGGCGTTAGTTGGGGCCTGCTTTGGTCTGGATTACCATTCGAGAGAAAGTTGGGCGTTTTTGGTACTAGCTTTGCGCTAATTGGCAACTGCTTTACGAGCCTACATGGCCTGGTTTTGATACTTTTGTCGCTGATGCAGGGACTGGCAGTATCGGGTATCGTTTATGCAGTCAAGAACCGTCAAAAAGATGAGGCGCTTAACCATGCTAGCGCCAGCAGTATCGCTTCAGTACTAGCGTTCATTACGCTTGGCTGCCCAACTTGTGGCATCACTATCTTGACGCCAATCCTGACAATGTTTGCCGGCGCCGGAGCCGTTGCGCTTGCCGAACGTCTAGGCGTAGCACTAACAGTCGTTGCCTTTATTTTATTGGCCTATAGCCTAATTCAACTTGGCTATCTAATATTCGTAAATGTAAGCGCCAATCGCGCAAAGGAGAAACATGCAGAAAGCGATTAGAATCGTAGCCGTAATCCTAGTGGTAGGCCTGATAGGCTTTCTATTCGTTAACGGCACGATTAACAATAATAAAAACAGTCGTGAGCCATGGAATGAGCATATGCTGAAAGGCGACCGCGAAACAGCAAAACTCTATTATTATGACTACACCGATATCATGTGCCCATATTGTGATAAATTCGCAAATGCTGTAGCCGCACATGAAGAAGAATTCCAAAAAGATTACATTGAAGGAAAAAACATCCTCTTTGAAATTCGACTAACCGATGCGCTCTATGTTTACCACAAAGATGAGCACGAAAGCGCCGTCAACAGCCGTAATTCTGCCCTGAATGCCTATTGCGCAGCAGATCAGGATAAATTCTGGGAATACTATAACGGCATCCTCGCAAAGCTTTATACAGATTACCACTCCAAGGGCATCGGTATAGACCAATACGCCGAGCGAATCCCAAAACTCGAGATGGACTACTTTAAAGACGTCGCAAAGAATATCGACGGCTTAGACTACGACAAATTCTCAAGCTGCGTCGACAACGAAGAAAAAGCCGACGAGCTCGACAAGAACACGCAAAGAGCTCTATCGATTATGCCTAGTGGCGCACCATACTTCGTTTTCGGTAATTATAAAACCAGCGGCTTCCTTGGCAAATGGGACGCCGAAAATTACGACTGGGAGCAAGCAAAACTCTTACTCGATGCCGGTTTATAAAAGTAAAAAAATACCCCCGTTGGGGGGTATTTTTTGATGATTCCGTATTAGCCAATTTGGTGTTTGATAACATCTTTCATGTCGTTTGGCAACACAATGACGGTCTTTTGAGATGGATCTGAAGAGATTTTCTCAAGCGTTTGAAGCGTACGAATTTGGATACCGCCTGGGGTGCGAGCCAAAAGATCGGCAGCTTCGGCAACGGCTTTAGCAGAGGCTTTTTCACCATCCGCCACAATGATAGCGGCACGGCGTTCACGTTCTGCTTCGGCTTGCTTTGCCATAGCACGTTTCATATCGGCTGGAAGCTCGATGTTTTGGAGTTTAACGTTCTCGATATCGATACCCCATTTATCGGTTTCCTTGTCGACGATTTCCTTAATTTGAGCGGAAATTTCATCACGCTTACTGAGAAGTTCATCAAGCTCGAAGTTACCGGTAATATCGCGGAGAGCGGCCTGAGCGAAGTTGGTGGTCGCATAGACATAGTTGGTCGTCTCAAGTAAAGCTTTTGCTGGATCGAGTACGCGGAAATAGACGATAGCATCAACGTTTACGGTAACGTTATCTTTAGTAATGACCTCCTGTTTTGGTACGTCGATTGGCGTGGAACGCACGTCGACACGACGCATAGACTGGAAATACGGAATCAAGATTGTCCAGCCCGGATTGCGGACACCGCTATATTTACCGAGCGTAAAGACTACGCCGCGCTCGTATTGTTGAATAATGTGAATATTCGAGAAAATCACGATAAGCAATACTACCGCAATTATCACGAAAAGGACTGCACCTTCCATTGTTTCTCCTTATGTTTTTCTTGCATATATTATACCAAGTTTTTCTAAGCATGGAAAAGGGCCGCCACGAAATTGTGGCAGCCCTCTTCAAGGTGCTAGGTGGTGATTACAGCGAGAGGCCGTCGAGGATTCCATCCAGAGGATCTTCTTCCTCAACAATCACAGCCAGAGGCTTGTCCTGCGCTTCGAGCTCAGACAGCATCTCCGCGAACGGATTGTCGTCATCAGGCTCAGGCTCGGTGGTACCGACGGATTCGAGGACAAACACGGACGGCTGCTCCGGCTGCACCGTCAGCTTCGGTGCACGAACAACGCACGCTGCGGGCTTTCTCTCGCCTTCGTCGTCTTCGTGCTCATCTACGGTCAACCTGAACAGCTGCGTAATGTCGCCGAAATCAGGCTTACCACAGAGATTCGCATAGAGGGTGTCGACCAGACTCGGCACCAGGCCATAGTCACCGACGTCGCCGTCAAGAATCTCCATTGCCTCAACGGCGATGTGATAAGAATCAACATCGGGATTCTCGAGGCACTTTTTGTAGCCGGTCATCGCGGCGACCGAAACAGCTTTGTTGATGGACGACTTCTTGAGCACGGGCTCATCGGTATCCGCATTGCGCAGATTGACGCGCATGGCGACATCAATGATAGCCGCCAGGATAACCAGAGACTTTTCGGGGTCTGCGAGTTTCTCATGGAGCGTCAGTACGCAATCAAGTGCGTAAACCAGAATGCGCCCCTCCGTGAGGCCGGAATAGATGAGGTTAGCCAGGTAGTCAGGTTCGAGACTCGACTCAACGTAGCGGACTGCAGTCTCATTGTAGTCCGCCGGAGCAACCGGCAGAGAAGCGTGGCTTTCGACAGCACGGCCGAGGCGGTCCAGGTAGTCGATAGCGAACTCGTCGTTCCCATCGCATGCGTAGTAGCTGGCCAAAAGGCGGCCGGCATCGATGGCCTTGTCGGACAGGTGGGTGTTGCGGCTGACGATTTTGTTGATGCGGTTTTTCAGTGACATAAGATTCACCATTCCTTTCCAAGTGCAATTTTTGCCCCAGTATGGGTACTGGTAGCAGCATCTGTTTTATTATAGCACACTTTTGACTTTTTTGCAAGTCTATTAGGGGTCGCGAAGCAAGTATGCTAATATTATTAGTAATGGGCAAGTTATTTAGCTTAGACGAGTGCACTGATGCGAAACAGGTCGGAAGTCTCGGTTCTTTTTTAGCGCAAGTTGCCAGAAATGATCTCGATGTCGTACCGGGTTTCGTCTTACCAATTGATTGCGATCTCAAAAATGGCGTTAGTAACGAATTATTGCGTCGATTTGACAGCCTGAAAACCGATAAAGTCATATTGCGCGCTTCTGTGCCAGATGATTACAAGGATAGCGAGGTGTTGCGCGATATTCCACGCGACCGCTTCTTGGATTCCGTCGTTTACATGAAAAGCAATAGCCAGCGTCGCCACGAAGACGCCGCGATTATCATTCAAAAAATGCTGAACGCTGAGGTCACCGGGACGATTTATTCGATAAATCCAGCGACGCGCGATTCGGGCGAGATTCTGATTGAGGCGGAGATGTGGATGGGCGAAACAGTGTTATCTGGCGATAAGGACACCGATATGGTCTTAATTGATAAGCGTTCTGGGGCTCTGTCTCTCGAAAGTAAAGAGGAAGAGGAAATATGTCTTACGACCGACCAGATTGAGAGTTTGCATGGCATGATTCGTAAAATCGAGCGACTCTGCTCTTTTCCCGCCTATGTTGACTGGGCGTTTGACAGGGGTAAACTATATATTATCAGGTTAGGTCCAATGGATTGGGATATTTATGAGGAGTTTAATTCATGAAAATTGATCGACATCTATCTTGGGTATTATTGCGCCGGGGCGATGAAATTTTGCTGGGCCTAAAAAAGCGCGGATTTGGAGCAGGCAAGCTGAATGGCGTCGGCGGCAAGCAGGAGGTCGGCGAAACGATTGAAGAATGTGCAATCCGCGAGACGCAAGAGGAAATCGGCGTCAAAATTACCAAGTTTGAATGTTTGGGCAAGATTATTTTTGATAATTTATTCTACAAAAATATCCCCGAATGCAATATGATGCACTGTTTTGTGGCGACCGAGTGGGAAGGTGAACCAGTCGAAAGCGACGAAGAAAAACCACAATGGATTAAGATTTCTGATTTGGATTACTCGAAACTTTGGGGCGACGACGAGCATTGGCTGCCACCAATCTTGGCTGGCAAGGAAATTGAGGCCTATTTCCACTACAATTCCGACAATACCTTTGATGATTTTTGGGTCGACGAAGTGCCGAATAAACAGATTGGACCAATAATTGATGATGAATTGGTTGGACTCGGCAAAAAGACCGTTAACGAGGCAAAATTGAAGCAGTTTTATAGCGCAAGGGCGATTTTGTTGAATGATAAGAATCAGGTCGGTTTAATCCATGCAACCAACCGGGGTTGGTATAAATTGCCAGGTGGCGGGCATGAGGATGACGAGATGTGGGGCGAGAATCTTCGACGCGAGCTAATTGAAGAGACTGGATACAAGATCCACAATCTTAAGTCGCTTGGATATGTTGTGAATATCCGTGCCGATTGGGATATGTATGCCACGGCTTATATGTATCTCTGCAAAACTGGCGAATTCGTTGGTAAGAAACAGATGGAAGATGAGATTGCCGATGGCGATTGCCTAGAGTGGTTCGATTCTTTCGATGAGGCGATTGCGGCACTCGAAGCGGTAGATTTGAAGAAGATAGATTTTTATGGCGCATATTTCTTTACGCGCCGCGAAATTGAAGCGCTAAAATACGCTAAAAAGGCATACGAGGAGATACATGGCTAACAGAATCCCTTTAGCTGAGCGGATGCGACCGCAAAAGCTCAGCGAAGTGGTGGGCCAAGACGAAATTATCGGCGACGGTAAGATTTTGACGGAAATCGTACGACGCCAAGAACCGGTGAATATTATTTTTTGGGGGCCGCCAGGAACTGGCAAGACGACACTGGCGCGAATCATTGCGAAAGAATTTAAGGCGGATTTCATTGAAATTTCAGCCGTCACCTCTGGCAAAAAAGATGTCGAGAAAGTCGTCGAGCATGCTAAGCAAAACTGGAACCTAAAGATTCGCACCGTACTGTTCGTGGATGAGATTCATCGTTTCAATAAAGCGCAACAGGATGCGTTTTTGCCGCATGTTGAGAGTGGGCTGATTACCCTGATTGGTGCAACAACCGAAAATCCAAGCTTTGAGGTGATTTCACCGCTGCTCTCTCGCAGTCGCGTGGTCATTGTAAAACATCTATCAAAAGCAGATATCATAACCGTCCTGAAGCGGGCGATTAAAGCGGAGAAAGCCACGAAACGCGTAACGAAAGACGCGATTGATTATTTGGCGGAATTGTCGGGCGGCGACGCGCGCTCTGCCCTGGGTGATCTCGAGTTAGCACTGAGTCTGAGTGATAAAGTTGGCGTTGAGGAAGTTAAAGAGGCGGCCGGTCGCAAAGTGCCAGGATACGACAAAAAGGGCGATAATCATTACGATAATATTTCGGCCTTTATTAAATCCATGCGTGGCGGCGATGCTGATGCGGCATTATATTATCTGGCGCGTATGCTAAATGCAGGCGAAGATCCAAAATTTGTGGCGCGCCGTATGGTGATTTTTGCATCCGAAGATATTGGTCTGGCCGGCAATGGTGCGCTCGGTTTAGCGCTGAATGCTTTTATGGCTGTCGAACGCATCGGCATGCCAGAGAGCGGGCTAATTTTGGCCCATGTCGTGACGGCACTTACAAAATCAAAGAAATCCCGCCAGACGACAGATGCCTGGTATGC
>CAMNBP010000035.1 GCA_946532885.1 uncultured Candidatus Saccharibacteria bacterium
TGTCGCAAAATAGCACTCTTCGTTCACAATTAGGTTCTTGAACTTTTGTTTGACGTTGAGACTAAGGTGTGTAGCTTCGTTTTTTAGAGAATAAAGTTCAATATAGCGTTTCTTGTCATCGCTATTAACCATCGAAATCTTATCGGCATTCTTGCTCATGCTTATATTCTATAATAAGACCTCAAAAAGCACAAAAAACAGCCCCTTGCGAGGCTGCAATTTGGATTAATCGTCAATCTTTTTAACTTGAAGCGCGTCTAGCTCAACGGCGGTTTCGCGACCGAACATCGAAATCATAACCTTGAGTTTGCCTTTTGCTGGGTCAATTTCGGAAATTGTACCCTCGAAGCCCTTGAATGGACCATCTGTAACTGAAACAACTTCGTTAATCTCGTAGTTAACGGTGTACTTTGGATCTTCTACGCCCATGCGTTTCTTGATTTTTTCAACTTCTTTATTTGAAACAGGGGTTGGCTGGGTGCCAGTACCGACGAAGCCTGTAACACCTGGCGTGTTGCGAATAATGTACCAAGTTTCGTCAGAAAGTTTCATTTCGACCAGGACATAGCCCTGAAGGATCTTCTTGTCTGCGATGCGGCGTTTGCCATTCTTAATCTCGATTTGTTTTTCCTTTGGCACTAAAGCGTCAAAGATTTTATCGGCAAAGTCAACCGTATCAAGACGTTGCTTGATGGAGTCTGCGACCTTGTCTTCATAGCCTGAGTAGGTTGAAATTGCGTACCAGGCACGTGTGTCATCATAACGGTTAACCGCCATTACATGTTTCCTCCGATTATAGTGTTGAATAATACTTTAAGTAGCGCATCAAGAAGCATTAAACCAGCGACGCCAATTAATACATAAATAATAACGGCGAAGGTGAGCTTCCAGGTTTCTTTACGATTTGGCCAGCGAACTTGGCGGATTTCACGGAAGGCGCCGCGGAAATAGCCAGGATGCTCATCACGATGCTTCAGCTTTGCTTCTTTAAGCTCGGCCTTAACTTTCTTCTTGACGGCTTTCTTGTCGGCCTTGCTGGCATTCTTTTTAACTTTCTTGAGTTGCGCCTTGATTTCGGCACGCTCAGCTTTGTAGGCTTCCTTAATTGCGCGCTTTTCGGCTTTGTCGCGTGCGCGGTTTTCGAGGTCGCGTTCTGCTTGTTGTTCGAGTCTACTCTTGATAACTTTTTTATTTTCGCTACCTTTAGCTTTGACGCTAACTTTGCGGGTAGGAGTTTCTTCTGTGGCTTTTTCGACGACTTTCTCTTTAGTCTTTTCTTTCTTTGGAGCGTCGTCTTTTGCCTTAATTCGTGTAACGTTTGCCATTGATTGCTCCCTTAAAAAATAGTCCTAACGGACTCTTGTCAAGAGTATAACAAAAAGCCAGCACTTTTGCAAATGCTGGCCTAATGAATTCTAGAACAAGTAGTTCAGGTAGTCGCGCATCATGCGGGACCCGGAAATCACATCTAGATAAGCAATCAACTCTTTATGGATCCAATATTCGAGGTCAAAGTCATTCTGCCATGCTTTTGCTGCAACATCCATCTGGCGATAGAGTTCTTCGACTTCCTGTGCTTCGTTCTTGCCGTCTACCGTGAGATAAGAATCGGCTGGACGATCAGCTACGCCGCCATCGTGTGTTGAAATTAAAATACCCATATTTGCGATATCTTTCATCCAGCTAGTACCACAAGCTTCGAGGCCGACAATTGGCGTATTAATCGATGAATTAGCGCCCAACGACAAACCAAGACCCAATTCCTCGTCATAATCTGGCAAATAATGGACACGTTCTTTCAAAATTGGATGCGAATCAATTAGGTGGAGCAAGTCCATCAACTTCTTGAACATCGTCGTATCTCCCATGTGGACGCGCCCAGCCAATATGTAGTGAGCATTGTTCTCCTGCAAAATCTTAGCGAGACGCTCTGGGTCAGTGAACGGCAGCCATGGACGCTTGTAATCGACGAAGCGGCGCTTAAAATCGAACAACATAGCATCGCGTGGAATGAAAACCGGATTCCCGTATTGGTCTGTACGATGTGACAAAATATCATTCAATTTTTCTCGGCCAAGGCCCTTTAGATGTCGGATATCTTCGGCACTAATCTTATTGACATTCTCTTCAAATTCGCGAATCGTCGGCAAATCAAATTTATCGAGGATATTATTATTGTGGTAATAATCCATAATTTCCGGCAAGGTCCAAGTACGCATATGGATACCATTTGTGATGGACTTAAACTTAATCTTGTTGCCATTAATATCATGGTAATTTGCAACACGTGCGTGCAACTTTGATACACCAGAACGCAATTCTGCAATTTCTACGGTAGGCGTCGAAAGGCGGATCATGCCGTCAGTAAATTTGTCGGACAACCAGCGCCTGACGGAAGTGGATTTAATATTCGGGAAGACATAACGTTCGAACTGATCATAGTGGAAAGTCGCCTCTGCGGCCTGTACTAAGGTGTGGTTCGTATAAAGCGTATGTTTGCGCGTATAGACTACTGCCTCGTAGAAATCCATACCAGAATCCACTAGCTCATCAAGACGAGCCACGGCTGCAAAGAAAGTAGCTACTTCATTCAATTGAATGATGCCAGGACGACAGCCGACTAGTTTTAGGGCTTTATAACCGCCGAAGCCAAGCGAAACTTCCTGATATAGACGATGGTCAGAACCAGATTCCCCTGAATAAAGTTCGCCAAAGTTTGGTTCAGTTACACAAAGGAAACGCGAACTGCCAAGGCGTTTTTCGATTACGTCAAGCGCGACGGCACCAGTCGCAGTCTTGATATTGACGGTATCAACAAAGTTAAAGCCAAAGTCTTGATAGTGCTTTTCGGTATGGTAGTCGATTTGCTCCATGTTTTCCATGCGTTGATGTGATTCCCAAGGGTAAAAAGGAGTCACTAGCACGAATGGCACTTGGAGTTGTTCAGCGACGCGGCGCATGTCTGCAGCGAGCACGCCAAGGCCACCGCCACCACGAATACCGTTAGATTTGTCGTAAGTTTCGATTGTCCAATAACAATATGGACGTTCCGGTGCGAGCTTGTGTGTTAGCTTTTCGCGACGGATAGCTTGGTAAAATTCCTCAACATCTTCAACGCTGTCGAGTGGATGGTATACCTGTTTATTGAAGTTTTGGTCTTGCACGTGCCTACCCTTAAAAAATTAAACTTTGTACTTATGCTTTTCTATTATTCTATCATAGCACGGCCCGAATAGTAAGCACCAAAAAAGGCCGCCGTAGCAACCTTTTTTGCCCAAATTATTTTTCCGTTACGGTGAAGCCCGCATTGCGCGTGAAGCAATACTCTTTGTTCCCAACCTGAGCGAAGATTCCATCGTTATTGTCGCTAATTCCGCTCCTACTAAGCGTAATTGGCTCATTTGAGGAATCGATCATCTCGGCCGAACCACGCACGATGCGCCACAGTTGATACTCGTTGTCGGCCTTTACCGCAAATACGAACACGCCGTTTCGAAAGGCTGCCCAGCTTTGCGTCTGGTTAAACATGAAGCCATTCGGAAAAACGTCGACTCGGTTAGGGTAGGAAACGACGTAAATTTTGTCGTATTCGAAGCCCTCTGCGCCAGAGAACATGTCGTCCTCGATATCGAAAAGCGCAGACTGATGTTGACCGCCAAGACGTGTGCCATCCGGTAGGACATACAATACGTAGCTGTGATCACTAGACGAAGTGTAGTATTCGTGTTCGGGCAGGTAAATCATGCCGTCGTAATAACGAATCTGCAAAATCGTGTCGCTGAACATTTTTGCTTCGAGTACGCTACCATCATCAAACACGAGCGTATGGTTCTTCGAGTTGCTGTCGCCGTTCCACTTGCCATCAATATACTCAAGCAGCATATTAGTGGGGTTGTAGAATTCTGGCAGCTTGCTTTTCTTGTAGCCGGACAGCGCCTCATAATAGGCGTTGAAGTCAACAGTCGAGTTGGTTTCAGAGACGTAATAGAGCTCTTGTGCGATGCTACTGTAGGGGATTTCGGAAATGTCGCTGTAGTAGACGGATTTTTTCTGCATCATCTCGTCAAGTGCATCTCTGTACTGTCTATCCTGAATCAGGCGAACAGTGAGCAGTAATGCGGCGACGATGAATACGGCCAACAGGGTGACCAAAATCTCTTTGAGAACCTTCATAGAATTCACCTCCAAAAGTGCAATTTCTGTCGCTTCTTTGGGCAAAAGCGACCATATAACTATATTATACCACAAGCGCTATAAAATGTCAATAAGAAAGGCCGCACGTGGCGGCCGGTTTCTTATGCCTCTTTGAGGCCCTTTGGATAGATGAGTTCCTCGGCTTTAAGTTTGCGCAAACCATTAGCTAATCTCTTCAGAAAAACGAAATCGAAGCGATGGCCGCGGAATTCGGTTCCGCCATAACGTTCGCGCGACATGGCGCGGGCATCTTCCATAGTTATCGAGCCGTTTACCTGCAGTTCGTAGCGCCTGAACAGATTCAAGCCACGCCCGAAACCCTTCGGCGGTTTGATTGAAACCGGCACAAAACGGCAATCTGCGTCTTTGCGTCGTCCGATCATTGATGCAATCATCGACATGGTTGGCGGGTTGATCTTAGCTTCGCCATTTGCTGCTGCCTCACTCTGAAAAACCGTACGCTGACGTGTGGCACTAGGCGCCACCAGGATGACGGCATGATCAGAGAATTCGCGGCAAAGGTTGATATATTCGGCCTCGAACATGCCTCGAATCGAATTTATCAACTTGTCGTCGGCGTCGGGGTTGACGCGGAAGATTTTGCGCAGAGTAGTCGGCGTAATAATCGGCGTCAGGTAAACGCCTGCGCTCTTGAGCTCCTCGACAATTGGGCAAAGTGCCTCATACCAAGGTAAATTCACCGGAAAAACCATCGGCGAATCCGGGTAAAACTTCACTGTAAAGTCAATTAAGCGAAGAATTTCACCGAGAGACGGATGGTTGAAGCCAATGATGATACCATGCAGATTTTTGGGCGGTTTGCCATAGATGGTCGAAGGGGCGGCCCATGCGAAAAGTTTCTCGAGTTCCTGTTTTACGCGATAGTCCCAAAATTGATTGTGTGATTTTCCAGCCTTCCAGAAAAGGAATTTACCAATCCATTTGCTGAGAAAACCAGGCACCGCCATTTCCATGCGGAGGCGGTGGCAGCCGATAGATTCAAGGATAGAGTAACGGCAGTTGTTGATGTCTTCAATAATGGTTGTGCAATCTTTGGTTCCGAGTTCACTAACAGATATTTTCCTCATCTGTAGCCCTCCTTTCGAAAGTGCATTAAAAACGCCGTCAAGCGACGTTTTCATGGCTGTATTATATAATAATTCATGACGACCGGCAATCGGAATCTGTCTCCTCATTTGACAAAATCCTGGATTATATTAAAATATACATTGAGCAATCCCGCTCGTACATTGTTTAGGAAGGATGTGTTTGCTATGGCTGAACAGTCAACAGTTTTTTATCCATCTAGGGGAACGACCAAGCAGCATGGTCAAGCTGCAGGCCGCCGTACTCAGTATGGCTGGACATCAAACTATTGCAATCTCGAGTTGCATATGGGTAACTACATGTATCAAAAACGTGGCGGTCTCTACCGCGCGTTTCTATTCGATCCGATTGATTACCGCTATCAGGCCTTAATGGAATCGTTGGGTATCGACTCGGTGCCGGCACTCGGTGCATTAATCGGAAGTTACATCGGACAGGAGGGGGAAAAGATTCGCTTTCGTGTGACGGAGGACGAGCCGACCGATATCGTACTCTGCTATGATTACAATCCGAAGTACTTGGATGAACTGTCGAGGCTTCACCATGTCGCAGTGAGCGTCGCCCAGACTGGGCTGTGGGCTCAGGCAGTTTTCGGACTCGCTCGCGTTAACCATAACGAAGCGCCGCGAAGTGATCTTTATGACGGTTTGTATGACCTCGAACCCGACGTTGCGGATTTGGTGACTTTCCACGCTCATGAAGAGCTGGAACCGGCCACAATTATCGATACGCGTCTGCGTCGATTCGGATTCAGGTAAAACACGCCAACGCCTCGGACATGAAATGTCGTCCGGGGCGTTTTGCATTTTTAAGCAAAATGTACTAAAATCTGATTCAGACCGTTGGGGATTCGCCAAGTGGTAAGGCAGTGGGTTCTGGTCCCACCATTCGGGGGTTCGAATCCCTCATCCCCAGCCACGAAGAATAAAATATACCCGAATGGGTATTTTTTGTTCTTCGTATTTGAGAATGGATTCGCCTCTGGGGGTTCGCCCAATGCCCGGTTGC
>CAMNBP010000036.1 GCA_946532885.1 uncultured Candidatus Saccharibacteria bacterium
GTCCTACTTCTGGTGATATCGAAATCGATGGCGAAAATATCTGCAAGCTCAGCAGTGATAAACTCGCAATTTTTCGTCGCCAAAAAGTTGGCATCGTCTATCAGTTCTACAATCTTATTCCTGTCTTGAATGTTCGCGAAAATATCACTTTGCCAGCCGAGCTCGACGGCGTAAATGTCGACGAAAACCGTCTAAAGGAATTACTCGAAGTGCTCGGCCTCGAAGATCGTGTTGAGTATCTCCCGAATCAACTTTCTGGCGGCCAGCAGCAGCGCGTCTCGATTGGTCGCGCACTCTACAATCGCCCAAAAATTATTCTTGCCGATGAACCAACCGGCAACCTCGACAAAAAATCCAGTGACGAAATCGTCGAGCTTTTTAAACTTGCGAATCGCAAATATCACCAGACCATTATTATCGTTACGCACGATATGCATATAGCTGAGCAGACCGATCGTATTATCGAGTTCGAAGACGGTAAAATTATATCTGATCATCGTAATCGCGACGAGGAATCGGATGAAAACTCTCGTTAAATATTCCATCGCAAATCTTCGCCGCAATAAAAAACGCACAATTATGACTATAATTGGCGTCGCTTTGACTGCCGCGCTATTGGTTGCAATAACCGGTATGGCCGCCAGCTTCCACTATATGCTCATTGATTCTGCTATCGCGTCGTCTGGTGATTATCATCAAATGTTCGAGGCTGTCCCAGGCGATAAGCTCAAATATATCGAAAACGCCGCAAATGTAAAATCGGTCTTTTATTCGCATTTGGTCGACGAAAGGGTTTTTGATAGTCGCCCATGGTATCTCGAATCAAGCATGGCCTATCCGAGCGATGTGTTCGAGCCGATTTATGATGTACCCGACCGCTCGCCCGACTCAAAATATAATGTGTTTGTAAAATACAAAGACCTCGACATGGATACGGTCGCGACCACTGAACAGCATATTCGCCAAAATCTTGGCGATCACTATAATGTCCGCGACAACGTTGACCTAATGGTTGCGAATGGTTATCTATCGAAGAATGCAAAGTTAATCATTAGTTCACTTGCTCTCATCGTGTACGGCGTTCTAATAATTGCCAGTATTATTATCATTCGCAATTCTTTTTATATTTCCGTTACGGAGCGAACTCGGCAATACGGTATTTTAATGAGCGTCGGCGCGCGTCCGCGCCAGATTCGACAGCTTGTGTATCTTGATGCATTATTCATTTGGGCGATTGCGATCATTGCTGGTCTTGCGCTTGGTGCAATTGCGCATTTCACACTAGTGCAAACCGTGAATGCATTATTACTTAATACACAAGGCGCCGTACCAATGCGACTTATTGTGTTGCCATCCTCGATCATCCTTGTTGCGGTTCTCAGTGCAGTAGTAGTTTTCTTATCGTCGGCCAGTTCGGCATTCATTGCCAGCCATCAAACACCAATTTCCGCCATTCGCGGCAGCAAAGACATTAAGATCAAAGACAAAAAATACAAGACCTCAAAAACCGCTCAAAGTTTTTGGGGTATTGGCGGCGTTATTGCGAGTAAAAACCTCAAACGTAGTCGCAAAAAATATCACACGACCGTACTTTCCATTGTTGTGAGTGTGGCGCTCTTTATTGGCCTCTCGACTTTTATGACCTACATAAATCGTCTCGTCGAAATCCAATTTCCAAATTCCGATGCGTCATTCATTGTTTATGGCGCAAATCCAGAGGCCTACCGTCAAATTCTCGAACATACCGCCTACGACCAAGCAGCCTATTATATTCAGGCGCAGGGCAAGCCTAGCCAAACCTCGGACAGCGGCCTATATCGTCCTTATAATATACTCATTGCTAATGATGAATATTTCCAAAAATATGCCAACGAAGTTGGCGTCAAGGATATAAATTCGTCGGAACTCGCCATTTTAAACGATTCTATTGTTGAAAGCGGTCATTATTCTCGTGTCACGGATTATAAAGCAGGTGACACGATAACGCTGGGCTTTATAGATTTTCTGTACTCAGAAGAAGGGTATTACGTTGATTATTACGAGTATGATTTAGGATTCAAGATTGGCGCCGTGACCGATGCTATCCCATTCGGTCAAGATACAATCCATACTATAACTATTGTCGTTTCGGAAAAATATCAAGATATGCAAAAAATAGTCGGCGAGAATAATTACCGAAACGGTTTTTATAGTGGCGATATGTATATCAATCCAGGCGAGCACAGTCGGGACATTTCCGACTATATCGATAATCTCAAAGAAAGTGGTGGCGAAAAATATATCGAATTGAACTATGCGGATTTAGCCGCTCAGATGCAAACGGTCAAAAACCTGATTTTACTACTTGAGATCTTTACCTACGGCTTTATCATAGTGCTTTCATTAATTGGCGTTACGAACATTTTTAATACCATTACTACAAATGTCGAGCTTCGCGCGAAGGAATTCGCTATTCTCAAATCCGTCGGCATGACCGAAGGGGAGTTTAGGCGCATGATTCGCGTCGAGAGTCTCATGTATACGACCCGTGCGCTTATTATTGGTATTCCAATTGGCCTACTGATTTCCTATGGTGTCTATCGTGTCGTCTTTGATGGCGGAGTAGAGTTGGGCTATATTTTGCCATGGCCGGCAATCCTAACCTGCGTAGTACTAGTTGGGTTCTTAATCTGGGGCATCATGGCCTACTCGGTCAAGCAGGTCAACAAACAAAATATTATCGATACGATTCGCAACGATAGTATTTAGCATTGGTAGGTAAATAGTAAAAGACTTATGCTAGAATAATTTTAGATACAATTTAGTAAGAAAGGATATTTTCCAATGAAAGGTCATGAAGGATTTAGCGGCAACCCGGAGGCTGAGACTCCTGTAGTAACAGATGACGAAGTACTTGAACGTTTCATTCAGGACGATGAAGAGCGCCAGGACCAAGTTATTAAATGGTTAAATGATATCCGCAAGGGTATTGAGCCAGCTGATGACGAGGGCGATTCTGAATTCATGGGTAAATACAATGGCGATGCTGACGAGTGGGCGAAAGCTTTGGAAAGTGAGTTAAGTGTTCGCGAACAACAACAGCAGATTATAATCGATGCGAAGACCGAGCAGGGAAGCAGTGAAGCTAAGAGCAAAATGCCATTGGAAGAAATTGTACGATCGCGAGCTAAAAGCCTACAGCAATACATCGAGACGGCTGGTTCGAAGATTTCTCACGACAAGATGGATGAATTAACGGGTAGGCTTGCTTCTATGGATGTGGTCGCTAGTAGGATTGAGGCACACAGAAATATTCTTATAGCCGAAAAGAATTCTCAGACAGAAACAGAAGATTAACACAAGTATTTAATTAATCATCATCTTCATCTTCGCCATCGAGCATTTCTTTGTCGATGCGAAGATTGCCACCGGCACCGAGATTGCCGGCTAACATAGCTTTAGCAAGAATATTTTCTACATAACTTTGAACGACGCGGCGCATCGGACGGGCACCGAGTTTTGGATCATAGCCTTTCTCAACCATGAAGTCCTTTGCGTCGTCGTCAACTTCCACGGTGATTTTTTGCGGCTCAAGTGTCTTATTCACGCCCTTCAGAATCAAATCAAATATCTTGCCCAAATCTTCCTTCGATAGCGGTTTAAATACGCAAATTTCGTCAAAGCGGTTTAGGAATTCTGGCTTGAATTCGCCATTTGCAATTAATTCGTTCGTTAGTTCATCCTTTAGTTTCGCGATATCATGTCCGTCGTCGATTAGTTCGCGGATGCGGTCGGCGCCAGCGTTACTGGTCGCTACGACAATCGTGTCGCGGAAACTAACCTCGCGGTTTTTCTGATCACGTAATACACCCTCGTCGAGTAACTGCAGTAGAGTAGTCAAAACTTTTGGATGTGCCTTTTCGATCTCGTCCAGCAATACTACGGCAAATGGTCGCTTCATAACCTGTGAAGTTAAGCTGTTTTCGTTAATTGCACCGTCTTCAATTAAACGGTCAACGCTTTCCGCAGTAACGAATTCGTTCAAGTCGATACGTACAATTGCGCCCTCGCCGTGGAAGTAAACATCGCTGATTGCCTTAGCAAGCTCAGTTTTACCAACACCAGTTGGACCCAAGAATAAGAATGTGCCAATTGGTCGTTTTTCGTTGCGTACACCAGCGGCAGAGCGGCGCAAGGCGTCGGAAACTGCGCGTACAGCATGTTTCTGATCAATCATACGCTCATGGATTAGGTCTTCCATGTTCAGCAAGCGCTGCTTGTCGTCCTCGGTTTGTGTGGCTTGCATGCGCACGCCATAAGTCTTCTCAATCGCCATTTGGACTGATTCGGCTGTTACTAGACGGTTATTTGCAAAACCGGCTGCGGCTTCCAATAAGTGCAATGCGCGTCCCGGCATTACCATATCGTGTACATATTTTTCGCTCAGACGGTAGGCTTCTTTAAGCGCCCAAATTGTGAAAACCACATTATGCTCATATTCATAATATGGCGCTCGGTCTTGCAAGATTTTCATAGTCTCTTCCGGAGTTGAAGGCGGCACCATGATTTTATTTAATGAGTTTGCGAGTAGGCTATTCTTCGATTCAATTTCTAGGAAGCGCTGCTGTTCCATGGTTAGAATCATACGTAAGCGGCCCGCCTGAATTGCCGGCAGAATCACTTTCGAAATATCAACCGAGCCAACACCTTCTTTAAAGAAGAGCTGTGCGTTATCGAGCCAAAGAATAATATTCTTTGCGGCATAGGCTTCGTTCATGATTTGCATCATTAAACCCTCGAGCTCGCCGCGCTCGTTTGAGACACTTATCAACGCCGATGCGTCGAGTTTGAAAATCTGGCGGAATTTCAAACGGTTGGTAATTCCGCTATCTGCATTTAATAATCTTGACGCAAATGCATGCACAATTGTTTTACGGCCACTACCTTCTGCACCAACCAAGGCTACGTTCTGGCGACCACCATGCGAAAAGATTTTAATCATCTCATCGATCACTTCATCGCTCGAAGCTTGATTTACGATAATGTGAGCGCCTTCAATTGTGCGCGAAATATTCTGTGCAAATTTCTGCAACAATGGTGTATAGCCGAAATCCAAATCGCGTCCTAGGCCACCCGTGCGTTGTGGCACTTTCATGCCTTTAACGACACCATGCAAATAGTTATACCAAACGATACCACCATGAATATCATCGATCCCGAGCTTAAAAGACTTCAATAAGTCTTCGTGTTTTGGGTTGCATTCGATAATTGCCGCAATCAATACGCCGCCCGAAATATGTTCGGAATTAGTTGCTTCGCGGATTTCGTAAGCTTTTTCAAATATTTCATCTGCGCCGCAAGTTACGCCCATCGCGATAATATCGACAATTTCTGGCACCAGACCGTAGCGGTTTGCTAAGAATATGCCACTTGCCGTATTGGCGGCTGCCTTTGCGATGCTCGTTGGAGTTGGGTCCTTGTCGAGCGCGACTAAACACTCACGCGACATAATATCGCAAACGTCATCACCGTCGCGATTTGGTAGCGGCTTTAATTCGGTCTGTAGCCAAATTAGGAACATTAAAACCAAAATCGCGACCGCAATAAACAACCAGCCAACCGGATTTGCTTTATATAAAATCACTCCACCAAACGCAAAGCCAGCTATCGTAATCAGCACGAGTATGGCCTTAATCGCCTTTTGACCAAAAGCATGTTCGAGACGCGCTTCTTTTGCGCGGATATGATTATAGTTAAACGTTCTTTTCATAATATCGTCACCCCCATAATGCAGAGAGATACGCAAATAAATGGCATCAATGGAATTGCTGGCCAAATTACAACAAATATTAGGCTCAACATTGCTTCAACCACTAATACGACGGTACCAAAGATTAGAATTGTAATTCTTACGACGGCGCCGATGATGCGGGATAATAATTTATCGAAGAAATTAGAAATGTAAGCCATTGGGCCACCTTCGGTCACATCCTGTGTTGAAATCTGACGAAATGGCGCAAACAGCGTCCTCAACAATAACGTAATAGAGAAAAAGTCGGCCATTCCGCGAAACTTTTCAATCAAGGCTAACGCAAAATGACCCCAGCCGCGGGAATACCACCACTGCAAAAAGTCGACTGCTAACATGATTAAAGTATACTATAAATCGCCGCAAAATGCTCATGCTTAATCCGTGTCTCACACCTCAGTTGAGCGTGGTATAATATCTCTAATGCACCCGTAGCTCAGTGGATTAGAGCACTTGTCTTCGGAACAAGGGGTCGTGAGT
>CAMNBP010000037.1 GCA_946532885.1 uncultured Candidatus Saccharibacteria bacterium
AAGTCGAAAAGATTCTTGACGCCATCGATGATCTTGACGATGTAGTCGCGGTTCATACGAACGCCGAATAAGCATTGACATTTTAGTCAAAGTGTGCTATAATTAAAGAATAGTCCCGCTTGGGACTTTCTTTTTTATTTCAGACCAGTGCTGCCAAAGCCCCCAGAACGCTCAGTCTCGGACAACTCAGAAACCTCTTCAAATTCAACATGCTCATATTTGGCGACAATGCCCTGCGCAATACGCATGCCTGGCTCAACGACAAATTCTTTATCGCCGTGATTCTTGAGCAAAACGCGCATTTCGCCGCGATAATCCGAGTCAATCGTACCAATACCATTTAGGAGCGAAACATAGTGTTTATAGGCTAGGCCGCTACGGCTACGGATCTGCAATTCATAGCCTTCCGGAATTTCAACGCCCACGCCAGTGTCAAAAGCATGAATCTCGCCCGGCTGCAAAGTATAAGGTTCGGAAATGTGCGCACAAAAATCAAAACCAGCGGCACCGGCGGTTTGATATTGCGGAATAATAGAATCCTCGTAAAATTTAAAGATTTTCATCCTCATGCTTAGATTGTATCTTAAATATGATATAATTGCACAAGTGGAAGGATGACCGAGTGGTTTATGGTACCGGTCTTGAAAACCGGCGTGGTTAATAGCCACCGTGAGTTCGAATCTCACTCCTTCCGCCATTTTTTGTATAAGGAGGACTATGCCGAATACTCTAAAAGAAATAGTGAAAAAACTTTTCGAAGATCAATCCGCAAAACTTTCCTGTCCTCAATGCAAAAGTACGAATACATGCCACATCATCACTGCAATGATTGTGATACTGATTTCTAAAGATGCCATGTTAAAATTAGATTACTGATGGCAGACAACAAAAAACTCAAAATTCTCGAAATTGACCCATGGCTTGAGCCATACGAAAAAGATTTAAACTTACGCTTGCAGCACTACAAAGATTTGCGCTCTGCCCTGGTGGGCGATGGCGATTTGGCTAGTTTCGCCAACGGATACATGTATTTTGGTTTTTCGCGCACCAACACCGGCTGGGTATATCGCGAATGGGCACCGGGCGCCGACGAGATGCACCTGATTGGCGATTTTAACAACTGGGATCGCTGGTCTCATCCGATGCACCGTCTCGAATCGGGTGTTTGGGAGATTAAACTCAAGGGCCGCGACGCATTAAAACATGGTCAAAAAGTCAAAGTTCAAGTGACACGACGCGGGCGCAGATTTGACCGGATCCCGCTCTACATTCATCGCGTAACGCAAGACAAGCTAACGAAGGGCTTTGTGGGCGAAATATACGCACCCGAAAAGCCGTTCCGCTGGACTGATACCGGATACCGCGACCGCAAGATTGAGGCGCCGATGATTTATGAGGCGCACGTTGGCATGGCGCAGGAGAAAGAAAATATCGGCACCTACCGAGAATTTGCGGATATTATTTTGCCGCGCATCGTGAAAGACGGCTACACGGTCGTTCAGCTGATGGCGATCCAGGAACATCCATACTACGCATCATTTGGTTATCAGGTTTCAAATTTCTTTGCCGCTTCGAGCTGGTATGGCGAACCTGATGATTTGAAATATTTAATCAACCAAGCCCATAAACTCGGCCTGGCAGTACTACTCGATGTAGTGCATTCGCACGCAATTGCAAACACAGCCGAGGGCATCAATATGTTCGATGGCACACAGACGCAGTTCTTCCACGCCGGTAGCAAGGGAAATCATCCAGCCTGGGGTACTAAACTGTTTGATTACGCGAAACACGATGTAATCCACTTCTTACTTTCGAATCTAAAGTATTGGATGGAAGAATACCACTTTGACGGGTTCCGATTTGATGGTGTCACGAGTATGATTTATCACCATCACGGCCTGGGCGTGAATTATACGAATTATAAGCAATACTTCGATATTAGTACCGACACGGATGCGATTGCCTATTTGCAACTTGCAAATGACCTGATTCACGAGATAGCGCCGAATGCAATTACGGTCGCCGAGGAAATGAGCGGTATGCCGGGTATGTGTATTCCAGTGAAAGACGGCGGAGTTGGGTTCGACTATCGGCTAGCGATGGGTATTCCGGATTATTGGATTAAAACTTTAACAAAAGATAGCGACACGACACGTGATATGAATCAGATGTGGCACGAGCTTAGCACGCGCCGACCAGGCGAAAAAAGCATCGGCTACTGCGAATCGCACGACCAAGCGCTAGTGGGCGATAAAACAATCATTTTCCGAATGGCAGACGCTGAGATGTATACCGGCATGAACAAGGATTATCATTCATTATCAATGGATCGCGCAATCGATATGCATAAAATGGTGCGCTTCGTGACGATGACGCTTGCCTGCGAAGGTTATCTAAACTTTATGGGGAATGAATTTGGCCACCCAGAGTGGATTGATTTCCCGCGCGAAGGCAACGGCTGGAGTTTTAAATATGCCCGCCGCCAATGGTCGCTGGCCGATAATGGTTTTCTAAAATACGAATGGCTGCAAAACTTCGACAATGCCATGATTGAATTTGGCAAAAAATACAAGATCCTAAAGGCCGCCGGTGCGCAAAACCTATGGATCGAAAATCGCAACAAAATTTTGGCTTTCGAGCGAGCCGGATTATTGTTTGCTTTTAATTTTCATCCGAATCGCTCTGCAAATAACTTCTTCTTGCCGGCGAATCAAACCGGAGAGGGTCAATATAAGGCTATCTTCTCGACGGACGAAGAGGATTTTGGCGGCCAAAATCGTATCGACAAAAAGTATATTTACGAAACGAAACAAGACACAAAATGCGGTATTGGCTTTGAAATATATCTGCCGTGCCGAACTGCAATTGTATTTAAAAAGCAGAAGTAAGGGTGGGCAAAAGGCTCATCTTATGCTATAGTATTCAAAGAGATACCTTCTCAATAGTGGCACCATAGCTCAGCTGGTTAGAGCGTAGGACTCATAAGCCTAAGGTCACTGGTTCGATCCCAGTTGGTGCTACCATTGAGAGGGTATTTTCTTGTGGTAAAATAAAAACATGAAGACGAAGAAAGCTTTTACTGTTTTAGAATTGATCCTTTGTATTATATTTGTGGGCGCCGCAGTTGTCCTATCATTTTTCCAGATGAATACGGTTGAAGCAATGGAGCGAGACGATAAGCGCAAAACTGCAATTAATGCAATGTACTATGCACTCGAAGAAGGCTATTATGTCGAAAATGGCTACTATCCAGAAACTATCGAAAATGCCGAGACTCTACGTTGGATTGATCCGAACCTATTCACAGACCCATTTGGCAATAATCTCTGGGCGGAAGGTAGCTCATATTCGTATGAAGCAAGCGATTGTAAGGATGGCAAATGCAAACAATACTCACTCCGCACTACCCTAGAAAAAGAAGCTGACTACGTCAAAACTAATCGAAACTAAAAAATACCCCCAGACGGGGGTATTTTTTTATTTCTTTGGTGCTTGGCGCGAACTCTGAACAAGTTTAGAGATTTGATCAACTTCGTCATCCGGCGTATCAAGAAATGGGAAGGTATAGGTAGTTTCGTCACCGACGGTAGCCATCCGAAGGGTGCCAACCTGAAAAATGTGATCCCAAATACTAACTTGACGGTAAGAAACGTCTTCTATTTTTGCGAGTTCGATAATATTCGTGGAATTACTAAAGAGTGAGTTACGAACAGTCTGAATGGCACGGCGGTTAGTTATATAGAGGTGGTTTGATTTGTAAATAGATTGGCCAGCCCAAGCGCAGAAGAAAAGCAAGAAATATAGTGCGATTACGCCTAGCACCAAGTAGCCTTTTGAAGAGGAATTGATAGTAAAATAGGAGTTTTCGATAGCAGCAGTATTAGTTAATAGGATGACGGCGGCCGTCAAGACGATAGCCAAAAATGCCGCAACAAACCAAATTATCATAATGCCGAGCTTTGAGCGTTGAATATGGAGGACTACATATTCGTCCTCGGCTAGATCGATATTTGGAAATTCTTTGGCACTGCGTGCATGTTTGATTTGAGATAGCTCCTTCTTCATCTCTACTCTCCCGTTTTCTATATTTTAACATATTTTCAGGTTTTTTGAATATGCTATCTTTGACAATTATTAACGTTAATGGTATAATTGGCTGAGTTTTTAGGAATAAAAACCATGAAAAGACTAGATACTATTGGTCGCGATGCCTTCGTAGACATCACGAAAGAGATTAAGAATATCCCTGCCAAGATTGACACTGGCGCCGATGGATCAGCCATTTGGGCCAGCGATGTCCATTTGGACAAGAGTGGCCGGCTTGTTTTTAAACTCTTCGGAAAAGGGTCGCCATATTACACTGGTAAGACTATACGGCGCACGAAATTCAGCGTCGCCAGCGTAAAAAGCGCCTCAGGAGACATCACAATCAAGTTTAAAGTTCCTTTCAAAATCAAGATCGGTAGCAAAACTATCAAAACAAACTTTGGTTTATGCGACCGTTCAACACATAACTATCCGATTTTAATCGGTAGACGAACTTTGGCAAATAACTTTATCGTAGACGTCAGCCAAAATGCACTCTATGTGAAACCGCCTGTCCAAAAATCGCTGACATTAAATCAAGAATTAAGGCAGAACCCTGATGAGTTCTATCAAAAATACTTCTTAAACGAGGATTTAAAAAATGAAAATCGCAATTTTATCTAATGGTCCAGGCAACTATTCGACTAAGCGTTTGAAAGAAGAAGCCGAAAAGCGTGGACACGAGGTTAAGGTAGTCAAATACAAAGACTGCTATGTTTCAATTGAGCCACATAAGAACTTGGTTTATTACAAAGGTGAACCACTCGAACATTTTGATGCAATAATTCCGCGTATTGCTTCTCATATGACGAATTATGGCTGCATGATCGTGCGTCAACTAGAGATGCAAGGCGAATACACCCTTTCACGCTCACTCGCAATTACGCGCGCTCGCGACAAACTACGCTCCATGCAACTACTCGCAAAGAATGATATTGATATTCCGAAAACCGTCGTATCGCGCGACTCCGGTGATATTGATCAATTGCTCGATCAACTCGATGGCGCACCAGTGATCATTAAGCTAGCAAGTGGCACACACGGCAACGGTGTAGTTTTGGCTGAAACCAAAAAGGCGGCAAAATCTACACTTCAGGCCTTTTACTTGGCAAATGATAGTGGCACAAACATCTTGTTGCAGGAATTCGTGAAAGAATCCGCCGGTACCGATATTCGTGCTTTCGTGGTTGGTAGCAAAGTAGTTGCTAGCATGAAGCGCCAGAGTCTAGACGATGATTTCCGCTCTAACCTGCACAAAGGTGGCAGTGGTACTCCAATCAAATTGACTCCGCTTGAAGAGAAAGTAGCAATCCGTTCCGCTAAAGCCATGGGTCTTAGCGTGGCTGGTGTCGACATTATGCGTTCCGAGCGCGGTCCACTCGTACTTGAAGTAAACGCATCGCCTGGATTCGGCATCGAAAAAGTCACCGGCCGCAACGTTGCTGGCAAGATGATTGAATATCTCGAACATAACGCAAAACGCACACCACATCGCGACCGCGTTGGTGCTTAAAAACTTGATTTAACAGAGGTGCAGCAAAAGCCTAAAAATGCTATAATCATGCTTATGATTTTAGCCGTAGTCTTAGCTGCACTTCTTTTGTGCTTTCTCTTAGTAAAACACAATGTTGGCGTACCGTTCTTGGCGATGATTGCTGGCTTAGCAGTCTATGAAGCTTTCGGCGAGATGTTCGCTAGTACAATTAACACCTGGGTCCCGGCAGTTGATACTGTAATCGCTCAACAAGTTTTGTACGGCCTTTTCGTGCTAGCGATGCCCTTATTGCTCTATTTTCGCGCCGGCAAAAGCGGACTATTTGGCGCCTTTCGTGCAGTTGAAAGTATTATTTTTGCCGCAATGCTGACAATTTTAGCGTCAAGCTTGCTTACTTTCTATTTCAGTTTCGACACTTTGGCATTAGAAATTACAGGTTGGCTAGATGGAATTCGGGGCTATATTATGGTGGCCGGCGTCATCCTTGCCTACGTAGATACATTCCTTTACCGTTCTGGTCAGATTTCCTAATTTCCCAGATAGCAATACCAGCAGCGAC
>CAMNBP010000038.1 GCA_946532885.1 uncultured Candidatus Saccharibacteria bacterium
GCAAAAAGGGCGCATGAGCGCCTTGCAGTGGCGTAAGCCGTTTAGTTAGCAGAGAAGTCCCCGGGATGCAGAAAGTGCATCAACCGGGGAGATGCACCCCGGATCTTTCGAAGACCCGGGGTCTTCTTTTTTTGTTGAAAAAAACTAGATATTTTTGAAGGGCCCCTCGCGAGGCCCTTTCCGTTAGTTGCGCGCGGCGACTTTGAAATGAAAAGCGCTGCGCAGTATGTCTTGGAGGCTAATTCCGCCGATGATTGCCGCTTTCGGCATATTCTTCGATCAGCTGATCGGCGAACTGGTAGAAGTGGTAATCAAGACCAACTTCAATATTGAAAGGGAGGTAGTTGTATACACTCTCGAAAAGCGTACGGTCATGGTTGATGTTCACGTAAGCGAACAGATACATCATGAGTGCACACATCATAAGTCCCTTGTAGCTCTTTGCGTTATCGTAGTAGCCGACGGCTACCTTACCGCAATCCCCCTGAGCATAGACGGCGTTGAAACCGTTCTGGTCGCGGCAGACATAAGGATCTGTCGCAATTTGATCATCATCCGGTGCGTTATCTACTATGAAATTTTTGAGATCTACAGCCGTTTCGGCAGATTTCATAGTAGGCTTGTCTGTTCCGACTGAGATACAGTCGATAATGTGTTCCTCGTTGTCCGAAAAATATAAAACAGTCACGAAGTCATGATTGTCTCCCCCTCTCATTTCTTCGAACAACTCCTTGCCCATATCCCTAGGGATAAGGGTGAATCCGTACCCACCTGTGTCCTTCCTCATATCGGCGAACACGTCTCTTTTGTCGAATAAGTTAATGATTTTACCTGTCATGATGATTTTCCCTCCTTATAAATGTACCATATGTTTCTATGCGTAATTGCTTCGAATGCGATAGACATGAACATATTCGATTTTTGTCTCGTGGATAAAGACGGTTGTTATTTTAGCATACATAAGCAAAATTGTCAAGGGTGGGGAAACGTGATATAGTTAAGGTAATTAATAAACAGGAAGGTTTTTGCCATGGCAAAAGAAAAGATGAGTAAAGAAGCTGCTGCTGCGAAATCTAAAGAGCTTGCTTCAGCGGGTATTAATAAGTTCAAGGGCGGCGCAAGTGGCTTTATGACTTTTATCAAAGAGCAAAATGTGGTTGGTCTCGCAGTAGGTTTGGTGCTTGGTACCGCCGCTGGTGCGCTTGTTAACTCTTTGATTAATAATGTAATTATGCCACCTCTTGGCTTCTTGCTTGGCTCCGCAGAAGGCATCAAGGGCCTGACGGCTGTACTCGGCACAACTCCAACTGGTGAAGTAGCGGTATTGCGCTATGGCGAATTTGTAAACGATTTGATTAATTTCTTAGTCTTGGCTTTAGTGATCTACATCGTTGTTAAGGCTTTGAAGCTTGATATTAAGAAATAAGTAAACATGGCGAAGAAAAAAACTGGAGTTTTGTTGTGGGTGGACCTCGAAATGACGGGTTTGTCGCCAGAAGATGACCGCATTCTGGAGGTCGCCGCGATCGCGACGGACTGGGATTTTAATGAACTAGAAACCTATACTGCGGTGGTCAAGGTCGACGAAGAGTTGATGAAGGCGCGAATGGTGGGGGAGTTCTGGGAAAAGAATAAAGAATCCTACGATGCCTTGGTGGCGCAGAATGCGGACGGAAAGCCGGCAGCTGTCGTTGAGAAAGAATTGATGCACTTTGTGGATCGAAATTTTGACGATGTGGTGTATTTAGCCGGCAATTCGATTCATCAGGACCGCAAGTTTATTGAACGTGAATGGCCAAAATTGAATAAGAAGTTGCATTATCGAATGCTAGATGTGAGTGCTTGGAAGGTTTATTTTGAGGGTGCATTGCATAAGCATTTCACAAAGCCGGAAAATCACCGAGCTTTGGACGATATTCGAGGTAGCATGGAGGAGCTGAAATGGTACTTGAAGACCGTATCGTAGATTACATCCAGCAATTCGACGGCATTAGCGAGCAAGAACAGCACGATAAAAACGATAAAACTTTGCGGGTGTTTTATTTAGGTGAGCGAATTGTCTTAGTAATTGAAAAAGGTACTGATCCGCTGAGAATCGAATTGCGCTGCGACTATAAGTTATCGCAGACTTTGCAGGAGCGTTATGAAAGCGTAATGGAAAGTCGTGCGTTGGGGCGTAATGGAATTGAAATCATTTGTAGTGGACAATTAAGTGAAGACGAAGTAATTGACTTAGTAAGACATAGCTACGAACAATCAAAAAATGCAGAATAAAAAAATTCCTCCGGTTGGAGGAATTTTTTGTGGATTAATTGCTATTCATGTATTTTTTGTAGAGTTTTTGGAGGTCAATTAGGCCGTTATTGAACTTATTGAGAACGTCTGAGAGGTCAGTGTTAGTGGAGGCCGCGATGGCTTCTTGATTCATAGTGATGAGGATGGAAATCTGATAATAAGCGGTGGCGGCGTATGTGTGGTCGAGCATACCGTTGAGATATCCGGCATTTAGTTCTGCTTCGATGGTGGCAGTATTGGTTTCGTCTTCGGCGACAACGCTAGAAGAAATGGCCTCTGGATCAAAGCCGGCAGTAGGAGCGAGCGCGCGGTATGAATTATTAAAGGTGGCGAGCACCATTTGAAGTGTGCTGTTGTATTGACGCAAATCGGATGATTTTAATTTTTGGTTGTATAAATAGAGTGGATTATCATCTAATGCGAGACTAGCGGCACGTTGATAGACGGCTTCGAATTTTTGGGTGATTTTAGCATTGTTGGAATTTAGAATGCCAATGACAACGAAAAAGAGAATCAAGGCGACCAAGCCGGCGGCGAGAAGTTTAATGATAGCAGGCGTCAAAAGAGATTTGATAACGCTTGGCTTTTTGCCTTTAACGGCGATTTGGTCAAGATAAGCTTTGTTGTCCATAAGGAAATTATAGCATAAACATTTTTACTTCAAGCCGTTAATAAGCGCCTGTCGTTACAGGGCTTATTAACTATACTCGTCGTGACTGCGTACGCTTGAAGTAAAATGTTTATCCATAATTTTAGCGTCGTGACTGCGTACATTCAAAGAAAAACGTTTATGCTCATCTGATGGGCTGTAGTAGTAATCTGTATTGAATGGTATAATTTAAGATATGAATGATGCTGCTAAAGAAGAGATTCGTGAGCGACTAGCAATCGAGGATGTGATTGGGCAGTATATTGACTTAAAAAGAGCTGGGCGCAATTTCAAGGGACATTCGCCGTGGGGGACGGATCGGACACCGAGTTTCATGGTGTCGCCAGAGAAGGGGATTTGGCACGATTTTTCGAGTAATAAAGGTGGTGATATCTTTACGTTTGTGATGGAAATGGAGGGGATTACTTTTCGCGAGGCGATGGAGAAGTTGGCGCAGCAGGCCGGCGTGGAGCTAAAAAAATACAGCGGTAGCGACAAAGCGATTGCGGCGAGAAAGCAACGCCTATATGAAGCATTGGAACTTTCGACGAAGTATTTCCAAACTTGTTTGATTCGAAATAAAGAAGTTTGCAAATATGTGTTTTATCAGAGGCATTTAAACCGCGGGACGGTAGAAACTTTTCGAGTGGGCTATGCGCCAATGTCTGGTAATGCATTGACGAACTTTCTGAAAAAGCGTGGTTTTACGGCGAAAGAGCTGGAAGACGCTGGCTTAGTAAACCGTTTTGGCGGTGATTTGTTCAAAGGCAGAATGATGATTCCGTTGATGGATCAAGGCGGTCGCGTGATTGGATTTACGGGGCGCATTATTGATTCGAGCATTAAAGATACGCCGAAGTATCTAAATACGCCGGAAACGATTTTGTATAACAAGGGGCGACATATTTTCGGCTTGAGTCAGGCACGCGAAGCGATTCGCCGATCAGAGTTTGTAGTAGTAGTCGAGGGGAACATGGACGTAATTTCGTCGCATCAAGCGGGGGTGCGCGAAGCAGTGGCGACGGCTGGTACTGCGATGACAGAGAACCATCTCAAAGCATTTAGCCGAATGACAAATGATATTCGTTTGGCGTATGACGGCGATGAGGCGGGTGTGCGAGCGGCGGAACGGGCGATTTCGATGGCGTCAAAGTTCGGGATTTATTTGTCGGTAATTGACGACTACCATGGTTGCAAGGATGCAGATGAGTTGATTCAGAAGGATCCAAAGTTATGGCAAGAGGCGGTACAGAATTATCGACCGGCTATGGAATGGATTTTGGAGAAATATGAAGGGCAATATGACTTGAAGACTGAGAAGGGCTTTCAGGAATATGCCAAGATTGCGAAACAGCTAATCGACCAGATTGATGAAAACGATACGGTATTGCGTGAAAAGTATGAGCGTATGGTGAGTAAGCGATTAGGAATTTCACTAGAAGCGTTCCGGGCGAAAAAAGTAAAGAAAGAGCCAAAACGCCTAAAGAAAGCGGTGGGCGTTGTAAAAAATACAACATCTGAGATTAGTCGAGCGGAAAAAAATTTGGCTGCGTTGATGCAGTGTGGCAAGGTGAATTTGAGTGAAGAGATTGAATTGCCAAAAATGGATAAAAACGAATTGGAATTAATCTTTGAAGAACAATATGGTACTTGGTCGGCGGGAGAGCAACAGCGCGAGGCGGAAATATTGCGTCAAAAAGTTGAAAGTGAGCGCTTGGAGATGAAGCGTAAGGAGCTGGAAGAGCGAATTCGTGAAGCGGAAGAGAATCACGATGAAGAGCTCGAGAATCAGTTACTTGCCGAAATGAATGAATTGATTCGAAAAAAATAAACTGAAAATAGACAAAATTATTTGTTTGTTGTAATATTTACTTTAATGGCTGGAAAAGCTGGACTTATTTTGATAGTCCGTCCAGAAGAAATGCAAAAACATCAAAAACAAAAGATAAGTTTAAGCAAAAACATAAGGAAAACATGGACGAAGACGAAAAAGATTTGTTGTTGGGTGGCGATTTTGAAGAGCCGACCGAAGACGATATGCTTGACGAGGAGAATGAAGAGGACCTCTCGCTAGATGCAAATTCAACGTATGAAGAAATCGTAGACGACTCAGTGCGTTTGTATTTACGCGAAATTGGTAAAATTCCGCTACTTTCGACTGAAGAAGAATTTGAGTTGGCGCAAAAAGTAATTCACGGTACGCCAAAAGAGCAGAAAAAGGCTAAGGACAAAATGGCCGAATCAAATATGCGTTTGGTGGTTTCAATTGCGAAACGCTACTCGGGCCGTGGTTTGGACTTTTTGGATTTGATTCAGGAAGGCAACACTGGTCTTTTGCGTGCAGTTGAAAAGTTTGATCCAGATAAGGGCTTTAAGTTTTCAACTTACGCGACTTGGTGGATTCGCCAGGCGATTACGCGTGCTATTGCCGACCAGGCTCGTACAATCCGTATTCCAGTACACATGGTGGAAACGATTAACAAAGTTTTGCGTACACAACGTCGTTTAACACAAGAATTGAACCGTGAGCCATCGACTGAGGAAATCGCAAAAGCGATGGATATGGAGCCGGAGAAAATTGAATACGTAATGAAGATTAAGCAGGACATTGCTTCTTTGGATGCTTCGGTTGGACGTGATGGTGAAGACGACGATTCTTCGCTCGGGGATTTTATCGAGGACGAGGATCGTATTTCGCCAGAAGATTCTGCGGCAAATCAGCTTTTGAAGGAACAAATCGCTGCGATTCTTTCGACTTTGACTGACCGTGAACAAAAAATTATCAAAATGCGTTTTGGTATCGGTGGTGGCAAGAGCCATACTTTGGAAGAAGTCGGCGCAGAGTTTTCGGTAACGCGCGAACGTATTCGTCAAATTGAGGCGAAAGCTTTGGCAAAGCTTCGCAAAAATAAAGACACGAAGAAGTTGCACGAGTATTTGAAATAATACAAAAGCCGCATCAAAAATGATGCGGCTTTTTGGTGGCCGTACAAATGTATAAAACTAGTTTGATTTTTGGAAAAAGCACAAGTATAATGATTGTATGGAACAAAGTGGGCAGGGT
>CAMNBP010000039.1 GCA_946532885.1 uncultured Candidatus Saccharibacteria bacterium
TCAAACATCGACATCAATAACCAGATGGTTGTTTTCAATATCCGCGATCTCGAAGATGAACTTCGTCCAATCGCCATGTATATTGTTTTGAACCATATTTGGAGCATTGTCCGCGCACAACAAAAACGTCGCCTCCTTCTCGTTGATGAGGCTTGGCAGCTTATGCAATACGAAGATTCCGCGAACTTCTTGTTCTCACTCGCCAAGCGTGCCCGTAAGTATAATCTCGGCCTCACTACGATTACTCAAGACGTTGAGGACTTTATGTCGTCCAAGATGGGCCGTGCTATCGTGGCAAACTCATCAATGCAGCTACTCCTCAAACAATCTGCTTCTGCCGTCGATGTTCTGTCAGACGTATTTAAGCTGACTGACGAGGAGCGCAAACGTCTTTCTAACTTCCCAGTCGGCCAGGGTCTCTTCTTTGCTGGCCAAAACCACGTTCATATTCAAATTGTCGCCAGTGAGCGCGAAGAGGAATTGATTACTACGAACCCAAACGCCAATAACGTTCGTTAATCACCCCTGTAAATTGCCTCGACTTTTCGCTGTTATTATTATAAAATATAAACATACATGGTCTCCACACCAATAGATGAACGTGACCGCCAGCACATGGCGGAAAACGATCCATATCGCCAAATGGAGGGCGCAATTACGCGTCCAAAGGATATTTTGTCGACCAGTGAAAAAGAGGCATCCACAAAAGGGCGTAATGTTGTAAAAAATACAACAAAAACTAAAAAGAGTCTATCTGGCGATTTATCCGATCGCCTTAATGCCGCCGAGCAGAGTCAAACCAAACTATCCAATTTTACTAATTCCGTTCGCGGTCTAAACGCCAGCACTTCGGGAAAGGGTAGGGGTTTCTTTAAAAAAGCTGGTCCAATTGGTCTAATTGCATCTCTTATTTTCGGTGGTGGACTTTTCTTTTTTGGCGCTCAATCATTATTAGCACCACATCTTTCCGCCCTGTATACACAACAAACCGATCTTCAGTTCACTTCGTATTCTATGCGTAACTCTCGCCTTATGAGCTACATGCTCGACGGCGGTAACCAAATCAAAATCAGCAACTTCACCAAAAAGTACACCACTTTTACTCCATATATGAAAAGTCGCCTCGCCAACAATGGCATTGAAGTCGGCTACCTAGATTCCGATGGCGTATTCAAAACTGACCAATTAATTGCTAACCGCTCAACCGTATTACGTTATGAAGGTGAAATTATTGATGCTAACTCATTCCAAGATACTTTTGCCTCTAATGCTAATTTCCGCGAAGCGTATTACGATGCCAAACGTGGCCGCATTGCAGGCTTCTTTGATGATGTCTCTGAAAAATTTT
The DNA here is from genome assembly GCA_946532885.1 of uncultured Candidatus Saccharibacteria bacterium. Taxonomy (GTDB): domain Bacteria; phylum Patescibacteriota; class Saccharimonadia; order Saccharimonadales; family Saccharimonadaceae; genus UBA2834. The sequence continues at coordinate 1,349 of CAMNBP010000039.1, forward strand.
ATAAAGACAAAGGCGCCACGCGTGATATTTTTGACAAATATAAATCTTCCGGCGACGAAAATACCGACCGCGCCAATTATGAAGATATTGTTTCCGATCGCGTAACCGGTTCCGATGCAACAGTTAATACCGTCCGCCATAATACAGACGAAGAAACTGGCGAAGATCACATTACTGAAAACGGCGAAAATGCAACAACCAAAAATGCCGCTGGTGACACTCCAGAAGCTAAGGCTCGCTCTTTCGTTAATAGTATCGCGGGCAAGGTTTCGACTTACGGCGTACCGGTTTGTTCGGCTCTGCGCATTGCTAATCTCGCCTCAGTCGCAGTTGCCGCTTATCAAATTTATCAATCAATGGCATACTTCCTCAGCCTCATGGAACCAATCAGTAAAATGATGGCTGGAGAAGGCGACGCAGCCGCTATTAATGAAAACCTTAATTTCCTTACCGCTCAAACTACACAGGAAGTTTCTTATGTTAATTCTTCTGGCGAAAAAATTACCCAACAAGTCACCGGATCGCCACTAGAATCCGCTGGCTCAAAATTAATTCTAGGTAATACCGCCTCACCGGAATCCGAAACAATCCCATACGCAATAAATAACATTACTAGTGCAGCCACCCGCGTCGCAATTGGCACCGGAGCTACCACTACAGTTTGTTCCGGCGTTATGGCCGCATCCGCCATCGTCTCCCTTGCATCAAACGCCGTTCCTGGTGGTACTTTAGCTACTTTTGTAATTGGGGCCATTGCTCAAACAGTTGGCGGCATAATTATGACTGGCGCTGTTGCTGCTATCGTAAACGCAATTATTCCATACGTTGTTAAAATGTTTGCAAGTAATGTTTTCGAAACTTATACGGGTATTCCAGCCGGCAATTTATTCACCCAGGGTGCCGCAAATGCTAACTTTCAACTTGCCACTCAAGGTAGTGCATATATGCCAGCGTCTGAAGATTACATCAAGACACAAAACCGCAATACCGTAATTGCTCTCGCCGAAGAAGCCGCACGCGATCGTAGTGGTCGCAGTCCTTTTGATGTCACAAGCACTAATACATTTATGGGCTCACTATTATCCAAATTCAGCTATATGTCTTACACGAGCAACATATATAGTAATGCGTCGAATTTCATGACAACCGTCGGTAAATCAGTCCGCTCAATCTTACCTGGCGCTTCTGCAGCTGACCAAAACTTCTCTTATACATCAAATTATCAACAATGCGATGGAGATGCTAACGCCACTTGCGAGATATATGGTACCCCAATTCCAGCTAGTGACTATTCAACTGTCGATCTTCGACCAGATGATCCAACCTATTTAGCGGTCCTCGCACCAAATCTTGATGCAAATGGCGACATCATCGATGGTTCCGAATTATCAAAATTTGTTAATTTCTGCGTCGATCGCGAATCACCATGGTTTGTAACTGACGCCAATATTCTAAATGCACTTCAAACCGATGCCGGTATTGTATTAAATAACGTTCCAGTCCTTAATGACATTATTGACGTAGTTAATGCCTACGAAGATGCAACAAATCAGGGATGGGCTACTGGCACAAATTGCGAAATGTCCCCCAAAAATCCACGTTGGGATTCCGAATTTAAATACTACCAACGTTACGTTCAAGATATGCGTTATCTTGCTGGCATGGAAGGTTATAACACTACTTCTAGTAGCTCGCTCGTTTCTGGCGGCTTAACGCTCGAACAAGCCAAAGCCCTCATGAAAGAATATAAATCACTCCCAAGTCCACAAGTTAGCGATCCATGGGGTATTAAAGCAAACGATTTTCCGCACGGTTGTGGTGCCAGCCTTGCAAACTGCGTTGAGTTTTCACTTTATTTTGTTAACCGCTACACGAAGGCACATCTCTCCGGCTTACCAGACGGCCATGATGTTGTAAACGCCTTATTAAATTCTAATCAAGGCTTCATTGATGGTGGCCACACACCAAAAGCCTACGCGATTTTCAGTCATGATAGCGGTTCGTTTGGCGGAGCAGGGCACACTGGCGTAGTCCTCGGTATCGATAAGGCTAATAATAAAATTATTATTGGTGAAGCCGGCTGTGGTGCTGGCCTTGATTTCATCGATGCGCACGAATATAGTCTTTCCGATTGGACCGACAATAATAGTATTACTTATGCATATACTGACAATATTCGCGTACCAAACGGCAATACCGCCCAAACTACAAATCCCGTATTAGCTTACGAAATGAAATACGAAGCCGAACATCCAAAAGATTATTCTTTTGAAGGTACGCTTGCTCGTATTTCCGGTATGACAAAAGACGATATCGCATTCTTAATTGAAATGACAGAGTATTCCAATTTCCTCGCAAATTACGATCCTTCTACGCGCTATTCATTCTCAGAACCAAAAGAAGAACAAGTTATTAGTATCGAAGATCAAACTATTACTCCGCAATATTACGGCATTTATCATCAAACATCTCCTGTCTTTGTGGATAAAAGGAATTACCTCGTATGAAAAACTTACTAAAAAAATCCCTTAAACTTCTTACACTGATGTTTGCATTATGGCTCTGCTTTGAACCTATTCACGTTTTTGCGGCACTTCCAAGCGAAGATATTGTCGATATGTATAACAAAAACGGTATCTATTATTACAATCCGAATGGTAGCGACGATTTATGTAATACCAGCTCAACCCATCTCGCCGGAGATAATATTACCGAAAAAGTTTGGAACTATTTTATTGACCAAGGTTTTTCTGATGCTCAGACCGCTGGTTTAATTGGTAACGGTATGGCCGAATCCGGTCTTCAACCAACCCGTGCAAGCAATAGTTCCTATTGGGGTATGTTCCAGTGGGGCGGCGGACGCAAGGATCGCCTCTTTGAAAAGATTCATGAAGCCGGACTCGACAAATACACTAGTAGTGAATATTGGCCATCTGGCGCTTATGAAAATATTCCTGCTGGCGACCTAGATAAGCTTCTTCAAATTGAACTCGACTTTACCATGTCAGAAAAAGACCTCAACTGGCAAGAAGAAATCAAAAAAGCTACCACACCAGAAATGGCGGCCGAAATCTTTTTAGTTCTATTTGAACGTGCCGTCGGAGGTAATTCTGAAGTTTTATATTATGCTCCATATGCCGGTCGTTTATATCAAGGCACTAAAGCTCGCCGCGATTTTGCTAAAGAAGCATACGATAAATATGCAGGACACGGCGTCAGTTACACTGGATCAGTTTCTGGCGGAGCAGAAGACGGCAAAAATGTTTCAATTATCGGTGATTCAATTACCGTGGGCTCTACATCTGCAATTCTTAACAAATTCGAAGGTCTTACCAAAGAAAACATCAATGCCTTAAACGGCAGACACTGGAATCAGGGTATCACTATCGCGAAAAATGCAAATGGCGGCCTAAAAGATATTGTTGTCTTTGCTTTAGGCACAAATGATACAGACGGTATCACTACTGCAATGATGGACTCCGCAATTAGCGCAATTGGCAATAATCACACTATCGTATTCGTAACCAATTACGGTGCTGTCGACTATTCAGCTAATAATGAAATTCTTAAACGTTATGCAAAAGAGAATTCCAATATTATTATCGCCGACTGGAACGCTACAGTTAGCCAAAACCCTTTCCTCTATCTAAATAACGACAAAATCCATCCAAATGAAGCCGGTTCTCGCCTTTTTGCAGAAACTATTTATGATGCAATTAATGGCAACACGAACGAAGTTGGCTGTAGCGTAAATGGCGAATTCCAAGCTCTCGTCCAAGGTTATGCCTGGCCAGATTGGCATCCCGCACCATGGCATGATCGTATGCCAGCATACGCATCGGCTGTCACCCAATCAATCAGTGAAGGACGCTATGTCGGCGGCTCCGTTGCTGGCGTTCCTGGTATCGATTGTGGTGGATTCGTTACAGTTTTGGTTCAAAATTCTGGTCTTGCCCCAGATTACAATGATTATAAAGGCGCCACTGGCACACAAGAGCAGTGGGTTAAAGATCATCATTGGCAACTCATTAACAACTCAGCTTCTTCAAAAGTTGATACCAGTTTGCTTCAACCAGGCGACGTAGCATTTTCGAACGGTCATACATTTATTTATGTCGGCGAAATTCCAGGTTTTAATAGTGTTATCGCCTCCGCATCATATTCAACTAATGGTGCCGGTCGTGCCCCAATGGCCGGAAAAGAAGATTTAACTTTCGGCAACGGCGCAATTGTTCGTTGGTA
>CAMNBP010000040.1 GCA_946532885.1 uncultured Candidatus Saccharibacteria bacterium
AGTTTTTTATAGAATCGTTTTGATGGACTCTAGTACTTTTTTGAGACCTTTTTGCGATGCGGTATTTTTAGTGTGTGGCGCTTTAATGATAAAACGGTCTAAGGTCGCCAATAATGCCGGCAATAATACTAAAATAATAATTGTTGCGCAGAATGTGCCAAGCGAAATCGCCGAACACACCATCGCCGCAATGGCAGTAGCTAAATTACCCACAATCGCCGTGACGATGATGAGAATAGACGCCGAGGTGAGAATTGCGCCAATTGAGCGGTTGTATGTATTAATTAGCGCATCTTTAATCCCGAGTTTATGATAACTTCGGTTTTCGACGTAATAGGAAGTGAAGAGAATCGCGTAATCGATCGTTGCACCCATTAAAATCGCTTGCACGATAATTAGTGCTATGAAGAAAATACTCGAACCAGTCAGCGATAAGTATGCCATCACAATATAAACTGCACACTGAATTACCAAGACTAGCAACAGCGACACAAGGAACGACTTGAAGGTGCAAACGACGACAGCGAAAATCGCCAACATTGTAATTACGGTAATGAAATCCATCTCGCCGCCAAAAGTCTGCGACATCTCGTACGCCATAGCTGAATCGCCCATCACGTAATAATCGGTTTTATTTTTTGGCCCGAGCTTGTTTTTTAGTTCGCTAATTAACGAAAAGGTCTGTTCACCTTCGGCCGGCAGGTTCGTCTCAACTAATGCGCGGTAATGCACTGGCCCAACAAGTAATTTCTTTGCGTCGTTGACCGTGTTGCGACCATCTTGAATTTTGGTACGCATTTCGTCATCTATGCGCGCCGCAAAACGCGCGTCAGGCACAATCTTATCCGACAAATAATTAATGAATTTTTCAACGGTTAGTGTCCAATTTTCGTCGTAATCATAAAGCGAGCCATGGTATAAATAGGCCAAGAACAATTGATTTTTATCGACATTATTTGCGAGTGGCAAAATTGCGCGATATAGTGCCTCGTAGTTATATGGCGTGCCGGCCGCCGCCGCGTGCATTAGTTGCGCAATCGTTCTAATTTGCGTGCGCTCATTTGCGCTCAATCGACTTGCGTAATTTTCGTTCGGTAAGATCTTATTATTGATAAAATCAATCAGTGTCCGTAATGACAATTGCGGATTCGTGTTAATGTAACGATATTCATATAACGCATATACGAGTTTAACTTTTTCATTGTCAAGACTGAATTTTTTAGCAAGCTCAGCGTATGTGAACTTGGTGTCTTGATGATTCATGATGTATTGTGCCAAGTTCAAACGCGTAAGCGTCTCGTTCGTAAGGGCGCTTTTTAATTTGTCGTCATTTTGATGCGCCAACAAGAAATTTACCAAATCACGTGGTGAGATTTTTGTCGTGCTAGCTGTCGTCTCGGCTTGGTAAAGTTTGTAGATGTTTTTAAGCTGCGCAAGTTTACCATCGAGGTTAATTTGATTGCGGGCGTTACTTATTTGGTCAGCTATTTTATTCGCTTCGTCGATAATTGTCGTCTTAGTCTCGTCATCTAATGCTGCGAAAAATTCTGGGTAGTTGTTCTCTAAACCGTTTAGCCAACTTGTCGTCGCATCGAGCGTTGTATTGATAGTATTCGAAGCTGATTCGAAATCGCCGTAGGTATATTTCTTCTTCAACGCGGCTTGGGCGGCAGCTATTTTGGCGTCCAGCTCGGAGCGTAATTTCACTACTTCTGGCGCAATTGCGGTCTGAGTATCTTCAGGTAAGCTTGCGACATAACTATCTATTTGGTCGTATAAAGATTTTTTATACGTGTCAGCATTATTTGCAAGATCATTAATCTTAGTTTTCGCTTCCGCGAGTTTAGCTTTTAGTGCGGCTGCCTCTTCGTTCGTCAAATTCAACTCAGACATGACGGCGGGATTTGAAAGTGCGAAATTAACTAATTCTTCAACCGAAGCGGCGGCAGTTGGCTGGTTTGGCGAACTGTAATTATAATAGACCAACAATTGCTCTAGCGTCGCCTTGTTTATGCCGAAAATCTGCGCCAGTTCGCCAGCAGATTTTGGTGTGTCGGTAACTTGTTTGTTACTGATTAAGTATAGTTTTGCTAAATCTGCTTTCTGGCTTGGCGTAACCATGTTGGCATATTTTGGATTGGTTAAAATTTCATTCGTCACAAAACGCGCAAATTCATAAAGCGTCATCTTTGCCGTGACATTCTGCTCGGATAAATACAACACATAGACGTCGTCTAGTTTACTTGAGCTAATCCCTAATATGTTCGCAATATCTTTCTTACTGCGCGCGCGATTGACTTTGCTTTGATTCGTAAAATTTGAAAAACGGTCAACTTTAGCTACTATGTCTGGCGATACATCGTTGGCGAATTTTTTGCTTGGAAATACGTCGCGCTGCAAGAAATTAACTAAATCATCCAGCGCAATCGTGTGTGTATTTGTGCCATGATAATACTCGTAATAAATTGCTTTCACGAGATAATCTTCCGCCTCGACTTGTTCGCTGCTTAGGCTATTGACCTTCGGGATTAGTTCATTATACTTTTCGGGCTCGTTGATTGTGTTGCCATAACACAACACGCGCGTAGTGTCCTGTCGTGCATCATAACTCTTGCAAAGCTTCGTAACATCCTCGTCCATCTCGGATTTATAGACCAACGCGATTTGATTTGACTCATTAAAGACATCTTTAATCTCGTTGTTTTGCTCGGCTGTAAAATCAATTGCCGTACCGCCTTTAATGAGGAATGAGCCAATAAAAACCAGCAAGAATACCGGCAGCGCGAATTTGCGAAAGTTAAAGCTTTGACGGCCAAACCAATCCATTTTAAATGTTAAAGATTTCTTGGCGGTCTTTTCAATGAGCTTATCGAATATTAACAACAACGCTGGCAGAGAAGTGAAGATCGACACTAAGCTCAAAATTACACCCTTGCTTAGCACGAGGCCCATATCGCGCCCAATCGTGAAACTCATTAAGACTAGTACGATTAAGCCGACAACCGTTGTGACGGAGCTCGATGAAATCGCGCCAAACGAATAGCGCATTGCGTGACGCATTGCGGTCTTTTTGTCGGGATGATCTGGCTTTGCCTTCTCTTGGCGATACCTAGTCGAAAGCATGATAGCATAGTCCATCGAAAGTGCCATTTGCAAAATGGCCGAAATCGCGTCTGTGATGTGCGAGACATTCGGGAAGATGATGTTTGTGCCTTTATTTATTACAACGGCGAGCAAAATCGAGAACAGGAAAAGCCATGGCTCTACCCACGATTTGCTCATGATAATTAAAATCACCATGGCGCAGCCCACAGCAATTACTGAAACATATAATTGCATCACGTCGCCATTGTAGTTATAGACTTGACCAGCCTCCGTGATTTCGTATTGAGCGGCGTACTCGTCGTGGATTGTGTTATATACGCGGTCGGCCGTCTCCGAATCCGCTGCAGCACCGACGTATATTTTATATCGTGTATAGCGGTCGCGGTTGTAGTTATCGCTACTGTCGTAATCTACGGAATCAACGCCGTCAATCGACTCAATATGCTCTTTGATGGCCATCTTTTGATCTTCTGGCACGTCAGTAAGCATCATTTCGTAAGTTGAAGTCGAACTATAGTCAAATTCATCATTCATAATGTCGAGGCCGAGTGCCGTTTCCGAATCGGCCGGCATGTAAGAGTATATATCTTTATTAATTTTAACTTGCGTTGAGAGAATACCGCAGATGACGGTTAGCACCAAAATAACACCAAATATGACATAGCAATGATTAACAAGAAAGTCTGACACCCTTTTCATAACGGACTATTATAAGAGGTTTAAGAAAAGCGGTGAAGAACACAATTATTAGACTCTGTCTAAAATTGAACATTGCATTGACTTTTTGTGTAAAGTGTGCTATAATAGACCTATGGTTCAATCATCTTATCTTAGAGCTACTAACCGTACGCGAAATAAAATTCGCAAAGCTTTTGCAGAGTTATTATCCGAACGCGGCACAGTTAAAAATATTACCGTGACCGATTTGGCTGATTGCGCAGATATTACGCGCGGTACTTTTTATAACTATTACAATAACCTCTACGAAGTCGGCGCTGAACTTCAGTCTGAAATTGAAAAGCAAATTTTTGCAGAATATAACCAATTCGCCTCGTCGGATGACGTGGAACGCTATATCGATCAGGTATTCGACTTTTTAGCGCGCCAAGAAAGCGTTTATCGTCAGCTATTGTCTAGCGAGGCGCCGAGCGCATTCTTTAATCAGCTTGAGAATCAAGTCAGCGAACGCGTGTTTGCTATGATGCGCGAAAAAGGTATCGAGGATAAAGGTGCTGAATTTGAACTGCTTCTAACCACGAACGGCGCTTTTTCAATCGTGCGAAAATATTATCGTAACGAAATCCCGGTCAGCCTAGAAGATATTCGCGATTATCTCAAAAGTAAACTGCGCGTGATGTTTGATTTGTATCTGGGGCAATAATTATTTGCCGCGCTTAGCATTGTAAAGCACGACAATCTAGACTCGGCCAAAGCGCAACTCAAACGCGCTCGCCAAATGAAGAAATTATTGAACCTGCCGAGAGGCGGTGTTTTTATTTGTCTGTGAGTAGATAGCTTTTCTTGATTAATTCAAAGATTAGTTCGTCTGACAGAGTTCCATCGAGCCAAATGGTAATCCAGTGATTTTTATTCATGTGGTAAGCAGGGAAGATATGGTCGCTCGTTTCGGCGAAATCGTAAGTCTGATTTTTATCGAATTTAAGATTGATGACGTCAATCATTTCGTCTTCTTTTAGGCCGAGGCTTTTACTAGAGATGGTGGCAACTAATGCGAACCATTTCTTATTATCGCCATGGCGAAAAACTGCATAGCCAGGATAACGATCCGGCCATAAGAATTCTGGCTCGGCGGTGTATTCGGTTTTGATATACTCTATTGCTGTTTTTATTTGCGTGTTTTTCATATACATTATTCTGCGTTGATTTTTACCAGAATTTTTCCATCACCTAATTCTGGGAGATTGTCGATATGGCCAATCTTTGAATAGTCGTAATTCGTATCGAATGATTTGTAAAAGATTACGAGGCAGTTATTGCCAAAGAGCATTACGTCGCCAGCCTCGATATGCTTTGGGCTGTAGACGTTAGTAGGAAGGGAATCATCTAGATACGCGTATTTTTCATTACCGTTTAGGTCGCTCATTGAGATGTCTAGTGGTAGTAGCTTTAATAGAGCTGAAGTCGTGGAATTCTTTTCGAGATTTAATTCGTGCTTTTTGCCGTTTATATTGATATAAATTTTGTCCATGGTTATTTCCTGATTGTCTATTGATTGATTCGTTTCGGGTGTGAGATTCGGATCTATATCCGGCTCTTTGTTATTCATCATGATGATAGTAACGGTAACCGAGATAATTATAACGATGAGGATTGGGATTGATATTTTTAGTTCTTTATTCATTTTGATACTCTATAGGCCATAGCCGTACGGGTGCTTGCGATCGGGGGTTTTGCTGGCAAGTTTGGTGCCGACGAT
>CAMNBP010000041.1 GCA_946532885.1 uncultured Candidatus Saccharibacteria bacterium
TCGCCAAAGCTAATTAGCGGAAAATCACAGCAACTTTTTGTGCGCGGGATTTGTTGGTAACTTGGATTTTTGCCATTTTAAATGACTCCTTTTTTATTTTTTGTTTTTTGTTTTTACGATTGCCCGATCCGCGCTTTGTTTCGGGCAACTATCAGAATCAAATTCTCTCAGCTACTCGCAACTTAGCGCTTCTCGCGCGTGGGTTGATATCAATTTCATTTTTGTCCGCAATAATTGGCTTCTTTGTAATGATTTCCAAACTTGACTCCAGCCCCTTCGAACTCTCATCCTTAAAGAAATCTTTTACTAAGCGATCTTCCAAACTATGGAAAGAAATAATCGCGACCCGACCGCCCGGATTTAAAAGTTTTGGCAACAGCTTTAAAGTCTGTTCAATTTCGTCCAGCTCATTATTAACAACAATTCGAATTGCCTGAAAGATTTTCGTGGCTGGATGTGTATGTGAATATGGTGATTTTGACTTAATTAAATCCGCCAATTCTGTCGTGGTTTCTATCGGACGATGTAAACAAATCTCACGCGCCAACATTTCCGCGCGTCCCTTCCGTTCTTCGCCATACTTCACAAAAATCTCCGCTAGTTTTCGTTCGCTCCATCTATTCACGATTTGCCAGGCGTCCAAATCTTGCGATTCGTCCATGCGCATATCCAACCGTGCAGCTTGCGCAAACGAAAAACCACGCTCCGCTCGATCTAATTGCGGTGAAGAAACGCCAAAGTCGGCCAGAATCATATCGAACTTTTCATTATTCTCCACAAGTCGTAGCGCCGTACTATAAAAATCTCCATGCATCAATCTCGGCTTCACCATTTGGTACTTCGCACTCAAGAAATCAATCGCATTTTGATCACGGTCATTCAAGACCGCACCATTATAATTCCGCGTTACTTCCAAAATTTTATCAGCATGCCCACCGTATCCAGCCGTCAGGTCTAAATATGTTTCACCTGCTTGCGGCTCAAGATACTTAATCACGTCCGATAATAATACTGGAATATGAACTTCATTCATTTCTTCATTATATCTTGTTCGAATCCGAACATCTAGAAATTTCGGATTTTTGTGTTTGTTTCGTTTTTATTTAGTTATACATCTTAAGATTCTATGGATGCCGGCATATAGCCAACTCGTACCCATAGTGTTGAGAGACTTAATCTGTATGAGGTGAGTTATATATGTTTGGGAGGTGTGTATTTTAAGCAAGGTACCTATTGAATTCGGTTTCGCGTATTCTAAACGCGTCCGAAACTCCTAGGTGACCGGACTCGAACTTTGTAAATGTACTGCTACAAAAATCTCGAACCTTAGTTCTTGTGTAGTGTAACAATCTGAAAATTAGTCGACTGGTCTTTAATTTCGATTTGCTTTTTCATTTCGTTATATCTTACCAATCGTCCTTGTCGATCTTTTTGTTTTTCGTGGTGTTTATTTTTGCTTTCCACTTGCCCTTAGTTTAAGCAAGTTTTTGGGCTTTTGCAAGACCCATTTTTTACACATTTGGCCATTTTCTGTGCAAAAATACAAATTTTAACAGATACCAAACCGAACAAAAAATTATTTTTTCCACAGTTTTCCACACTTGCGCAGACATATTATTCATTACATAATATACGAACAAAATCACCAACATCCCCCCATTGACAAATCAAAAATATATTTTAACATATACGCTCCCCTGCCCCTTGCAAAATATCAAAAAAATTATAGAACAACAAAAATACCCCCGTTACGGGGGTATTAATTTTAGCTTGCTTAAAGCTCAATCAGCTCATATTCGCGCGTACCGAGGCCAATTTCCTCAGCGTAAGGCAAAATATGGCGCCCCTCCTGGCGATCTACCCTCTCCTGGAGAAGTTTCGCGCCTGGATCGTCCGAATTCCAAACCATATCGATAAAGGCCTGGTCGTTTGCTACCGGATCCAACGAAGCCACGATACCCAAGTCGGCCATTACTGAATCGCCCTGGTTCGCATCGCAGTCACAGTCTACCGATAAAGCATTCATTACGGTAATATAGACAATTCGCTTACCATTGTCCGCGAAATAATCCGCCACAGCTTTTGCGGCTTCCGCCATCGACTCTATGAAATCTTTTTGTTCATATTTTGCCATCCAGCAAAGACTTGGATTTGCAGTTTTGCCGCAGCTATGAATATAAGCCTTACCGTTGCGTGAAGCGACGCCAATCGATTGGTTTTTTAAGTTTGCCCCAAAACCACCCATCACATGGCCTTTTCCGTGAGCCAAATTAATCATAGCATCATAATTATCTAAGTGAGTCCCCACAAGATCATATTTCAAATGTTTACCATTCTTTACTGGAATCTCTTTCTCGCCATCGGCATCCATAATATCGACTTCAGCGAATGACGTAAAACCATGTTCTTCTGCCACCTTCATATGATCAGACGCCTTATTGCGTTTGCCCGGATAGGCCGTATTGCATTCAAGGATCGTACCATTCAGCTTTTTGACGAGCGGGCCAATTAAATCAGCCTTCAAATAGCCTTTCGACCCGGCCTCGCCGGTCGAAACCTTTACGCCAATCTTTCCTTTTAGCTCTACACCCAAAGCCTCATAAATACGGATTAAACTTTCAGGCGTGATTTCTTTAGTAAAATAGACTTTCGCTCCCATGTCTCCTCCTAGATTAAGTTATCTTCTTGCATTGTTTTTATTAAGCGTTTGCGATCCTGGTTTAGGAAATCGGTCTTCCCCGACAAGAACATCACTTGCATTAATCCCACATCATCAAGATGTTCTTCGATATACTTCCACACCAGATTTACACCTCTATAATACGACAGGTCAGCATTAATCGGCAAAACGCCGGTTCCGCGCGTCGCACGCTGCACAAAATCAAAACACTCGGTCTGGCTGCGCCCATTCAGCAGCTTCTCCATCCGCCACAATATCTCATATGTCTCACGAAAAGTCTTTTTGCAGACCGTCACAAGCCCAATCGTGATATAGCGAATAATTCCAATATCGTCATATTTTCCATCGAGAGCCTGCTCGCAAACTTTCGCAAGCCCCTCTTCTGTTAATCGACTATAAGACGAATTGTCATAGAACGCCCGCAAATCCTGATGCTCCGCCGGAAGCGCCCGCATCACATGTACGCCAAACTCGTGCACAATAATCTTTTCGAGCTCGATGCGCGAATAATTGCCAGCGCTGCGCTCTCCAGGATAAAGAATCCTCTGCTGGTCGTTATTTACGGCCGCCGTCGAACGCGTTTTGTCTACTACGGCACGATATTTTGTCCCCCGCTTTGAGGCCGCATCCCAAATTCCGATTTCCTGTTCGATAATCTCATTGGTTATTTTCGCAGCATCTTCTGGCGTAAATTCTTCTTTATCATCTGGAATATGTCGCAAAATACTTGCAAATAATTCCTGCAATCTTTTTCCAAAAGCTTTTACGGTCTTTGGCTGGGGCGCAAAACGTTTTTTACGATTTCGACCAATCACGCCGATCATTCGCATCATTTCGGCGTATTGCATTTGTTCTTCTTGAGATAAGTGCCCCACCGGAATCATCGCCAACCGCTCTCGCAGAAGCGACCAGAATGTATCCGCATGAAACTTTCCGTAAATGGCCTCATTTGCCCGCTGGAAGCGTTTTTCCTGCTGTTCGCGCTCAGTTTTACTACTCGATCGATTAAAGGCCCTGGCAGCCAAAATCAACTCGCATTCATAGTAGTATTGCCCAAGCCTAATCCTCAACTCCTCCGCCTGTTTATCGGTCAAGTTTTTATCCCCACTCAGAAGGCTTAGCGTTTCCTTAATCGTCGTTTGTTTTTGCTTCAAATTTGACGCACTAACACTTTGATAAATATAACGCGGGCGCACCAACCGAGAACTAGCCATAAATTCAGCCTTTGCCTCATTCTCATTTGTCGCCCTTAACAAAAACGCAGAGTCTAAACTCACACTCCTCGCAACTTCACCGTAATCCGTGAAACTCAAATACCCACCCAAAGTATTGTCCATATGCTTAAATTATACACCAATAATTCAAAACCCCGCATCGCTGCGGGGTTCATGGTCTAGTGGTCTGCTACTCCCATTCGGTCCTTTCGATCAGTGCGACTGCATCGTAAAAACGCGATGTCAGTACGGCAAAATGGCGACCTCTCAGTGCCTTCTCGCGCAAGTCCAACATTTCCATCTTAGACTTGAACATCTTTGACGTTGAGCAAGAAAACTCTTTCTCGTGTGCATCTCTGAAGTAGATTTTCTTATTAAAATCCACATCAACACAATCAAGAATCCCTATACTAAATCGCGTGTTCCATTCCGCCAACATCGATACAAAGAGGCCTAGCACGCCGCCTATTAAGCTAACTTGTCTGAACTCGCTCGGCAAGCATACTAACAGGATAACTAGGCCAATTGCCCAGACAATTACCATACCGGACAACATCCTGCCTAAACCCATCTTCATCGCCTCTTTGTTAAAACGATACCAGTTTCCCCCACCACGATCTTTCAGGTACGCCGCAACTTTGTTTAATGCGTAAGGATAGATTACGCACAGCTTAGAAATCATGACTAGCGCCATCAGGACCCCAAAGCTCAAAACCACATAGACCAGTTGAATTAAGGAACTTGACATAAGTCTTATCACCCCCGTTCCGTGCAATAGGTTGCGCTATGAGCATAATTATTACATAAATTTTTTACTTGTCTAGAGGGATTTTCGTCTATTTTCAGATAAGCATAAGCATGAACAATAATTTTATTCAAAAAATCTCCACCGAAGTGGAGATTCTCTTAAATCTGATGATTGCGCTGGCGTTTGCGCATAACTGGATTTAATTCCTTCTTACGCAAACGAAGGCTCTTTGGTGTAACCTCGAGCAACTCATCTTCCATCAAGAAATCCAAACATTGTTCAAGCGAGAGTTGCGTATATGGCGTTAACTGAATCGCGCCGTCTGATGCATGCGTACGCATGTTTGTGAGCTGTTTTTCGCGGCAGACGTTAATATCGAGTTCATCTTTCTTGGAAAGACCAACAATCATACCCATATAAACATCAACCTGCGGTGGAATATACAAAATACCGCGCGCCTGCGCCGCATCGAGCGCATAAGCCGTACTTTGGCCGGCCTCTGAAGCTACCAATGCGCCGTTGCGCTCTTGGCGATAGTGTGAAGTTACTGGCTGATAGCCTTTTGGCAAAGTATTCATAATCGCCGTACCCTTCGTTCCAGTCAACAAGTTGTTGCGCAAGCCGATTAAAGCAGCCGTCGTAATATTGTAACGGAAGCGCGTACTGCCAGTCGTAGTCATTTCTTGCTCAATCAATTCAGCCTTACGAACGCCCAATTCCTGCGAAACTGC
>CAMNBP010000042.1 GCA_946532885.1 uncultured Candidatus Saccharibacteria bacterium
CCAAGGGCGGTTTTATGGATCTGCTTGCGCAACTTAGCCTGTTCATGCGGCAAACCCTTGTCAAGAAATGGCGTATAGCCAGTGAAAATAACTTGGTTAACACCAAGGCAATCACAAGTGCGCAAAATTGCACCCACATTATAGGTGGAACGGATATTATACAGGATAACAATAAGCGGTTTCATGATACAATCAAATTATGAATGAGGATGAGGTCCAGCGCAAGCGTAGGCAAAATGAAGAGGAAGCGACCCGGAAACGTGCCGGCATTCTCGGTTTAGCTTATCTTGATACGCGCGATTTCGAAAAAGAGTTACCACTCGTGCGAGATGTGCTCGACAAAGAGCAGATGCACCACGATTTCATCATTCCGCTACAGAAAGGGATGGAGGCGGTGCCATATCAATTCATGGTGACTAGCCAGACGCCAAAAAGCGTGATTGATACACTGACGAGAACTTACGAAGACGATGGTCGCAGAATTGAGTTCTATTTGATTTCTAACTCGGCTTATCAAGTGTTTATGTTGCGTCACGATCCGCCGCAACAGGTGCATTATGACGATATTAAGATTGCCGACGCGGGCGATAGCGCCACACTTGAAGCAGTTTCGCAAACACTCGATAAAGTTTCAACCGATAAAGTATTCGATTACTTGCTCGACCAAGCCGATAAACTTGGCGCCAGCGATATTCACATCGAAAACTTACGCCACACAATTCGTATTCGTATGCGTGTCGACGGTATCCTGCATCCAGTTGCCGAAATTAGTCGCGATAAATACCGTATTTTCATGGGCGAGCTAAGTAGCCGCGCAAACGTTTCGACCGCAAGCGTTCACCCACAATCTGGCCACATGCAAAAAGATATCACTCGCAACGGCGCGACACACTTGTTGAATATTCGTGTTGAAATGGTGCCAACTATGTATGGCCAAGATGCCGTATTGCGTTTGTTTAACTTTGATGAAAGTTTATTGAATCTCGATTTGCTAGGTATCACCGAAGAAGAGCGCGATAAGATTAACGAGATTATTTCGCATCCGCGCGGCCTAGTTTTGATGGTCGGTCCAACTGGTTCTGGTAAATCCACAACACTCTACTCGATTTTGAATGCCCTGAATACAACCGAACGTAAGATTATCACGCTTGAGGATCCGATTGAGTATGGAATTGGCGGCATTTCACAGATTCCGATTCAGACGAATCAAGGTGGCTCATTCGCTGAAGGTCTGCGTTCTGTGTTGCGTCTCGACCCTGACGTCGTAATGGTGGGCGAGATTCGCGATAACGATACGGCACGTACGGCAATTCAGGCATCGATTACCGGCCACTTAGTGTTGTCATCCTTCCACGCTAACTCTACTTCGGCAGCGTTCTCACGTATGATTGACATGATCGGCGTGAACCCAATTTTCTCATCTTCGATTCGACTATTGATTGCGCAGCGCCTAGTGCGTCGACTCGACGACAATAAGGTGCCATATAAGGCAGATAAGCCAACAACCGAATATATCAAACGGGTACTAGAGGGCGTTGAACATGAATATGATTTGGATGACATAACCCTCTACAAAGAGAAGCCGAGCGAAGAACATCCATTCGGCTTTGATGGCCGCACAGCAATCATGGAACAGATGGTAGTGACTGAAGAGATTCAGAAATTTATCCGTGGCGACGTGCGTACGACTAACACACAGATGATTGAGGCGGTCGCCCGACAAGAAGGCTTACTGACGCTTGAGCAGAAGGGCGTGTTAGCTGCCCTACGTGGCGATACCACCCTGAGCGAAATCGCACGCGTGATTTAAAATATTGACTTTTAATGATGCTTATGCTATAATTTTAGGTATCCGAGTGGTTTCTCGGCTTGATTTTGAGTCGAAACCGCCAGATTCTTGTGGTCACCCCTTTTCAAAGTGGTAAAAATATGCTAAAATGAAGCAAGTTTTCAATATTAGGTAAAGGATAAGTATGTCATTTGAACTATTACAAATGGTGGGAGATGCCCAAAAGAAAGGCGCCGTAATCGATGTTCGTACCGGTGATACTGTTCGCGTTTCCCAGAAAATTAAGGAAGGCGACAAATTCCGTATCCAGGTTTTTGAAGGTACCGTCATCCGCGTAGATCGCAAACAATCACACACCGAACGCATCGTTGTTCGCAAAGTTACATCTGGTGTTGGCGTTGAGAAAAGCTTCTTGATGCACAGCCCACTCGTAGAAAAGGTTGAAATTGTCCGCCGTGGCAAAGTTCGCCGCAATAACTTGCGCTACCTCCGCGAACGCTCTGGTAAGTCCGCACGTTTGACTCAAAAAGATTTCGATCGCAAAGCAGTCAACGAACTTCCAGAAGAAGAAGTCGCTGAAACTCCAGCCGAAGAAGTTAAAGAAGAAGCCGAAAAGGCAGAAGCCTAATCTTGGCAATTCTAGGCATAGATGAAGTTGGCAGAGGCCCCTGGGCAGGGCCTCTTGTTGTTGGTGCCTGTGTTTTGGGCGAAGCCAAAATTGAAGGTTTAACCGATAGTAAAAAGTTAAGCGCCAAAAAGCGCGAGCTATTAGCTAGCGAAATAAGCGAGAAATGCGAATACGGATTAGGTTGGGTTTATGCCGATGAACTAGACCGAATTGGTTTGTCCGCTGCTCTTCGTAAAGCGTGTCGCGAAGCTGTAAAACAAATCCGTACGCCATACAGTGAAATTATTATTGATGGGACGGTAAACTTTTTGAGCGACACACCACTTAGTTCTTATGTGCAGGTTTTGAAGAAAGCCGATTTGTTAGTACCAGAGGTTTCAGCCGCATCGATAATTGCAAAAGTGGCGCGTGATCGTTATATGACGGAAATCGCAGAAAAATACCCATTTTATGGTTTCGAGAAGCATGTTGGCTACGGCACAGCCGCACATCGCGTAGCAATTGAAAAATATGGGGTCTGCCCTGAACACCGAAAAAGCTTTAAGCCAATTGCGGAAATAGTTGGAGCCGAGAAAATTGAGAAAAAAGTTTCGACGGGCGAAATCGCGGAACAAAAGGTAGCAGACTTCCTGAAAAGCCATGGTCACGCAATTTTGGCGCGGAATTGGCATACAAAATATTGCGAAATTGACATTGTGTCACAAAAAGACGATGTATTTTATTTTACGGAAGTTAAGTATCGTCGCAATACGCGCGAAAATAACGGACTAGATGCAATTACAAAACGCAAATTAGGCAAAATGCAACTTGGCGCGATGAGTTTTGCGCATGAGAACGGTCTGCAGCATAACACTCTACGCTTAGCCGTAGCGGCAGTGAGTGGAGACAATTTCCAAATTACAAATCTTCTAGTCCTAAAGTAGGCTCATCTGGGCATTTGGTGAGTATTTCGAGCATGGTGGCTTTTTCGGCTGGCGTAACCCAGAGTTCATATTTATATTTAACGGATATTTGGCGCGCCACATATTGGCAACGAAAAGCTACATTGGGTGGTAACCAATTGGCGGCGTCTTGATCGAGTTTATCTTGGTTGGCCTGCCCATCGACGGCGAGCAAATTAAGTGGGTCTTGGCTAATAGCATAACGTTTTTGCTCATCAAAGGCATAGGCGCCAGTAGCCCAAGCATTACTAAGCGCAACGACATGATCAATCTGTACGTTAGCGGAGGTGTCTTGGCCGCGCACAAAATCAATTTGTTGACCAGTATACGGATCGGCAAGCGTACCCGATTGAACTTTACAACCTTTCAAAATTATATTTTTGAGGTCACGTTTTAGGATGGCTTCGCGCATATTACAGCCGTCGGCCGCAGTGCTCCAGTCGTCGTAGAAATGTTTACGATAATATTTAGCCGAAGTGTCTTTTTCTTTAACGGCGAGGCTCTCTAGCACATCCTTCGCAAGCAAAGAGGTGGCTTTAGTTTGCGTAGATTTAATGGCTATATCTGAAGGATTAACCTCGATTTCATTAATATCGCGATAGGCGGCGGGATTAAAATACAGAAAGGCACAAAAAGCAATGGCGGCGAGCAGAATAGAAATCACGCGTCGCAAACGACTAAGTTTTTGAGAGCTCACCACCACCTACAGTTTCCTAATCAGAGATCAATAGTTTTGAGCGCGTACTTCGAAGAATGATTGTGGATGTTTGCAAACTGGGCAAATTTCTGGAGCCTCAGCACCAGAATGAATGTAACCACAATTGCGGCATTTCCAAATCGTGACGCCGTCTTTCTTGAACGTAATACCTTTATCGAGGTTTTCGAGAAGTTTGAGATAACGAGCTTCGTGTTCTTTTTCGATTTTGCCAACTTCTTCAAAAAGCGTAGCAATTTCTTCGAAGCCTTCTTCGCGAGCCTCTTTGGCAAATTTGGCGTACATATCAGTGTATTCATAATTTTCGCCAGCAGCGGCAGCTTTGAGATTCGAGGCAGTATCAGCGACGCCATCGTTTAAAAGTTTATACCAAATCTTGGCATGCTCTTTTTCATTGTCGCTGGTTTCCTGGAAAATTTCAGCAATCTGTTCATAACCATCTTTCTTTGCCCTACTAGCAAAGAATTGATATTTAACGCGAGCCTGCGATTCGCCGGCAAAAGCGGTATTTAAGTTTGCTTCAGTTTTCGTACCTCTCAGATTTGCCATATTGTCCTCCTAATTACTTCTTTAATTATACCTGACATATAGTCAGTAAAAAGCATAATCGTTAAGGTGTATAATGGCCTTATGGAAATTGTCCTACAGGCTATATTGCTAGTTGTCGGTTTTGTACTGCTAATTAAGGGTGCGGATTGGTTCGTGGACGGCGCGTCATCAACGGCGTCAAATTTTAAAGTACCAAAAAGCTTAATTGGCCTGACGATTGTAGCCTTCGGTACATCGGCGCCAGAATTCGCGGTTTCGATCAAGGCGCTAGCTGGTGGCCAAACCGATATGGTACTAGGCAACGTAATCGGCTCAAATATCTTGAATATTCTGCTGATTCTGGGTATTGCAGCAGTGATAAGGCCATTGCATATCCGCAAAGAAACAATCCGCAAAGAAATTCCAATTTGTATTTTGATTTCATCGCTACT
>CAMNBP010000043.1 GCA_946532885.1 uncultured Candidatus Saccharibacteria bacterium
CTTGGGTTGATAATATCCAATTTATTCCTTTCCTCGAGAAAAATAATAAGTATTTGGCGGCGAGACGAAACTAAAAATCACCACAAAATATCTATCATTTTTCTCGATATTTACTTACTGCTTAATTATACCATATCGGTCTTATTATTGACTAATTATAATAATTATGATAAAATATACCAGGAGTCGGTCATCCCAACCGACTAGCTTTGCCATGGAAAGGGGTGGTGTTTATGGCAATTAAACAAAAGGTCTCAAGGGCCGAAATTGTTGTCGAAAATAACGAGTTCGACGACGCAGAAATGCAGGAACTCTTTAAGGAGGTCTGTGGTAACCGTATCGCAACAATGCGTATCGCACACGAGGAGGATGGCACACATCTGCTTTTGTACCCATTTAAGAACTATGAGGTATTCAGCGATGGCGTGCATACTCCAAGGGGCATCGATCCGGACGTTGCGTGGATCAGACGCTTGCAGATGCCTGGCGTATTTCCAAAAGGCGAGAAATTCTTTCCTACTGCGACCGATGTGATCGAAAAGTACTGGAAACCGATTAGGAAGGCTAAGCGTAGCCTTACCGTTCTCACCGATGATGGGGACTGGCGCGAGCTGAGCAAGGAGGAGCGCGAAGATCTTTCCCACATCATCATGTATATCGTGGGCAGCAAGAGTCTCGACTCCGAAACGCATGAAATCGTTACGGAGATGGAGTTCATCGTGGACAATCGCCTTCATCGAGCTAGGGAAGGCATGACCGCAGACGAACGTATTTCGCACATGTTGAACATTGCGACGAAGCTTCTCGCTGAGGGTCTAAGGCGTGTGATCAGTGACATTGATCCCAAACTTATGGCCGCAGCAAGAATGCTCGACGAATTGTCTCAGGAGTATTCTGAAGCGATTGATACGCTTAGACAGAACAGACTTCAGGACAAATTCACTAGCATGGGACTGCGATACGTCGACAACGACTCCCGCGTCAACAACGATTAAACCTTGAGACCGCGGTGATCACGAGATGATCACAGAACCCGGCCGTCTTGCGCTGCAGCGCTTATTGGCCGGGTTTTCTAATGGTTTAATTTCGGCATAAAAAAGACACCCTTGCGGGTGCTTTTTGTTGCAACTATTTGCGAAGACCAAGTTTGGCGACGGTTGCTTTATAGCTTTCGAAATCAGTCTTTTCGAGATATTTAAGCAACTTTTTGCGTTGACCGACCATTTGGATAAGACCGCGCTTTGCCATATAGTCGTGCTTGTTCTGCTTGACGTGCTCGGTAACTTCCTTGATGCGTTCGGTCAAAATTGAAACCTGAACTTCAGGAGAGCCAACATCATTCTTGCTGCGAGCAAGCTTCTTGATCGCTTCAGCTTTGTTATCTTTAGTAATCATATTGCAGTCATTTTACCACAGATTGGGCCATCTTGCAAGCGAGATTACTTGTTGTTCATATACTTAACGAGGGCCGAGCGCAAATCTTTGACTGGCAGGACAAACTTATCTTTAATGGTGGCAGGCGCAATAGCATGCTCAAAACCAAGCTTTTTAGCCTCAGCAATACGACGATCTGGTGCTGTGACGCTACGTATTTCGCCACCGAGACCGACCTCGCCAAAGACAATAACTTTTTCGTCAAGTTTGCGCGCGGCTGCAGCGCTGGCAATTGCCATACAAACCGCTAAGTCGGCTGCTGAATCGTTCAGACGCATACCGCCAACCACGTTAATGAAGATGTCTTTATCTTGCAGCTTGAGCTTTGTGCGCTTTTCGAGCACGGCAATTAAGAGGTTGAGACGATTAAGGTCAAAGCCAGAGGCAGTGCGCTTTGGGTAGCCAAAATTTGTTGTATTTACGAGTGCCTGAATTTCAACTAATAGCGGACGAGTGCCCTCAATAGTTGCCATAATGATGCTGCCATCAGTGTTTTGACGTTCGGAAAGCAACGCTTCGGATGGATTTTTAACCTCAACTAGGCCTTTGCTAGCCATTTCAAAAATTGCAACTTCATTAGTAGAGCCAAAGCGGTTTTTGACGGCACGTACAGTCTTAAACCCACCGTAACGATCGCCCTCGAAATTTAAAACTACATCAACTAGATGCTCGAGAATCTTCGGCCCAGCCAATGCACCATCTTTTGTGACATGGCCAACGATCACTACAGCAGTATTGCTAGCCTTAGCAGCACGAATAATTAAATTGCCACAGTTGCTGACCTGACTAACCGTGCCCGGCGCAGAACTAATTTCGGCCATCGACAAGGTCTGGATTGAGTCAACAATAACAAGATCATATTCGCCGCCCTCAATAGTTTTGGCGATGTCGTTACCAGAGGTAGAGCTAGCAAAATGCAGTTTGTCTGAAGATGCACCTAAACGTACAGCACGCAACTTCACCTGCCCCGCTGACTCCTCGCCAGAAACGTAAAGTACCTGACGCTTTTCAGCTACGGCGGCACAGATTTGCATCAAAAGAGTCGACTTACCAATACCTGGTTGCCCCGCTAGTAAATTTACTGACCCAAGCAGCAATCCGCCGCCCAAAACTTCGTCCAAGTCAGCAAAACTAGTCGTTAAGCGACTGCCAGCATCGGATGGTTCGATAGTATTAATTGAAACCGCCTCAAGCTTTTTGCCAGAAATCGCACCACGCGACAGTGCGGTTTTTGATTCTACTTCAGTGCTCGGCGCCTGTTCAAGCAAAGTATTCCATTCACCGCAGTTCTCGCAACGACCAGCCCACTTAACGAAACTGGCTCCACAGTTTTGACAAACATACCTCGACTTTGCTTTTACCATATCTCTAGTTTATCATGTCGCTAACAGGTAAAAAGCATAAGTATGATCCTATGCCACCCCACGCATTGACTTTTTTAACCATATGTGGTATAATTAGATTGTTGTAATTGGTTTTGCAAAGTTCATTGATAGTTTATCCCGAATATCGATGAATTTTGCGCTCAAAAGTGGAGGTGATAGAGTGAAAAAACCATTTATTCTTATTGCGATTGTCGCAAGTTTTGTATGCGTTTTCATCGCATGCAGCAGTTCCCATAAGAACGCAAGTTCAGCAGCAGAAACCGTGATTGAGCCTGCCCCTAAAGAGCCTTGGCATGGCGATTGCCAATCGATTGCTCGAAACAACGAAGATTTTGGCGGTGGCCCAATCGACATCGAGCAGACAACTGCTCAGCACAAGGAGAGTGCCTACCAGAATATGGCGAAGGCAGGAACGCTTGACTATTATTTCGTGGACAGCAATAACGGCCCTACACTAGACTTCGAGAAGTTTTTAGCCGATCTTGGCTTGAGCTACGAAGTTAGCAAAAACACTATCCGCATTACACCAAATGTGCCCTACTCTCCGAACGAGGATTTCGAATATGTTATTCGCTACGAGGATGACATGATCCACGGAAACGATACGCATATCGGACGCGTAGCTGACGGTTGGGAGAGGACCGAAAGCTATGATTCGGCGACAGATTTCATCTTCTTGATGGTATTGGATCGCCAGATCTACTACATCGGATGTGACGAACTCGATGTAATGTATCGTAGCTTGCGCACCCTTACTGCGCCGGCCGATAAAGTCGACGAAGTGACTGCCGCAATCGATGCCGAACTTAAGTGGTCGGACGAGTCTATAGAAGTAGAGGGATAAATTGCGGACACCCAGGTCGGAGCTGGGTGTTTTTTATTGCGATCAAAAAGCGAGCCCGCAGGCCCGCTTTTTCTATTTCGTGATAACTTCGTCAATGATGCCGTATTTTTTAGCTTCCTCAGCCGACATCCAGTTGTCGCGATCCATGTCTTTTTCGATTTCTTTGGCGGATTTGCCAGTATTTTTCGCCATCATATCGATGAGAACTTTTTTAAGATAAATACCTTCTTTGAGCGCGATTTCCTGATCGGTGATTTTGCCCTCAGTGCCAGAGCTTGGCTGATGAATCATGATGCGGGCATTTGGCAAAGCGCAGCGCTTCCCTTTTGCGCCAGCAGACAGGAGCATAGCGCCCATTGAAGCCTGTAGGCCAATGCCAATGGTTTGCACATCCGGCTCGATGTAGTTCATCGTATCAATAATGGCGAGACCATCATAAACTGAACCGCCAGGTGAATTAATATAAAGTTTGATATCTTTTTTTGGATCCTCGTAGGCGAGATGTAAGAGCTGCGCAATCACGATATTGGCAGTTTCCGGCGTAACTTGATCGCCGAGAAATACCACACGCTCCTTCAAGAGACGCGAATAAATATCGTAGGCGCGCTCGCCACGATTGGTTTCTTCAACAACAGTTGGGACTAAATAATCTTTCATTATCCTCCTCTATTTTATGATATGTTTTTAGCACTCGAAAGTCAAGAGTGCTAATTAGTAATTTTTTCAGCTGAAGGGATCTCAATATAGGTGCTATCAATACTCTTCATTAATTCGCCGAGATGCTCAACTAGGTTATTGTAGGTTGCAATTTTTTGATTCAATTCATCGGCCAATTTTGTCAATGCATCATATTCTTGCTGCTGCAAGGTGACGCGTTGTTGTAAACTATTGTATTCGTTTTCAAATTCGCGACATTCTAAATCAGTCGTGCATCCAGGCGCAACTCGCGCATTATAGCTGTCGATATCATTATTTAATTGGCGGTTATTTTCTTCATATAACTGCTGGCGTTTTTCTAAATCAGTGCGCGCTGAGATAATCTCCTCATACATCTGATTTGCTTTCTTGCGTTGGCCAGTTAAGTTTTCGTCGTACGAGGTGAAATATTCTACAACAACATCGATATCCTCAAAGTATTTGGCGTAATGCGCGCGTAGTTCGCTGCCGATTTTCGAAGAGTCTAGCTGAGTGCCAATAATGGAATG
>CAMNBP010000044.1 GCA_946532885.1 uncultured Candidatus Saccharibacteria bacterium
AACCTCGAAGTTAACAGCTTCTTGCTCCACCATTGAGCTACAGGGGATTGCAAGAACAATTCTACATCATCTTATTACAAAAGTCAATTTTTTCGGATATAACTTGTAAAAATTTATAGGGAACTTATGATGGCTTTCGGAAACGACCATGAGCGGCTTTTTGACTACATGGGGCGAAGCGGTTATACTAAACATAAGTTAAAACGGAGGTATATATGTGTGGGATCGTTGGATATGTTGGTAAAAAAACTGCACAGGATGTGCTTCTGAACGGTTTGAAGCGTTTGGAATATCGTGGTTATGATTCAGCTGGCATTGCAACCTTGGATGACGAAAAACAGCCACATATCGCCCGTTCAGTCGGCAAAATTGCTGAGCTCGAAAAAGTTGTCAATAAAGAACCTCAAACTGGCCATCTTGGCATAGGTCATACTCGTTGGGCAACTCATGGTGGAGTAACGGAAACAAACGCCCATCCGCATCATGTTGGTAATGTCTGGATGGTTCATAATGGCATTATCGAGAACTATAAAGAATTAAAAGCCGAACTCAAGGATGTTGATTTCAAATCTGATACTGACACGGAAGTTCTTGCTGCTTTAATTAATGACAACTATAAAGACGGCGTCAAACTCAAAGATGCCGTAGCTAAAGCCGTTAAAAAAGTTCGTGGTACTTACGGTATCGCCGTCTTTTCTCCGCTTGAACCCGGTCAAATCGTTGTCGCCCGTCTCGGTAGTCCGCTGATTATTGGTGTAGGGAAGGGGGAGACAATCATTGCTTCAGATGCATCTGCATTATTGGGATACACTCGTGAAGCGGTTTATCTTAATGATGGCGAGCTTGCCGTTTGTTCTGCTGATAATGTTGATGTTTATAATCTAAACCTCAAGCATCTTGACACTAACACTGAAACCATCGAAGGTGATCTTGCGCAAATTCAAAAGGGTGGCTACGACCATTTCTTACTTAAAGAAATTATGGAACAGGCTACAACTTTACATAACACGTTGTCCGGTCGTATCGATCCAAAGAATGGTACGATGCATCTCGGTGGTCCAAACCTTACAGTGCAAGAGATGAAAGATTTGCGCCATATTGTAATTGTTGGTTGTGGCACGGCTTATTATGCGGGTTTGTTAGCTTCATATTATATGGAGCAGTTGATCCCGGATATTACGACTGAGGTTGTGATTGCTTCCGAATATCGTTATCGCTCCTTCCATCTCCCAGAACATACGGTTGCCTTGATCGTTTCACAATCCGGTGAGACTGCAGACACTTTGGCGTGTCTCCGCGAGATTAAAAAACGTGGCGCCAAGACGCTCGGTATTGTTAACGTCGTTGGTTCTACGATTGCGCGCGAAGTCGATGGTGGTACTTACGTGCATGCCGGTCCAGAAATATCTGTCGCATCAACCAAAGCCTTTACTGCTCAGGTTGTTACGATGCTGATGTTTGCCGGTATGATTGCCGAAACTCATGGTGGCAACAAATCTTTAATTAGTCAGTTCACAAAAGAGCTTTCGATTCTGCCAGAAGAAATTGAGAAAACTCTCAATACACATCACGACACTATGAAGCAGCTTGCCAAGAAATATGCTAAGTATAATGACGCATTATATCTTGGTCGCGACACGGCCTATCCAATTGCACTCGAGGGTGCGCTTAAACTCAAAGAAGTTTCATATCTTCATGCTGAAGGTTATGCTAGCGGCGAGCTCAAGCATGGTCCTATCGCTCTTGTTGACGATACTTTCTTTGAAGTCTTCGATATTTTGGACAACTGGCTATTTGAGAAATCTATTGGTGGCCTACATGAAGTTCGCGCTCGTGGCGGTCATACGATCGTCCTTACTGATGCGGTCGATAAAGAAATCGACGCTGACGATGTTGTTCGCATTAATACTCCAATTAAGCAACTTGTTCCAATTCTCCTCAACACTCTACAGCAACTTTTGGCATATTATGTTGCGGTTGAGCGTGGCAATGACGTAGATCAGCCTCGCAACCTAGCCAAATCCGTCACGGTGGAATAATGAAGAGACGACCCCAAAAAGAAGCAAAGGAACAAAATCGACTCTCGAAACGAGAAGCCCGTAAAGCTTTGCGCGCCAAGAAAAAAGCGCGCAAAGCTGCTGAGCAGCGCCGCCCATCATATCCGCGCATGTCGCTAAGTTCGGTTTGGTATACATTTAGGATTTACAACAAAGCGGTTGGCTCAAAACGCTTCTTCTTCTGGCTCTATCAGCTATATTCGTCTGTCGTTCCGCCAATTACCGCATTGCTAGCCGGTGCAGCCGTTACTCGTATTACGGAAGCCATTACAACGCATGATTTTATTCCTTTTTTATGGATCGCGATTATCCTTTTAGTTATTCAGCTCGTAAATACGGTGCTTAACCAGATTAACAACTTATTACAAGCATCAACTTGGCAAGATGTATATATTTATGTAAGCGAAAAAATTGCCAGTAAATACATCGAAATACCATTATCAATCCGCGAGAGTCAAAGTTTCGCCGATAAATTCAATCGCGTTCAAGACTATGGGTCAATGATTACGAGCGTTTCGAATAGTCTAATTAGCATCGTTACTTCCGTCATTAGCTTAATATCAGTCTTGATTGCAACATTGGCAATTTCGCCACTCGTTACGCTTGCCGTTGCGGCTGCTTCCGTGCCATATTCTGTCCTAAGCCTAAGACTTTCCGCTCGCCAGCGACGCAATTGGCGCGAATTCACGAAAGACCGCCGCATTGCTTATCAAATTGAACAAAAGATTACTAGTTCAAACTCGGCGCTCGAAATCGAACTCAATGATTTGTCGCACCAATTAATTGATCGTATGATTAAAGCGCGTCGCCGCAGTCAAGAAAAAGATCTTGCCGATACGCGCGAATTCTTCTGGCCTAACATTGGTTCTCGTACGATAGAGGATGTCGTCAGCTATCTGGTCCTTATCTTCGTAGCGATCGAGATTATTTTGGGTCGTTTTGCAATTGGCCAATTCATGGCGGTGCGTTCTTTGTTGACTCAGCTTAGTGGCAATATCTCATCGCTATTTTTCAATATCGCTAGTGCGAGCGAGGGCTTAGTTAATGCAACGGACTTCATGGAATTTATGGAAACTCCAGCTAAAAACAATGGTGATGTTATAGTTTCCGATATTCCAAAAATCGAATTCCGCAATGTTAGCTTCACCTATCCGCGCACCGACAAAAAAGCACTCGACAACATCAACTTCGTTCTAAATCCTGGCGATAGTCTTGCGATTGTGGGCGAAAACGGTGCGGGTAAGACGACTCTGATAAAGCTTCTAATTGGTGCCTACCAGCCAACTGAAGGCGAAATATTAATTAATGACCTTCCGATTGAGCGCATCGAGCGTACCAGCTATCTATCTAAGATTGGTGCACTATTCCAAGATTACACACGCTATGAGTTTGCGACTTTGGGCGAGAACGTGTGGTTTGGCGATGTATCGCAGCCTTACGATACGCAAAAAATCAAAGAGTCACTCGAACTCGCTGGGTTGGGCGACCTTGTCACAAAGTTCAAACGCGGCCTTAATCAAATTCTTTCCAGAGACCTTGATCTAAAAAATTCCACCGATTTATCCGGTGGTCAATGGCAGCGTCTTGGAATTGCGCGCGCTTTCTTCCGTCAGCCGAGCGTCCTTATTCTTGACGAACCAACTAGCGCCGTAGATGCTAAGGCTGAGTATCAAATATTCCGCAATATTCTTCAGCGCCAAAAGGACCGCACTACAATTATTATCTC
This sequence comes from uncultured Candidatus Saccharibacteria bacterium, assembly GCA_946532885.1. Taxonomy (GTDB): domain Bacteria; phylum Patescibacteriota; class Saccharimonadia; order Saccharimonadales; family Saccharimonadaceae; genus UBA2834. The sequence continues at coordinate 3,784 of CAMNBP010000044.1, forward strand.
CCACCGTTTTTCAACAGTTCGCAAAGCCGAGAAAATTCTTGTGCTTGAATCTGGTAAAATAATAGAGCATGGTACGCACGAAGAATTAATTGCCCACAATGGTTTGTACAAAGAAATGTTCGAGCTCCAGGCAGAAGGATACAATTAAACTATGAAACGTAAAGAAAAAATCTTGTTTTATTCCGTAATTATCGTAGTTGGTATAACTATTATTGGAATGATTGCTGTCATATTTGGCCAAAAAAACTGGTCGGGTTCAATTCTTGATCTAATTATTTTGTTCTCTGGCGCCATCAGTATTATGCTCGCAATTTATTCTGAGCGCTCCGCCGACAGAGAACGCCGCCGTCTCACCAAAATGATTCACGACATTAATGCAATTGATGCTAACTTAACTAGCGACATGCATGTCGACGACGAAATGCGCAAGAAACTCAATCATATCATTGCCATGGATGAGCAAATTCTCGAGGAGCTCACAAGTGGCAAACGTAAAACTAAAAGGGCGGGCAAAAAGGCTCCAGAAAAGCAATAAATGAATATTGAACTTACGGATTTTTATTCGCGACTTGGCACAATCGCAATTATTTTGGTACTCGGCTTTATTCTCGGCAAACTAAAACTTATTTCCGCCAAAACTAATAAAGATCTCGTTAATCTCTTGCTTTGTGTATTTATGCCGGCGTCGCTCTTTATGGCGTTTCCGACTGCCTACAACGATGAAACCTCACACCTATTCGTCTCGGGGCTGATTGGTGGCGTTATTGTCATGGTTGGCATTGCCATTCTTGGCACAATTATCTTTAATGAACGGTGGTATAAAGGAAAATTCCGCTACGCCTCAATTTTTGCTCTCGTATTTAACAATGCGACTTTTTTGGGCTATCCGATTATCTCCAGTACCTTCGGCCCGACCAGTAACGCCGTAATAGCCTATTGTGGTTTTATCATCCCATTCAACATTGCCTTATTCTCCTACGGCGTTTATCTCTTTAAACACAAGATAGA
>CAMNBP010000045.1 GCA_946532885.1 uncultured Candidatus Saccharibacteria bacterium
ATTTTGAAGCTTTCGCCGCGGCCGAATGCGGAGGATATTTCAGAAAGATCTTTGATAAAATCTGCTGGATCAACTTCGCTCATAATGAGGCTGCATAAAGCAAGTGCGCCAGCCGCATTGTAGGCATTGTAAACGCCCTTAAGCGTGAGGCTACAATTATATGTTTGATCGTTAATTTTATAGACGGCTTTTTGGCCGTTGAGTTTTTCGAGCGTGACACGAGCTGGTAGGTTGGAAGCTTGCACTTTACTGGCTTCTAGTAGATTATCGTCAGACGGAAATTCTTTAATTAGCTCGTTTGATAGGCCGAAATAGAATGGATGCGCGGTTTGAATCTTGCTGACGCGTGGGTCTTCACGGTTTAAGACGGCGGCTTTGCGAGTATGGGCGGCAAGTTTTTGCAGTAATTCTGCGGTGTGGTCGATTTCGCCGAAGCGATCAAGTTGATCGCGCTGAACGTTTAGAATCAATGAATAATCAACATCACAAACTTCGCAGAATTTAACGGCGTGGGCTTCGTCGAGCTCGAGCACAGCAATATCGTAATCAAATTTGCCACTGAGTTTAATGTCGGCGAGAATTTCGGAAATTACGCCACGCACGAAATTGCTACCGGTCTTATTTGTGAATACTTTGAGCCCTTGTTTCTCGAGCAACTCGCTGACGATTTTGGTGGTCGTAGTTTTGCCATTTGTGCCAGACACTACTACGACACCCATTGGAAGTTTAGACAGTGTGTTTTTAATAAAATGTGGGTTCGTACGTTCGACGACGAGGCCTGGCAAAGCCGAGCCGCCGTTGCCGCGTAGACGAGTAACCTTTTGGACAGTCTTGCCGAGTAGAATGCTTAATTTTTCCATTGCTTACGTGGTGCTCCTAATAATTTCTTGAAGTCGACTTTCGCAGTAAAGCTAATTGCATTATGACAGAAAATATAGGCGGCTAGGCGCAATACGAGTGCGCCGACGACGAAGATTTCAATGATGCCTATAATCATTTCCCAAGTTGGAAGATTGCCGAAGATGTTGCGTAGCATCAAGGCGATTGGTGCGGATGGCGGGAAATATGTTAGTACGTAACCGAGCGTGGTTGGCGTTTCGGCACTAAAGGCATTTAGGAAAATGATTGGTAGAATCATCATAATAATCAGGACGCTAGCATACGAGTTGGCGTCGCGGGCAGTAGATGAAATAGTGCCGATTAACATACTAAGTGCCGTAAACATAAAGTAGGAACATAGTAGCAAGGTCAAACTAATGGCGATACTACCGGCTTCAAATGTAATCTCGATATCTGGCAACATATTGTAGTTGTCGGCAATGCGATAAACGACGAGGGCTGGTATTAGGATTATTAAGATTTGGATAATGCCTAGAACCATTAATGAGATAGTTTTACCAATAATTAGATTAATTGGCTTGATACTGGTTAGTAATAGTTCGCTGATGCGGTTTTCTTTTTCTTCGGTCATGGCGACGGTCAGACGATTACCAAGTAAGACGAGAATAATATAAAACAATACAATAGCAGCAATTGGAGCAAGCATATGTGATACAGTTTCGCCCATGTCGACGACATGATTATCGTCTTGATCGTAATTTGTGGTGCTGTAATTGACGGCGCCGGCGATAATCATATAATTAATCGGTTCTACTCTGCTTTGCGCTTCGGCACCAAGGAGTGTGGAAATTGGCGCAGAATAATCATCGAATAGACCAGCTTCGCCGTTTTTTACATGGATTTCAATGGTTGGTTGTTCGGCGAAATTTGGTGCAATGTAGTAAAAGACGTCCAATTCGCTATTTTCGATAGCTTTGAGGCCGGCGTCGCGGTCGTTAATTTTGGCGACAGTCTGTTCTTTTCCGTCGGAATTCATAAAAGTATATTGGCGGATGTATTCTGTTTCGTCGCAGAGGCCAAGACGCAATGAGGCGGTGTCGGAGCCTGACATAAGGTCTTCGGTGGCGCTGTAGCTAGTAAAGCCGACAATCATAACGTAGGCTACCAAAATGACCGGCACCATTAAGGCGGCGAGCCAGAAGCTAGGTTTTTTAAGATTGCGCGTTAATTCAAAACGTGCGACTTGTAGGGTTTTCATACTATGCCTCCTCCTTTGCGCCATAGATGTCGACGAAAATTTGGTCGATTGAGCGGCGATGGAATTTGTTGCGGACCTCATTGAGAGTGCCGTAGGCTTTAGCGGTGCCGTCTTTGAGTAGCAGAATACGGTCGCAGAAACGCTCGACTTCTTCCATATAGTGCGTAATTAGGATGATAGTGCAGCCTTTGGCATGCAATTCTTCGATAATATCCATGAGTAAGTGGCGGTTGACCGGATCAAAACCTTTGGTTGGTTCGTCGAGAATCAGGATATCTGGATCGCCCATGATTGTAATGCCGAGTTGGACTTTTTGCTGCATGCCCTGAGAGAGTTTTTCGATTTTGGTTTTAATGTGATCGGACAGACCGACGCGATTGAGATAGTCCAAGCTCCATTGTTTTGGATTTTTAACGCCCCGTAGACGTGCGAAATAGACCATTGTGTCAATGACAGATTCCTTTTTGTAGAGGCCGCGCTCCTCTGGAAGATAGCCGACTTTGATGTCGGAATTTTGATCGAATGGTTTGCCATCGATCAAGAGTTGTCCGCTATCGGCATGATAGAGGCCAAGAAGAGTACGGATAGTAGTAGTTTTGCCGCAACCGTTGCTGCCGAGAAGGCCAAATATCTCGCCTTTTTTGACGGAGAAAGATAAGTTTTTGATGACGGTTTTGCTGGCAAAGGAGATTTTGAAATTTTTTACTTCAATTAGGTCTGCCATGGGTATATTTTAGCATTTTAGGGGCGGGCTTTGTAGATAGCGAAATGATTGTACTTATGCTTTTTCTTTGATGATGAAATGGAATAATTATGGACATGAAAATGCGATGAATTATTATATCGATTGCTCTGCTGGCGTTTAGTGTGGCGCGAAATGTTGGCGCCAGTTCAATGATGACGCACGACTGTGTAGAAGTTGAATTTATATTTGCGCGTGGTTCTGGCCAAGAAATCAATCAGGGCGCGGAATGGAAAGTTTTTAACGAGTCGATGAATAATGTTGCGGCGCAGCAAGGCTATACGGCAAGGATTCAGGATTTGCCATATCGGGCGATTTCGGTGGCGAAGTTTAGGACTCTATTGGGCGCCTACGTTTCAGCTGGAAAATATTACGAATTCGGTGCGAGTGTGCGTGATGGCGTGAACACTCTGAAGACCTATTATGTGAATGTTATGAAGCGCTGCCCGGAGACGCGCTGGGTGTTGGCTGGCTATTCGCAAGGCGCTATGGTGGTCGGTGAGGCGGTAAAAAGCTTTGCAGCAGACAAAGTGATTTATGTTGGTCTATTGGGTGATCCGCAATTGAGCTTGCCGGAAGGGCGTGGTATTTGGCCAGATGCGTGTCGCGGAAAAAATTTATCGGAATATCGAGTTTATGTACCAAATTGTTTAACGGATGATGGCTCATTGGGTGAGCGAAATCCGTACCAATATGGCGAACTGAGAGGAAAATACGGTTTATGGTGCGCGAATGCGGACTATGTTTGCGGTAGCTCGAAAAACCCTTTGCGAAATGGCGGGCATTTTACTTATGCAGATGTTGGCGTGGCGTGACTGGCGGATTTGGTCGCAACGAAGTTGCCAAAAAGACGCGTGGGCCATGCGAAAGTTTTACAGTTAGCTTCGGGCGAAGTTAAAGTAATAGCAAGTTTGCCTTTATCTAATTATTATGCGGATGTTGGCGAAGAAGTTGTCTTTGATGCTTCGCAAAGCTTTGCTTTGGGTGACGATATTGTCCAGTATGAATGGAATGTTGGCGACGGATGGTTTGTTGGTCCTAAGGAAATACGCGCCAGTTTTACGGCGAATACTTTAGTGCGGTTGCGAGTGACGACGGCTAGTGGCGTAAATGCAACGACAACGGCATATGTGACAATCGGCGAGCCTCAATTAACAACGTTGATCGAAGCACCAGATTTGATGATCTATCGGGACGAATCTGGAGTTGTCCACGTTGGGACACGAACAATTCCCAAAACGGCGAAGTATTTGTTAGTTAGAGTGAATGGTTTCGATTTAGGCTATGCGGAAGCGGGACGTGAGTTGGAAGTTGGCGAATTGACCTATACCGAAGATGAAATATTGAGCTTTGCCTGGCTGAACAAAGATTACGACGTTGGCGAGGAATATCGAATCGCTTTGAATGATGTGGAGTTGGGGAGTGAAACGATTGTTCCACAAAATAATGAAGATGGTAACGCCGTGGGGACGGGCGTCCCGTTGTCGGTGGCTGGCTGAATGTTGCCGTTTGGCGTGTTGTTAGTAATTAGTTTATTATTCTGGCGCAAAAAAGACGCCCGCCGGAAAGGCGAGCGTCCACGAGAGGGGCCTTAGCCTAGTTCTCGTAAAGAGTCCAGGCTAGGGATGTTGCGTCGAATTCGAGCTGATAGTTCAGCTTGCCGACTACGCATTGGAAGATGTGCTTGGCGGAGTTGCCAACGAACTTAATGCGTTCGCTGATGGTCTCCGTAATTTCGACCTCTTCCTCTCCCCTTTTGCGAAAATAGAGTGGTTGGCATGGAACTTGACTGTAATTGAACAGTGCCATAACCTCCACTTTTTCGCCGGTTTGGACTTGATTGTTAATAGTTTTCATAAATTACTCCTTAAATGATTAAATTTTTGGAGTCATTTATGTGAGCCA
>CAMNBP010000046.1 GCA_946532885.1 uncultured Candidatus Saccharibacteria bacterium
CGCTGACGAAAGTGCAACTCCGGAAGCATAATAAATGGCTGATGAGCCAAAACCAGAGTTACGTCGCTGCCCCAATTGTGGGGCAAGCGACTTGGCTCTGAATACGGATTTGGGAAAAATTCAGTGTCGACACTGTAAGGCGATTTTTGATGGTAAGCTAGCGGATGATGATAGCGAAGCTGAAGATCTGATTGACGAAGATGTTTTAGTGACGTTCCATTGTTCCTCGTGCGGTGCCGAAGTAACACTGAATGCGAATGAAACTTTGAGTGCACAATGTCACTGGTGTAGGCATATTTTTTCATTAAATGAAAAAGTGCTAAACGGTGCTGTGCCAGATTTGGTTTTGCCGTTCAAAGTTAAACGCGAAGTTGCAATGAAGAAAATTTCCGACCGCATTACTTCGATGCCGAGAGATTATTATGATGCGACTTTTATGAGTCAGTTTGATATTGAGAAAACTACTGGCGTATATTTCCCGTATTTTGTGCTCGATGAGGATGCGCATGTAACGTTTAGAGGAGTTGGGCAGCGTTCGGTACATGGAATCGTATCAAAAGACATCATAGATACGATTATGGTGAAGGAAGCGAGAATAGAAAGAGAGTTTGATCTTTCGGTTGATGATTTAACGATTGAATCTTCAAGCAAGAGATTAAAACAGGAATCGATGGTAAATACGAACAATATTATTAATACGATTTTGCCATTTGATTTAGAGAATGCAGTTGAATGGGATGCGAATTATGTGCGCGGATTTAGCTGTGAACGTCGCGATACGAACGTTGACGATATTGATGAGATTGCCGAGTTGCAAATTAGGGATATTGCACGTATTCAATTGCGCGATACGATTCAGGATTACAATCGCGGCGTGCGTTGGACAGAGGAGCACGTAGAAGTAAAAAAGACAAAATGGAAGACCGCATATTTACCAGTGTGGCTGTATAGCTACCAGGACCAAAAATCGAAACGTATATATTATATGGCGGTGAATGGTAGGACGGGTGAAATGGCCGGCGTGATGCCGTTGCAAAAAGTGCAGAAAGTTAAAAAACGCAACGGTGACACGAGTATGTTCTGGAGTTTAATTGCGACAGGAACATTTATTGTCATATTATTTTCGATGATTAACTTTTGGTTAATTTGTCTATTGGGCTTCGTGTTGATGGGCGCAGGTATTGTGGGCTTAATTTTGTCTTCAAGGAATGCGGAAGAATATGAAATAAGAGCAGAGAATATCGGTATGCGTCATGGGCACGAACGTGAGACGAAATTTGAGATTAAGAATCTGAAGAAAAGAGATACGGACGAGGTGGAGATTAGAATCAAAAGCAGTCCAATGATTGATGGCAGAAATGATTCAAATATATATGGCGCGATTAGTTCACAAAGCGTAGATATGGCATTAAAACAAAATCAAAAAAAGGGTGACTATGACTGGTGATAAAAATGGATTAAAACGTTGTCCAAATTGCGGTTCGAGCGATATTTCGCAAGATACTGAAGTTGGAAAGTTAAAATGCAATCATTGTCGTAGCCATTTTGATGGTGTTTTGGCGAATGCTGCTGGTGGAATAAGGGGGAAAACCGGTGAGGATCGCGGTATCGGCGCGGAAGATATTATACCGGGTGAAGACGTAGTTATAACGATGAAATGTCCGTCTTGCGGTGCGCAAGTAGTAGTGAATACGGATAAGGCAACAAGTACTAAATGCCACTGGTGTCATCACGTTCTGTCAGTAAATGAAAAAGTATCGAATGGTGCAGTACCGGATTTAGTGTTGCCGTTTAAGTTTTCGAAACGTAAAGCGCAAGAGATTATACGAAAATTTATCGATAATAATACAACTAGCGTAAATCAAGACTTCAAGAATAGCTATAAGGCCGAGTTGGTGAATGGCGTTTATTTCCCGTACATGATTGTAGACGTGAACGCTAAGTCGGAAATGAATGGTTATGCAGAAAGAACAGTAAATAAAGCTCCGGTAGACTGGCAACAGGCTAACTATGCAGACGAATATAGTGTCTCGCGCAATTTTGATTTATTGGTGGATGATTTGACGGTTGAATCATCTAGTAGGCGGTTGAATCAAAACACCATGATTAACACAAATTATGTGATTAATACGATTTTGCCGTTCGATACGGAAAATGCCGTTGCTTGGGATGCAAATTACCTGAGAGGTTTTACCAGTGAGCGACGAGACGTGAATGTAAATAGTCTGAAACAAGTCGTAGCGCTGCAGTGTGGTGATATTGCGCGTATCAAAATTCGAGATGACATGAAAGAATATGACCGTGGCGTACGCTGGAGTAAAGAGCATCTGGGAATTAAAGGTACAAAGTGGCGCGCGGCATATTTGCCGGTGTGGCTATATAGCTATCAGCGTGAAGAAAATGGCAGAATTTACTATGTAGCAGTAAATGGGCGTACTGGTGAAGTTGCCGGCGAGTTGCCGACTACTATGCACGAGAAAAAATCCCTAGTTGAGATTAAAAATGATAAGCCAGGTAATCGATCGGCGAGACGAAAATGGGGATGGGCGTTGATAGTTGTTGGTTTGATTGCTTTTCCGATTGGGTGGTTGTTTGTAATACCAGGTATTTGTTTATTGATTGCCGGACGAGAATCGAAGCCGGAGAGCCGTACAGAAATTGCCTTGGGATTAACGGATAGTGGTAAGATTACGCGCCATTATCATGAGTTGGAGACGCGGGCAAAAATTGAGAATCTGGAAAGAATTGACGACATTATCAAATCCGAGAAACGAGTTTATAGCGATAACATTGTGGGTCGTAATGATAATCGTGTGATTGGTACGATTTCAACTGGTGAGCAAGAAATGCTAGAAGTTGAAAAAATGCGGTTTGCGCAAAAACGTGAGATAGACGACCGTACGAGAATGCGTAGGCACAATAATTTAATGGGCAACCTAATCGCGATATTTTATGTGATTATTATGATTATTATTTTCCTAGCGGCGATTATGGGTGGCGGTAGTGGAAGTGGTCATCATAGAGGGTCATCGTCATCATCGTCGTCATATGACAGCGACTGGGGTTCTAGTAGTTATGATTGGGGCTCATCATCGTCGGACTGGGGCTCCAGTAGCTATGATTCTGGCGGTTGGGATTCAGGTGGTTTTGATTATAGTTATGATTATTAATTAGGAGGAGGCGAAAATGGCAATAAAGAATGATAAAAATGGAATGAATCGTTGCCCAAAATGCGGCGCAACGGATGTCGCGCTAAATCCGAAAACTGGGAAATTACGTTGTAGTTTTTGTCGTGCAGAATTTGAAGGAAAAGCAGTAAATGCGCAAGGCGGAATAGAAGACTTAGTTGGAGACGTGATTGGCGAAGGCGCAACGGATATTATTCCGAGTGAAGAAGTGATTTTGACCCTGAAGTGTCCAGCTTGTGGTGCAGAAGTGGTGATTAATACCGACGAAGTGACGAGCGCAAAATGTCACTGGTGTCGCCATGTGTTGTCGATTAACGAAAAGATGCCAAATGGGGCAGTGCCAGATATGGTTTTGCCATTTAAGCTCGAGAAGCCGACTGCGCAAAAAGACATTGAAGAGTTTGTAAAGAAGCGCCAATTCTTTGCGCACCCACAATTTAAGAAAGAATTTACGACTGAAAATATTATGGGCGTGTATTTGCCATATATGGTAGTAGACGCGAATACGCATGCAACATTATCGGGCGAAGCGGAGCATCAGACGCGTTCGTATACGGTGGGAAGTGGCAACTCACGAAGACATTACTACGATGCAGATGTTTATGACGTGATGCGCGATTTTGATTTGTTGGTGGACGACTTAACAATCGAGGCCTCGGCGGATAAGTTAAATCAAAATACATTGATTAACACGAATAACGTGATTAGTGCCGTGATGCCATTTGATACGGAAAATTGTGAAGATTGGAATCCTGGTTTCCTGCGCGGATATGCTAGTGAAAAACGTGACACGAATATTGAGGCATTGAAGCCGGCGGTAGATTTACAGATTGGCGATATGGCAAGATATCACGCGCTGGAATCGATGAAGTTTTATGATCGCGGCGTAAAGTGGACAAACGAAAAACTCGATGTGAAGGGACGTAAGTGGAAAGCAGCCTATTTGCCGGTTTGGTTGTATAGCTATCTCGAAGTGAAGGGTGATAAAAAGTTGCTGCATTACGTTGCCGTGAATGCGCGTACCGGCGAGACGATGGGATCAGTTCCGATTTATAAGACGAAATTAATGATCTACGCAACGATTATTGAGATAATTGGCGCATTTTTAGGCGTGCGTTGGATATTGTTCTGCTTGGGCTTGGATACGGATGATGATAACCCGTTCTGGCTAGGCCTGTTAGGCTTTACGCCGGGCTTCATCTTTTACTGGGTAATTACGAATCGCTATCGCAATATGAGCGCACGTCATAAACACGAAAAAGAAACAAAGTGCGAATTGAAAAATCTGAAACAATCCGATGTGAAGCGTGAAGCGCGTAAGCGTTTGAGTTCATCGAGGATTGCGGGGGAGAATGGCACATCGGTGCGAGGAGCCCTGTCTTCTAAGAGTAATCAAAAGATGCTCGGCGAGCAATTAGCAAAAGGGCTCGGTGTCGATCAAATGTTCTTCGGCGAAAAGAAATAATTTCTCTCTCTGGCGAGTTGCTGTTATACTAAATATATTATGAAACTATATAA
>CAMNBP010000047.1 GCA_946532885.1 uncultured Candidatus Saccharibacteria bacterium
GATCAGAAGTTAAAAATCCGCGATTCACTCCCAATCGAGGGTAATTTTGATATGAATGCAGGTAAACCTGGCATGCGCAGTCTATTTCTCAAATATAAAATCACAAATGGCGAAATGAGTGGTAGGTGTAAAAAAGTATTTTGCATTATCGTCTACGGATATCAATCTGGTAAAGATGGTTTGGAAAAAGCAGTCGCAAAAGAAATCAGCGACGTGAACTTTAATGTAGAAGATTATGAGGTGGTATATGATCTTGAGTAAAAAACTAAAAATAATCACTAGGCGCAGTCTATATTTCTTAGCCTCCGTTGCGTTTGCGACTTTGCCATATGCGAATACTTACGCGGCCTCTAGGCACTATTCAAAAGTAGACGAATTTATCGACACTTTTTCATCAAATAATGTGATGTTTTATAACCCGCTCGAATGTGAGGGCGGTGAAAATGCGGCGGGCAGTACGATTTTGCAGGGTAGCGATACGGCTGAAAAAATTTGGAACTACTTTATTGGTAAGGGCTTTAATGATATTGCTGCAGCAGGCTTGCTTGGTAATGCAATGGCTGAATCATCGCTTAACGTAGTAAACAGTAATGGTAGTACGCTCGGCATCTTCCAATGGCTCGGCGGACGCCGTACAAGCCTTGAAGCTAAAATCAGTGAAGCCGGTCTAAGCAAGTATATTGATGGTTCGTATGTCAGCCGACCAGATGACATCCCGCCAGATGACTACGATAAGCTACTTCAGGTTGAGCTAGATTTTGCCATGTCGGAGGAAGACGGTGGATGGCAGGATAAGATTAAGCAGGCAGATTCCCCAGAAGAGGCTGCAGAGATATTCTTAACTTTGTTCGAACGTGCCGTAAATGGCGATTCGGCAATTCAGTATTACGAACCATTCATGGGGCAACTCTATCAAGGTACCGCAGCTCGTCGCGACTACGCGAAACAATACTATGATCTTTATTCTGGCTCGACTGGAATCCGTACCAGTGGCACAAATGGCCTATCGATTACTGATGGTAGCAACGTCACCTGGATTGGCGATTCGCTCTCCGATCATAGCGATGTGTTAAAGGAAATGCTTCCGAATGTTGAATCGGGCAGCTTAATTCAAAGCTCCAAAGCATTCAATTATGACAGTAGCCAGGGTGGCACTAGCGGCATGAATATGCTAAAAGCCCTCACTAGTGTTCGCGATATTCTAATCTTTGCGCTCGGCACTAACGACTCTTCCGTTACCGAAGAAAACATGCAGACAGTTCTAGATGATGCAAAATCGCGTGGCGCAAAATTAGTTGTCTTTATGACTGCGCGCACTACTACATCAAGCTACGACGATGAATCGCATAACTATTTCAATACTACAATACGCAACTTCGCTGAAAATAACTCAGATGTACTAGTGGCAGACTGGTCAAAGCTCATTTCGAAAGATATATCGAGCTATCTTGGCGCGGATGGTATTCACCAAAAAGGTACGGACCAAGTAAAAGAATACTTCCAGCTATTTATTGATACAGTCAACAAAAATACTACGCCAATGAATGCAGACGAATGCTGCGACCCAAAGAATGGTTCTGATACCGAATCGGCAATCTGGGATGGCACAAAGTATGAAATGACCGACGCAGAAGCTCGTGGCATTATCTCGATGATTATGCATGAGAATGGTAGCTCAGTTATGCAGGTAAAAACCCAGGCCTCACAAATGGCTAACCGTTTCGATCAATATGGTAGTAGCTATGGCAACGGTATTAAAGGTTTGATTAACTATGTTAAGACTAGCGGCTGGTACGATAGTGGCACTGGCTTAGCCTACGACGAATCTTACAGCACCTCAAACGAATATATGGCCGCCGTTAAAAGCGTCCTTGTTGAAGGTAAGCGCGTAATTCCGCCAGAAGTCGTCCAACATGCAACCGGCATCGCGCAATACATTAGCGCTTCAAATGAAGGTACCGAAATCGATGTCAGCGACCGCACTCAGTTTAAGAGTGGTGTCACTAAGATTCATGAAAAATTTGGTGGCGGCGCAGAATGGATTTTCTACGCTTGGGCCGACCCAGAAGATATGAGCGGCGATCCATTTGGTTATGAAATCAGCAATCCGCCAAAAGGCAACTCGTCCTCTGGATCTTCTGCTAGCGCTTGCTGTGCTCGTACCGTTGGAAATGTGACGCTTAAAGAAATTGGTGGCGTAACTTACGCCTTCCCACTAGCTGGCGCAACGCAGGCTAACTATTTGAACCCGGGATACGATGATCAGGGCAATGAATATAGCGTTCTTTCGCCGATGCCATGTGAGGGTCCAAGCTATGCGCACTGCCATCACGATTATGAGGCGCTAGATATGGGTATTAACATGGAAATGGCTTCCGGTAAACTCGAAAAAGAAGAATACGGCTTCGGTAGTGGTTTTACTGAGATGTACTATTATTCCTCTGGCGCAACTATTGTAGCGTTTACTGGCGGCACAATTGAATACGTCCAAGAATATGGCCGCAATAATGGCGTGCCGGATGATTGGGTGCCAAAGTGCGGACAGATTGCACTCGTTGGCGACAACGGCCACCGTTACTGGATGGGGCACCTTGACTTGGCGGCCGCCCAGAGTAGCGTTAGCGCTGGTCAGCATGTTGAGGCTGGCGACGTAATTGCCAAGGTTGGCGCACCGCAATGTGCACAGAACACGCAGGCACATATTCATATCCAGGATTATACCGATAAGAACTCTATGTTCCCAGTAATGAACGAGTTGTATGAGAGCCTCTCGACTAATGATGGTGGTACTGGTGTTTCTACGTGTGGTACCGGTAGTCTTCCGGAAGGCGGTATGACGCTCGAAGAAGCCCAAGCCTTCATGAAACTTTACAATGAATTGCCATGCCCACAAGACGAGGATCCGTACGAAATTATCGGCAACTCATTCCCTGGACGCTGGCAGGATAGTGAGGGTAACTGGCATGGATGCGGCGGTTGTCTCACGAACTGTTCTCAATTCTCGCTGTACTTTATTAATAGGTATACCAGTGACCATCGTAGCGGTGTTGGAAACGGTAGTCAGGTGGCTGGACAGCTGATAGATGAAAATAACTGGGCCTCGGGCGGCAGTGAACCAAAAGTGTACGCCGTGTTTAGTGAGTTTAAGGGTGCGAATAGTGCTGGCCACACCGGTGTTGTACTTGGCATAGACGAAGCAAATGACCAGATTATCATCGGTGAAGCTGGTTGTCCAAATATGGAAGGTCAGGCTAACGTCTACTCGCTATCGGCATTTAGAAATAGTAAATACACATACGCATACTCGGACGGTAAGTTAAAGTAGGAGGAATATAGCAATGAATGGAGGCGCATTCACTAAAAAACAAATTATTATCCTTGCGCTAGGCGTATCGGTCTTCGTCCTGCTAATTGTCTTCGTTAGCTTGATTATTATGAACGTCACGAAGGAGAATCCGAACGTTTCCATGGCAAACGAAGAGACCGTCAAGAAAGAAGGCGTTATCGATGATCAGGATCTCGATTTCGTCAAAACGCAGGTGCGAGATTTATCCAAGTTTCTCTATGCACTCGACGATGACCAGGAAATTGAAGTATCTGTCCGTGAGTCGACTTATAAAGAAGAGCCATACGGCAAAGACGGTAAATACATTTCGGTCGTGATTGATGTTGATACTACTAAGGCGAGCTATCGAGCCGAATTTGAACATCATTCTGCCAAAACTAAACGCGTAGTATTTAGCTGTTTGCCGGCAAGCGAATCGAAATACCCAGAGGCCTTCTGCTATGGCACCGAGGGTCATTCATCTATCGACTCCACATTGTCCGACATGCTGCCATATCGCAAAATCGTCAACGGCGTTGAATACTATAAAGTCGACAAGGATAACATGGCTGTCAGATTATTAATTCAAGTTCAGGCGACCTGCGACGATGATGCCGCGCGTGAAAATGCCAAGGCCGAAGTTAAAAAGATGGTCGGCGAATATGGACTCGATCCAGAACAAGTGCCTATCTCTATTGATCCGACTACCTGCAAGGCTTATGAAGATTCATTACGCGGCCACGGTACGCATCATATGTAATCTCTTGCGTTTCGCATAAAAAACTGATAAAATACTCATCAAGAGTTTCGTAAGCTCTGCTTGTTAATGCTGGACGGCAGAGCTTTATACAGCAATATAAACTATTAAGAAAAGGATTTTTTGTGCCTACAATCAATCAATTAGTGCGTAAGCCACGCAAAA
>CAMNBP010000048.1 GCA_946532885.1 uncultured Candidatus Saccharibacteria bacterium
TAGCACAAAGTTGCTAAAAAGTCAATAGTATTTTGTATTACCACTTAATTTCGGGTAAATTCCACTCTTTGAGCTTAGCGTTGCACTTACTGAATGGCTTGGAGCCAAAAAAGCCATTATAGGCCGACAGTGGTGATGGGTGGGCAGATTCAATAATATAATGCTTGGTCTGGTCGATCATTGGTTTTTTGCTGCGTGCATCCCTGCCCCATAAGATAAAGACAAGATGTGGACGATTTTTATTCAAATATTCGATGACGTGCTGGGTGAAAGTTTCCCAGCCCTTGCCACGATGGCTACCGGCGAGGTGAGCTTCGACCGTGAGGGTGTTGTTTAGCAGCATGACGCCCTGCTTTGCCCAGCGCGTAAGATCGCCGTTGTCCGGGATTGGCGTACCGATATCGTCATGAATTTCTTTGAAAATATTTTGCAGTGATGGCGGAGTTTGGACGCCGGGATGAACCGAAAAGGCTAGGCCATTGGCTTGGCGTGGGCCGTGATATGGATCTTGGCCAATAATAACGACTTTAATATCGTTGAGGTCGGTGGTAAAAGCAGAAAATACTTGTTGTTTGGGCGGATAGATAGTTTTGTTGGCGTAAGCTTCCGTCAAAAAGGCTGACAACTCTTTGAAATATGGTTGATTGAACTCTGTCTGCAAGAATGGCTTCCAGGATTCGTGCATGCTTAAATTCCAAATAGTTTTCGTAGTTGCTGATGGATTTCATCTACGCTTGGACTAGCGTCGACGGTCGGGATGGCTAAATCTTTGGCGATCTTTAAGTAAGCGGCATCGACCTTGTGCTGAAATTCGCTTGGTTTTGATTCGAAGGTGTCGCCCTTGGAATTGTCGTCGCGACCGGACTGGCGGCTGAGGCGAACTTTTTCGTCAAGCGTCAATATGGCGGATTTGTCCGGCTTGACATAAGATTCTGGCATTGATTCTTTGGTGATGCGGATGATTTTGTTTCGGGAAATACCCTGGCCGTAACCCTGGTAGGCCAATGTCGACCACCAGTTGCGAGCGGAAATAACATAGCCACCGCGTTTTAATACTGGTTCGGCAAGTTTGCGCCAAAGTTCTTGACGGGCAGCCGTAAATAATAGAACATGAGTCATCGGCTCAAGATTGTAGTTTTTGTCCTTAATGATGCGTCGAAGTTCGTGAGCGGAGTCTATTTCGCCGTCCGGTTCGTGCATAGTAATAACTTCTTTGCCCTGTTCGCGAAGATAGCTGGCAAGCATTTCGACCTGCGTTGATTTGCCGGTGGCATCCTGCCCCTCGATTACGATATACATTTAGGCCTCTCCCTTGTATTTGAAGTAACAATTGGCGCAAAGTGCGCGGTATTCGATTTTACTAGTGCCGTCGATTAAAACATCTGGTCCGTCGGTGACTAATTTGCCGTTAAGCCAGCGTGTATTTAGAGTGGCTTTACGACCGCAATCGCAGATAGTTTTGAGCTCTTCGACCTTGTGGGCAATTTGCAGCAAGCGCGTAGCGCCCTCGAAGCCGCCATCGGTGAGACGGAAATTTAGACGTAGACCGTAGCACATGACTGGGATATTAAGCTGGACAACAACTTGCATGAGCTGATCTGCTTGTTTGGGCGTCAAAAATTGCGCTTCGTCGACTAGGACGCAAGCAACATCGGAATAATCCTTTTTGATGCGATTAAAAAGATTCATTTGGCGACTGAAACAGAAATTTGTTTCGCGCTCTGGGCCGATGCGCGTAAGCAATTTACTGCCGTTTTTAGTGTCTGTTGCGGGCTTAATGACGCAGACTTTTTGGCCGCGTTCTTCGTAATTGAATGCTACTTGGAGAAGCTGCATGGTTTTACCGCAGCCCATTGCACCGTAGCGAAAATACAGCTGTGCCACAAAATACCTCCTCTTATTTTAAGTTTAGCACTTCAAGAGGAGGTAGAATGTTGTATTTTTTATTAATTGGCGTAGATTGTCGCAAAGTCGAAGACGGTGGCATCGTCGTTAAGGAAGACGGTCAATGCGAAGTCGTCCAACTTGTAATCGTAAGTGTGTACTGTGCCATTATCGTAGGTGTTTTCCGGTGTGCCAAGAAGTGAAAGAATTTCGGACTTCGTGGTTGTCTCAGAAGTCAACGTCTTTTCGCCAATCGTGAAACTAGTTGGGGTATTTGGCCAGAAATAGACTGTACCTAATTCGAGATCGGCGATAGTTTTGGCGTCTTCTGATGGTTCGGCATTAATCTCGAAAACATCGTCCTCGCCGGTTGAGTCGAGAATAACGACGCGTACACGCGCTTCGCTGTCGTATTCTGTATTGAGATATCCATCAACATCGGTAATTTCGACATAATTGTAATCATCGTCGACAGTGTAAACTTTGTAGTCGCTAAGCGATTTGACGGTGTCGGAATAGCTCTTGTAAAGCTTGAAAGACTTATCGCTGTAGCCAATTTCGAGGCTCTTGCTGGTTGGTTTAATGGCGTTCTTGTCTTCGTCCTTTTTGTCGTCTTTCTTTTCTTCTTCTTTGTCTTTGGTTTCGGAAGAAGTATCGTCTTTCTTGGTTTCACCCTTATTGAGATTCATGATAATGAAAGTGGCGGCGATACCGATGCCAATCACGAGAATAGCAATAATGACGCCAATAATCACACCGTGATTAGACTTTTTCTCCCCATTTGGTACGACGACTGAAGGCTGGCTCTGTGTTTGGTCAAGTACCGGGGTGGCCGCTGGGGTAGCCTCGCTGGTAAACATTGGCGCATTGGTGCTTAGGTCGGTAGCTGACTGTTCGGCAACTGGATCGGCGGCTGGCGTATCCGCGGCAGTGTCAGCGACTGGTGTATCCACGGTAGTGTCAGCAACTGGATCGGCGGTTGGCGCGTCGGCGATAGGTGCATCGGTGGCTGGATCGGCGACCGGTGTGTCTGTAACTGGTTCGGTTATTGGTGTGTCGGCGAGTGTGGTGTCGCCGGCGTCAACAACAGGTGCGTCGTCGGCAGGTGTCGGCTCCGTTGTTGGGTCTGGGATTGGGTTTCCAAATTGATCTTGCATAATACTATAAGTATAGCATAAGCGGTATGACTAGAATAGAACGGCAATGTTGCTATAAGTAATCATCAAGATAAGGCCAATGATGACCGCTATCGTGGCGGTAATGGCGGCGACCTTGTTATGGCTGCGTGCTTCGCGATGTTCGAGTGTGTGGTTATGCTCTGCACTAAAGAGAATCAGAATCAGGCCAGATATGACCGTAAGAATAACTGCGGCAATTAGCATAATGTTGCTGGCTTGGTAGAGACCTAGCCTAAAGGGACCGCTTGGGTCGCTGCAATCAAGATTGACTAAATCCGCGCCGGCTTTCGAGCACGGTTCGCCGATTGCGACGTATGGTATTGGATCGCGCGTAATAAGGAAGTAGCATGTGATTCCAATATGACAGAACGCCAAAAAGGCACTTATCCATAAGGCAATTCGGAGTAAACGGAATACTTTTGTGAGATTTTTCATTAGAGTGATAATTCGCTTGTTACGCCGGTCTGAAGGTTCTTCGCGCTGTACTTTTGGCTAATAACTTCGTCGTTGCCGATAACGATGGCATAGTCGGCAATTTTGCCGGCACGGTTGAACTTGTCGCCAAGACGACGGTCGCTGAGATCAATATCGACGGTAAAGTTTTTGGCGCGCAATTTGTCGGCCAATTCAAAGCTGGCCTCGTATTCGTTGGCGGAAATTGGCAAAATCACATAGTTGATTGGCTGGTTTACCGTCATACTGATTAGGTTATATTCGCGTAATACGAAGAACAGACG
>CAMNBP010000049.1 GCA_946532885.1 uncultured Candidatus Saccharibacteria bacterium
TCGCCTAATTTTTCGTCAGTAAAATTCTTTTCCGGAATCGGCGATTCTACCTCACCGTGATTATTTTCGGTCTTATTCGATTCATTAAAATCATGATCTTCATTATTCATAAATTATCTCCTCCAACATTAATCCAGCATGACGAACGAGCGACATTACGCGCTTGTAGGACTGACGGGTCGGACCAAGCACGCCAATATAACTACGGTCAGAATACGGCGAACGGAAACGCGAAATCACCAATGATACATTAGAAGTCTTACCGACAGGATTTTCTGTACCAATATAGACATTTATTGCCTCGTTTGGTTGAACCTCACGGAGCCACGGCTTGATGTTATCTAGCAATTGGCCAACTGCTTGCACCTGTGCGGCTTGAGCGAATTCAGGCTGAGCGAACAAATTGCCAAAACCAGAAATATATAATTGGTCGCCAAGTGTGGCTAGACCTAGATTGCCAGTCAACTCAACAAGACTATCAACCGCAGCACGTACGGCGTAGTCAACTCGGGTTTGCGCCTGAATGCGGGTGGCAAGTGCCTTCGTCGTGCGATCAATCGGCTGTTTTTCGACTTCTTGGCGATTCTTTGGTTCGTGGTCGATTTTTTCCTGAAGCGAGTTAACATAGAGGCGATAGCCGGCGTCGGTCGGAATGCGGCCAGCAGAAGTATGCGGCTGCATCAGATAGCCCATCTGCTCGAGCTTGCCCATTTCGGCGCGAATCGTGGCCGAAGAGACATCAAAAAGCTTTGCCAGCGTTACGCTGCCGACAGGTGTCGCGAGCTCGGCATATTCTTCAATAATCGCATATAAGATCTGTTTTTGACGTTCAGTCATCATGCCTAAATTGTAATACTTTTAGCACTCGTTGGCAAGGTTTGCTAATTATTCTAGTGGGATTTGATAATACTGATTGTTCTTTGTAATGTAACCAATATATTCATCGTAGCCACTGTCGAAGATTTCGTCGTAAATCGGGTCATCCCCTATTTCTTCGCCGCTTTGGTCATAAAGCCGCACATCAAATGATTCTTTGACTACAATTAAGCGCCCGTCTCGCGTAAATACACGGTTATCTGAATCTTGCGTGATGGTCGTGATTGTCTTGCCAGTTTGCGTATAGATATAGATACGATTTCCTTCTTCATAGCCAAAGTAGTAGCCATCATGCGTAAAGACACGCGTCTTACCAGACGCAACAGGTTGACCGTTCGTAAGATTGACAATCTTGAGAGTCCCGCCTACTGATGCGACAATGTAGCTTCCTTCAATTTGGTGCATATCATTATAAACACTGTCCTGAATAGATGTGTAGTATTTATCGTAGGCATAAGTTACGGCATAACGGTTCTCTTCTACACTATAAAGCGCCGTATAGTTTGAAGTTGGGTCGAGCGTAACGTAAGTTTTTTCGCCCCATTTAAAGCTATAAACGTCAATATAATCTTGATTATCAATCGTAGTAGATTCACGTTCTTTTGTTTGCGTATTATAGATGTAGTAAGCGTTGTCGCGCAAAATGATACGACCGTCCGGTAGATCAGTTACTTTACCACAAATCTGCGTTTCGCAAGAGTAGCCATCCACGGTAGAAAGTGGCATTGGCGGATCTTCTGGTTCTGGTTCTGGCGGCGTAACGACGGTACGAATACTCGAGACAATGACAATGGCCATAATAATCGCAACAACAACCAATACACCAATAAAGATGCCTATACCGATTTTGAAACTTACACGTTTCGCTTTGTCCTCGGCAGCAATACGCTGTTGCTCGCGTAATGCAGCCTCATTGCGCGCACGAACTTCCGCGAGTTGCTGCTCGGTGATTTCGCGCTGTGAATAAATTACGCTCTGAGAACGTTGGTTTTCATAGTCGAGCGGATTATACGCATTCGCCTGCTTGGCCTCTGCCGAAGCCTTTTTGACGGCTTCTGGATCTGCACCTTCGGCAATTTTCTGAAGATCGTCGGTATCGTCGATAGGCTTCATCTGATCAGCATTCGGGGCGTAGCCCGTACCGCCTATCATAGTATCTGGTTTAGAAAAGAGGGTGCCTTCCTTAAAAGCTTTGGAAAGTTCCTTACCAGTTGAGCCAATGCCCAACCCTTTATCGTCATTGTCCATATGTTATTATTATATCATCATGGAGCAAAACATTAGTGCAATCAAAAACTGGCTAGGAACTGGTAGCATTAATATCTTCGGTCTACCATTTTCCGGCAAAGACACCGTCGGAATTCGCCTAGCAGAAGATTTAGGTGCAAAGTTTCTCAGTTCTGGTCTAATTTTGCGTCACGCCGCAGAACAAGACCCAGAGCTTGCAAAAGAAATGAAAAACGGTTTCTTGGCGGATACCAACAAGTTTATGGATAATATTTTGCCATACCTCAAACGCCAGGACCTAGAGGGCCTTCCATTAGTTTTAAGCAGTGTTGGCCGTTGGGAAGGCGAAGAGTATTCAGTTATCGAAGCCGCAGAGAACGCTAATCATCCAATCAAGGCAGTTGTTTTGTTAAATATCTCCGAGGCAGAAGCCAAGAAACGCTGGGGCGTAGCCAAAACTTTAGCCGACCGTGGCGACCGCGAAGATGACAAAGAATCTGCCGCCCTCGATCAACGCATGAATGAATTTATCGAGAAAACAATGCCAGTCATTGAAACATACCAAAAACGTGGTTTGTTAGTATCGGTGCCCGCAATGGCAGATCGCGAGACGGTCTACAAAAAAGTTATTGAAGAATTAACCGTAAAAGCGCACCAAATAGAACGAGAAATTATCTAAAAATACCCCCGAAAGGGGGTATTTTAATCGCGTTTGAGCATTACGGTAAATGCCTCGCTTGGAATATCTACTTTGCCAAATCGTTTCATGCGAGCTTTGCCGCGTTTTTGTTTTTCCATCAATTTTGCCTTACGGTCGCGGTCGCCGGTATGGATTTTAACGGTCACATCCTTACGATAGGCGCCAATTGTTTCGCGTGCAATAATGCGAGCGCCAATTGCAGCCTGAAGCGCGACCTCGAAGTTTTGACGTGGAATAACTTCTTTCAACTTCTTGGTTACAGTACGGCCGATGCCATCAGCCTCACTACGATGCGCCATTACACTTAGAGCATCAACGCGCTCCCCTGCTACCAAGAAATCTATACGAACTAAGTCTTCGGCTTTATAGCCAGCTAATTCATAGTTAAACGATGCATAGCCAGAAGTGGCAGATTTAAGTTGGTCATAAAAGTCAGTTAACAAATTCGCCATTGGCGCCTCAAAATCGATTACGGCGCGCGTGTCAATGTAGGAAATATTCTTTTGTAAGCCGCGCTTATTAATAATCAAATCCAGAATTGGACCGATATATTCTTTTGGTGTGATGATTTCGCCCTTGGTCCAAGGCTCTCGAATTTCAGCGACTTTCGTAATATCAGGTAAATCTGAGGCCGAGCGAATATCCAGTTCTTCGCCCGTAGTTAGAGTGACATGATAATCAGTTGACGGATTTGTCACGATAAGGTCTAGCTTAAATTCGCGTTCTAGGCGTTCACGAATAATATCCATATGCAGCAAACCAAGAAAACCAATGCGCAAGCCAAAACCAAGAACCGGAGAGTTTTCTGGCTCAAACTGCAAAGCAGAATCACTGAGGGATAATTTTTCGAGAGCCTCTTTCAAGTCCTTATATTGGTCATTGCTGACCGG
>CAMNBP010000050.1 GCA_946532885.1 uncultured Candidatus Saccharibacteria bacterium
GGCGACTTGCGTTTAAGGCCGTCCGGACCGCGTGAGCCCTCAAAATATAAGATGTTCTGAATGTTCGGGAACTCGATCGAAGCAATTGGTAAATTTTTTGCAATTAACCATCGCGCCGTGCGGTCTAGTTTTTGATGGACGCCCATCAATTCGCCAGAGTGTTTCGAGTTTTCAATAATTCCTAGGGCAGCGTACATTAATTCAGGGTTGTTAGTCGTTGATATTTGCGCACAGCGGCGCTTAACTCTTTATATTCTAACACATTGTAGTTATGCTTCACGAAGTCTTTCACGAGCAGGTCGGCTTTATGGATCAATTTAGTATCCGTAATTGTTGCGATGCGTAAATCAAGCGCACCGTGTTGCAATGAGCCATATATTTCGCCTGGACCGCGCAATTTCAGGTCTACTTCCGCCAAATAAAAGCCATCTTGCGAATTCTCGACTTCGCGCAATCGACGCGAAGGCGCATCTTTTGAATTAATTAAATAACAGTACGACGAAGCCGCTCCGCGCCCCACCCGACCCCGTAATTGGTGTAATTGCGATAAACCATACTGGTCAGCATCAGCGATTGCCATAACAGTCGCATTCGGAACGTTTACTCCCACTTCTACTACCGTAGTGCTGACTAGGATATCTATCTCACCATTAGAAAATAGCGTCATTACCTCATCTTTTTCCGCCGGCTTCATTTTGCCATGCAGGAGACCGACGTTGTAGTTTTTGTATTTTTTCGCTATGCGATTAAATTCCTTTTTAACCGAAGAAAGTTCGCTTGCATTCGATTCGTCAATTTTCTTACAGATGTAATACACCTGATGTTTTTGCGATAATTCTTTTTCGATATCGCGCCACATTTGTTCCTGCCCGTTTCGTGCGATTATTTTGGTCGTGATCGGCTGGCGTCCAGCTGGCAGCTCATCGAGAATTGATACGGCCAAATCGCCAAAAATCGTTAATTGCAATGAACGCGGAATTGGCGTCGCTGTCATGGATAATAGATGAGGCATAGTGTGCGCTTTAGCAAGAAGTTTCTGACGTTGAGCAACACCAAAGCGATGCTGCTCGTCAATGATTGCCAAACCAAGATTTTTGAATTCTGTATCATCGGTTATTAAAGCATGCGTGCCCACCACAAGGTCCACTTCACCATTCTTTATATGGCGCTTTAGCTCATCTTTATGTTTCGTCGAACCAGTCAATAGTGCGATGCGCAACTCGTTGCCAAATGTTTTTGCGAGCGATTCGGCATGCTGATTAGCGAGTACTTCCGTTGGCGCCATTAATGCCGTCTGAACACCGGCCTTCGCGGCTACATAAGCACTCAATGCTGCAACCATAGTCTTACCAGAACCCACATCGCCCTGCAACAAACGATTCATTGGCGTCTGGTTATTCATATCTTGGATAATTTCCCAAGTTGCACGACGCTGTGCATTCGTTAATTTAAACGGCAGAGCCGCGATCAGCTTTTTGAGCGCCTCAATATCCGCCACGATTGGCTCCGTCTTGAGTTTTTCATTCTGCTGACGGTTTAAGCGTGAGGCTAGCAATAAACAAAACAATTCCTCGGTCGCAAGATAATCTCGTCCAGATTTAGCATTCGCTATATCCTCCGGAAAATGCACATTAAATAGCGCTTCTGCGCGTCCTGGAAAATTTGGGATCATATCTGGCACTAGGGCTATCTGGTTATCTATCGCCTTGATGAATTTCTTGAAGTCTTGCGACTTTAAGCTACCGCGTGCAGGATAGATTGGCTGAAGCTCGTCGATATTTATTTTCTCTACATCGTCAGCCACGTTTACGGCCGGATTCATTAATTGATAGCGCCCAAACGAAAACTCCATTTTCCCCGTAAAAAAGAATTCTTTAGTAGAGTCTAGTTGTTTGGCGCGATAAGGCTGATTGAACCATACAGCACGAACTGCGCCCGACTGATCGCGTAAAGATGCCTCAACGATAGTTAATCCGCGCCCCTTACGACTAAGTCTTACATCGTCAACTTTTGCCCGCACCGTTACTTGGCCTGGACGGAGGTCGGAAATTTTTTGCGCCTGCTGAAAATTCTCATAATCGCGCGGTAAATGATAAATTAAATCTCGCAGCGAAAATATACCCGCCTTATGCATCAGCTCGGCAGTTTTCGGTCCGATACCCTTCACATCCTCCACGGGCGAAGCTAAATCCATAATCATATTTTACCGTATAATAAGATTATGAAGATTAGAAAACTTGTACACTCGGGTATTATTGTTGAAGAAAACGGTCGCGCAGTTATTTTCGATCCAATTGAGGTAAATGAATCTCTGCCCGAAGTAGACAACATCGATGCGATTATTATCACACATGGTCATAGCGATCACTTACAAATGCAGGATGTTGTAGAAATTACAACACATAATCCAAAGGCGCGCATATTTTGCCCAGAAGATTGTCTTAACGTTTTTGCGCGCACGAGCCTCAACGCCGAAGCGGTCCACGCCGGACATACTATTAACGTGGGTGAATTTGAATTGGAGTTCTTTGGTGGCCAACATGCTCAGATTTTTCCCGGCCAAAGTTTATGCCAAAATCTTGGCTGCATAGTTAACGGAAAATTCGCCAATCCCGGCGATTCGCTCGATCTTCCACCGACAAAAGTCGCCGCACTTTGTGTTGCTTTAGTAGCACCGTGGCTCAAAACACACGAAGCCGTAGATTACATTAATCAAGTCAAGCCGGAATTTGTGATTCCGATTCATGATGCGATTGCCTCATCGATGGGCAAAATGATTTACCGCAACGCATTCAAACACGCGAGCTCCGATATTCGCATATTGGAATCTGGACAAGAAACCGATTTTTAGTTTTCTGCTGGTTTAGTTGGTGAATTTTCCGCTCGCCAGGCGGCAATTGCGCCATGATTACCGGAGAGTAAAATCTCCGGTACTTTCATACCGCGAAATTCGGCTGGCTTAGTATATTGCGGGTATTCATAATTATCGCCGTCACTAAAGCTCTCAATCTCAGCAGACTGCTCACCACCTAAAACGCCAGGAATTAGACGAACGATACTATCGACAACTGCCATCGTCGGAATCTCGCCACCGGTGAGAATAAATTTGCCTAAACAAATCTGGTGATCAACTAGAGTCAAAATACGCTCATCGTAGCCTTCATAATGTGGACAGATAAAAATGTAGTTTTTACCGGCCGTGGCGTATTTTTGAGCTTCAGCCTGGTTCCAGAGTTTGCCTTTTGGCGTCATTAAGACTACTTCGGCATCAGGATTTTGTCGTTTAGCGTATTCAACGGCGGCAAAAATCGGCTCAACCCGTAAAAGCATACCGTCGCCACCACCATACGGAGTATCGTCTACCTGATGACGCGGACCAAGGCCAAAATCACGCAAATTAATATACTCGAATTCCGCCAATTGACGATCTTGGGCTTTCCAAAGCATGGAAGTACCAAAAACTTTCTCGAACATTTCTGGGAAAAGCGTGATAATTGAGAATTTCATTATTTTCTATTAACTTTCACGAACGCCGGACGAATAACTTCACCCTGATAATAGTAGCCAGCCTGAAGCGTCTCTGCGATAACTTCCTTATCGCCATCGCCTTCTACGCTCGTAGCAAAATGAAGTTCTGGATCAAAATC
>CAMNBP010000051.1 GCA_946532885.1 uncultured Candidatus Saccharibacteria bacterium
TGACGGAGGCATTGAAAGCGGCGGCTTGGAAAGTCGGCGTCAAGCTGAAAACCGTCTGGATTGATGCGGAAAAAGCAAGCGAAGAGGACTTTGGTGCGGTGGATGGAATTGTGGTGCCGGGTGGTTTTGGCGTGCGCGGTGTAGAGGGCAAAATCTCAGCGGCGAAATACTGTTTGGAACACGATAAACCATATCTTGGTCTTTGTCTGGGTTTGCAAACTGCAGTGATTGCGGCGGCACGACGCGGTGGCATAAAAAAGGCAAATTCGGAAGAGTTTGGCGCGCCGGCAAATGCGAATGTGGTTTACATTATGGAAGGCCAAAAAGGGAAAGAGAGTACGGGTGGCACGATGCGTCTCGGTGATTACCCAGCAAAACTAACAAAGGGTAGTTTGGCGGAGAAATTGTATGGCGCAACGGATGTAGTTGAGCGTCATCGTCATCGCTATGAAGTGAACCAGAAATTTTTGAAAGAGATTGAAAAAGGCGGATTGAAGGTCTCTGGTACGTCGCCAGACGGTAAATTGGTGGAGTACGTCGAGGCGCCGGATTGTAAATTCTTTATTGCGACGCAGGCGCACCCAGAATTCAGGAGTCGGCCGTATCGAGCTCACCCGTTATTTGAAGGTTTGATACGCGCAGTAAAAAAATAAGCCCAAAAATTTGAGCATGATAAAAGGAGGTAACCCGTGGTGGGTTGCCTCCTTTGCGGTAAATGGGCTGGCGCCCAAGAGGTGTCTGACTTAGAAGTGATCGTCGATGGCCTCAGACAGAAGCTGTTCAAACAGGTCGGGGTCGAATTCGGCACCAATCTGCTCGACATAGGCTTCGAGGTCATCTCTGGCGTGCTGCGAGGCGGTGTCGATGGCGTCCGTCAGCGAAAGCTGGTCGAACTGAGCCTTGTAGGCATATGGGATAATTGCCTCCTCGATGAGATCTTTCACGTCGTCGACGCTGATAGTGGGTGTACTGTTGGTGTCAGTGCGTGCGGCAGTGTTGCGCCTGGATCTGATAGCTTTCTTTTTGTCGGCCTTTCTCCTGGTCTGTTTGGTGTTACCAAGGAGGCGGCGCAGAGCTTTCAGATTGTCGAGATTGCTGAGGCCGAGTCTTTTAAGCTCGCGCTTGAGGTCGTAGTATTCGGCGGGCATAGTTTTGCCGGTGTTGCTTTCGCAAATGTCGCAATACGATTCGACCAAGCCTCTCTTTTTGCAGATGATGGCGCGATCAACGAGACCATCAATAAGATCCGGGTTAATCCCGGCAGCGAAAAGACGACTGTGCAGCTTTTGCCAGCGAGCTTTCTGCTCGGGCGCCATAGCGCCGGCGTCGAGTTGGGATAACTCGACAAATTCGGTAGCATCTTTGACGAGCTGCGGAATAGTGATGGATTTTCCGTACTTCATAGTTTACATTCCTCCTAACGTACGTGGCTGAGTGCAGTTCAGCCAATTTCGGGTACTGTCTCCCGTCGGACAGGTTTTCGTCGCCGATAAAAAAGTGGCGACAAATGCCATATTTATATTATATCAAAATTCGCCGAAAAAGTCAATCTTTGGCTGGCGCTAAGGTGTAAAAAATGGTAAAATATGGATACTATGGATAATCTAAAGGAACAAATCAAAGGAGCCATCAAAAAACTTTATGATGTTGATGATGTGACTGTTGATTTTGCTGAGGTTCCGAGCAATATCGCGGGTGACTATTCAACCAACGTGGCGATGCGTCTTGCACGTCAAGCTGGCAAGAATCCCCGTCAAATTGCCGAAGAGATTATCGCAGAGCTAAAAGAAGTTTCGAAATTTGAGTTTTCGATTGCCGGGCCAGGTTTTATTAATATTGAGATTAGCGGCAAAAGCCTGAAAGCTGAGCTAGAAGAGAAGTGGTCTGAGCATTACGGCGATAATAACGATGGCGCTGGTAAGCTGGCGATGTCGGAGTTTCCGAGTACGAATATTGCAAAACCATATTCGGTAGGGCACTTGCGTCCAGGTACGCAGGGTTGGGCGGCCAAGAAGATTCTTGAGGCGAACGGCTGGAAGGTGATTACCGATAATCATCTAGGCGATGTTGGTACGCCATTTGGGATTTGGGCGACCGGGTTTAAGCGCTCGGGTATCGATTTTGATAAGGTGACGATCTACGATCTTGGCAACATCTATATCAAGATGAAAGCCGACTTGAAGGAAGAAGAAAAAGCGGGCGAGCATGCTTTAGCTGACGAGGTGCAAGATTGGCTCTTGAAGCTCGAAGCGAAAGATGAAGAGGCCGTAAAACTATCCGAACATTTTAAAGAAATTTCAATGAAGCATACGCATGAGGTGATGAATCGCCTGGGGATTTCGACGGACCTTGAAATGGGGGAAAGTTGCTTCGTTGAGCGCGGCAAACAAGCGGTGGAAGAATATGTCGAAAAGGGCATCTTCGAGAAAAACGAAGATGGCTCGGTGATTTGCCGACTTGATGAATACGGCATCGACGTGCCAATGTTGATGTTGAAGAGTAATGGTACGGCGTTATATGCGACGAATGATCTTGGCTGTATGCTGTATCGGGCGGAAAATATTCACCCAGATAAGGTAGTGTATTGCGCGGGTGGTGAGCAAAAATTTTACTTTGAGCAACTTTTTGCACTGGGTAAAAAGATTGGCATCCCGCAAGAGAACATTCACTTGTATTTTGGTATGATTGATCAGATTTCGCCAGAGGGGAAGCGCGAAAAAATGTCTTCGCGTAAAGGTGTGGTGCTGATGGAAGAGCTGCTAGATGATGCCGAAAAGCGCGTGCGTGAGAATTTTGGCAAAGAAATCGACGATGAGGATATTAAGAAAGTAGCGGTGGGCGCGATTAAATATTCAGACTTCGTGGCGGATCGCAAGACGGGGATTTTGTATGATCCAGATAAGATTTTCGCTTTAACGGGACAATCGGGGCCATTTTGTCAGTACGCAGACGTGCGGATGCGCCGGATTTTGGCGAAAAATGCCGATTTTGCACGCGTGGACTTCGAGGATTACGATTTTGTGGCCGAAAAAGAAATCTTGCAATTATTGCTGAAATTCCCAGATTTAGTGCGTAGCGTATGTGAGAAGTTTGAAATGCATAAGATTGCGGCATTTTGCTTTGAATTGGCGCAGGAATTGAATCGCTACTACGAAAAAGCGCCGATTTCGACGGCGGAAGACAATGTGAAGTCCGCTCGTCTTTGGATGATCGAGAAGGCAGATTTCGTGATGACGAGGGCGCTAGACCTTTTGGGGATTGAAATTCCGGCAAAGATGTAGATTTGAGGGGATAATAATTGACAAATAGCCACGATTACGCTCGTGGCTATTGACTTTTTGGGCATTTTGTGCTACATTGATAGTATCAGTTTGCATAAGCGAATTGATCGAACATTTACTCTGTTAACCATTCCGTTTCCATAATACTTTTGACACTTCGAGGTCGGCTTTCTCAAAGGGGAGGGAAAGCTGATCTCGAGGTTCTATCCCAACCTTGAGGAAAGCAATTAAAGCTAAACCCCATGGGAAGGGGTAGAAAAACGGAGGTATTAAAATATGGGAATGCAAGTTTTTTACGCACGTCCTACAAAAAAGGACGAT
>CAMNBP010000052.1 GCA_946532885.1 uncultured Candidatus Saccharibacteria bacterium
GATACGATTGGCGCCAAAATCATCAGCTTTGAAGCAACCGGAAGAGTTAAAACCTGGTCAATAATATCTTGCACCGTACGGCGCGCCACCTCTTTATGACAAATCGGGCAGTGCGGCACGCCAATGCGCGCAAATAACAAACGCAAATAATCATAAATCTCCGTCACCGTCGCCACGGTCGAGCGTGGGTTGCGTGAAGTAGATTTCTGATCAATCGAAATGGCTGGCGATAAACCCGTAATCAAATCGACATCCGGCTTATCCATCACACCGAGGAACATACGTGCATAGCTCGAGAGCGACTCAACATAGCGACGCTGACCTTCAGCATATAGAGTATCAAAAGCGAGCGAGGATTTACCCGAACCAGACAAACCCGTAATCACGACTAATTTGTCGCGCGGAATATCAAGGTCAATATTTTGTAGATTATTGGCCCTCGCACCCCTGATTTTGATCAGATTTTGCTCGCCCTGTAGAGAATCATTAGCCATTTTTTAATTATACCAAATTTTCTTGAAAAAGTCAATATGCTCATGGTATATATAAGATATGAGTTACAGCGAATCCGAAAAACGCGATATTTTAACCAACGTGCTGATTATGAGCCTAAAAACTCTCTTGAAACGATCAAACAAGCAATATGCTCCTGATTTTTTCATAGAAGCTACGATGAGACAAGCACAAGAGTTTATCGATAAGTATAACGACCAACCCGAAATCGACATCTGGCGCCAGGGCCGACTCGATTTATATACGCGTCACCTCCTTACGAAACTAATCATCGAAACCGACGAAGATTATGTACTTTCCGACGAGAACTTCGAGTTCGCCAACGCCTTATTGGAAGCCGAAGAAATGCTTGGCGAACACGCCAGCGACGAAGAATTAATCAATCACTTTGACTACACGCCAGAGGAGCTCGCTCGCCTCCGCATTATTGCGCAATATTTTGGCGAACCAGATTACGACGCCTGCCTTCAGCGCTTTAAGAAAAAATATAAGCTATAATAAAACCAATGGCTACCTCAATTGAAGATTGCAAAAAATACATCGAAGCGACCGTTAAGCAATATCGCTTCACAATTATTTCCTATGAAGATTTAATCGAGCAGTGCTGGCGCGCTGTTTGGCCGGTCATCGAAAAAAACGCCGGCAACCTCAACTGGTTTGCCCAGAACGATCCAGAATTTAACAACATCGTTCTGCAAGTGCTCCAAGATTATCTCAACCAGCAAAATGCCTTCGATAATCGCGACCGTTATGCCTATCGCAAAAACTATCCAGATTTTATTTTCGAATCTTTTGAGGTTAAACGCGACCCAGATGGCATTCATGCTAGTTACCTATATAAACTAGGCGAGCACGAATTTAAGCCAACCGTTTTCATTAGTATTTCAGACATCACCGGCGTCACGGAAAAGTTCATCAATCAAGCCTTCCTGGAATATCTCTTCTTCAACTTCGGCGTCATTAATGCCATTAATTACTACAAGCTGACTTTCTCGCCAAAATTCATCATCAAGGCTGGCAAGCTCGACCAAGAGCAATGCGCGTTCTTCAAGAAGCTTTTTTACTACGGCCTCGAAGAGTGTATGTATCGCAACGAATTGCAACTATCGTACGACGATTTTATGACTATCGAGTGCGAAGCGCCTGAAGGGCTTTCCGTATTCAATTTGCCAGACGAATTCCACGGTTGCTTAATTCCGGTCGGTGGCGGCAAAGACTCCGTAGTCACGCTTGAAGCACTGCGCCCAACCAAAGAAGATAACCTTTGTATGCAATACAATCGCGATATTTACCCAGAAAATGTCGCTGCAATTAACTGTATCAAGCTTGCTGGTTACTCCATGGATGAAACCGTCGACTTCAATCTTACGCTTGATCCATTACTATTCGAGCTGAATCGCCAAGGCTTCTATAATGGCCACATTCCATTCTCGTCATGCCTTGCCTTTGCTAGCGTTATCATGGCCTATCTCAACCACAAAGAATATATCGTGCTCTCAAACGAGGCTAGCGCCAATGAAGGCAACATCGTCGGCACTACCATCAATCATCAATACTCCAAGAGCTACGAATTCGAAAAAGATTTCAGCCAATACGTCGCTAAATATTTCACCCACAAGATTCATTATTTTAGCCTCTTGCGTTGCTGGAATGAATATATGATCGTTGAACGATTTGTGGGCCACCCACTATACCATAACGTTTTTCGCAGCTGCAATGTCGGCACGAAAGAAAATAAATGGTGTGGACATTGCGCTAAATGTCTCTATGTGTACATCATGCTGTATCCATTCTTGTCCGAAGTAAAACTGCATCAAATTTTCGGTCACAACATGCTAGAAGACATGTCATTACTCGATATCTTCATCGGCCTGGTTCGCCCTGACGCCACCAAGCCGTTCGAGTGCGTTGGCACACGTGAAGAAATCTGCTACGCCATCGAAGAAGGTCTTCGCCGCAAGCCAGAGCAAAATCCGGCGCTTTACCGATACTACGAAAAGAATCTACGCGTCGAGGCAGGCGGATACAACGTAAAAGACTATTTCAACCCAGATAATAATATTCCAGAAAAATTCCTCGACATGTTATTGCATCCAGACAAGTATGCTGTCGATGAAGTCTCCGAAGCAGAGCGCAAGGCCGAAAAACCACCGCTCGACGACGAAGAAGAACCGGAGGCAATGGATATATGAAACAAGACATCATAGATTTTCTACGTGGGCGCAAAATCTTAATTCTCGGCTTCGGTCGTGAGGGGAAAAGCTTTTTACAATTCGCCAAGACGAACTTGCCAGATGCAGCCATTGCGATTGCCGACCAAAACCCCGTCGAAGCTGACGGTGTCGAGGTTTTTAGTGGCCCAGATTACCTCAGCCATGTCGCAGATTTTGATGTCGTCATCAAATCTCCTGGCGTACCGATCAAAGACGATCTAGACGATGCACAAAAAGCCAAAATTACTTCCTGTATCGACTTGTTCTTGCGTTACTGCCAAAACCCAATCATTGGTGTCACTGGCACTAAGGGCAAAAGTACAACCTCATCACTCGTGCATCATATTTTAGAACAAAATGGTCGTCATACGATTTTTGCTGGCAATATCGGTAAACCATGCTTCGACTACATCGACGAGATTCGCGAAGATACCATCGTAGTTCTCGAATTATCTTGCCATCAACTCGAATACGTTCAGGCCAGTCCGCATGTCGCGATTCTCCTCAATCTCTACGATGAACATTTTGATCATTATGCCAAACCCGAAGATTACTTTACGGCAAAAAAGAATATTTTCCACTTTCAACACAGCGGCGATTTGTTAATATACGGCGACATCTTCCAGCACACTCATCACGAGGAGATTGACGCCTTACCAATGCGCAAAATTGATTTAGCGAATGACCAAATTGTCGACAACGACAAGATTCAAACCAGCCTAATCGGCGAACATTACAAGAC
>CAMNBP010000053.1 GCA_946532885.1 uncultured Candidatus Saccharibacteria bacterium
CTTTGGTATAACCGCGTAACTTGGCTACCGATTCCTTTCCGTAAGGCCACCCGTAGCCTCTCTCGTTTAACTACGCCCCTAATTTGTAGCTTCTTTGCATTAAGTTGCCTAACTATACACGACGCTCCATTTGCTGCCACGCTCGTGTTCGTCTTGGCGCTTGCACAATTCTGGTACGGATACATGAAAGATCATAGCGCAAATAAAGTACTTGCGATTCGTTTCATGATTCAGGCAAGCATCTACGCATTAGTCTATGATCTGCTATCTGTTGCCCCAATGAAAACTGGAAGCTTTGCCTTAGGTCTGACCCTATTTATTACTTCCTCTATGCAATTAGCCTACTCGCTCTTTATCGACCGACCAAAGAATGCTATCGCAGCCAACGAAAACGCCATGACAATTATTGCCGTGTTTGGCCTACTTTGGAGTACAACCTTTTTCGGGTCACTCTCGGGAGCCCAGCAAGCCGTTGTTCGCATTATTTCATATGCAGTTATCGCGGGCTTTGGAATTGGTCTAGCCTATAAGCACAAACGTGCCGGCTGGCTAACATTGCCATTTCTTGCCACCCTCATTCTTCCACTCGAATTAGGTTTAAATATCTTTAATCCACGCTGGACAGAATGGGCTTATATGGGCGCCTATTCGCTTATTGGCGTACTCTTTACCGTAATATATGCAGGTGTTCGCAATTTCAAGAATCAACAAGACGAAGTATTTAACGTAGTTTTTGGCTCTACCTTTATCGCGCTACTTGCAGTCGTGAGTGTTTGTTTCTATGAAAAAGCTACCGCCATTGGCTGGCTGATTGCTACTATCATCCTTTTGGCTCAGGTCTTTATTCGCGGAAAGAAAGAGCTGTATGAAATCCCACTTTATACCGGTGCTCTCTGTCTTTATGCGGCATCAAATGAAATATTCGGCAATATCATGAACCATCATGCCATCTTCGGTCCAGCCGGACAAGAGCTCGATTTAATTCGATCAGTCGTTGGCGTTCATATTCTTGCCGCGGCGCCAGCTATTGCCGCCTTTTGGAAAGAGCGCGAAAAGAAATATGCCGGTCGCGCTATTACAGCTTATTACATGTTAAGCATCGTCGTACTGTTCGATGCCTGGATATTCCGCATCGCCTACGACTCAATTGGTCTAGCACTATTCTTCTTAGTTGAACAAGTTCTACTGATGATTGTCGGCATCATCTGGCATCGCGATTGGCTAACAAACAGCGCTATCGTATTCTCATTCTTAGTCGTATTCTATATGTCGACTGGCTATGGTTACCTCTGGCTATTCGTAATCGGTTTGGCATTAATTACGGGCGTAGTAATGAAGCTAACTCATGCGCATAATAATCAGGCCACATCTACTCCAGTTGCGCCAGCTGATCCAGCAGCGCCAGCGCCAGCTCAACCAAAGATCGAAAAAGCGCCAACCGCGCACATCGTAACGGAGACAGCCGCCGAAGCTGCACCAGTCGAAAAAGCACCTGCCACAGATAAGCCGGCAGACGCCACAAACAAGGATAGCGCCTCGCCAAATCGCCTTGGCGGCAAACCACACAGTGCAAAATATAATTAAATAATAGCCCTTCGGGGCTATTATTTTACTACATGCTTTGCCACCAAAAAACCGCCCGATACCCTGAGCGGTTTTTTAGCATATAAGCTCTCAACTTTATACGTTTTTGTTTAAAAGCTGACTCGCAGTTAGCTTAATGCTTTTAGACCTGTAAAGCACTAACAGTATTATATATCCAAATCGTCCAAGTCTGCAAGCTCTGCGCGCGTTTTTTCTGCTAAATCGCTGGCTGGAGCTTTTGGAAGGTCATCTTCAGATTCACCTGCTTCTTCAGCGTCTTCAGCCGGAGCAGCGGTTTCGGCTGGCTTGCCTTCATAATCATCATTATTGACAATCTTTAGGTTATAGCGAGCATCGTTTTTAGTGCCGAGCGCACGGAGTAATGTGCGGATGCTTTGTGCGGTGGCGCCACGACGGCCAATGATGCGGCCAACGTCTTCTGGATCTACTTCGAGACTTAACAGCACACCCTTTTCGTCTATGGTACGGTCGATACTCACCTTGTCTGGATTGTTGACGAGAGTCTTGACGATATACTCTACGAATTGCTGATCTATAGTGGACATAAGGTTCTCCATATTTATGTTAAGTTTATATTTTTAAGTATATACGATTTTGGAATTTTTGAGTTATTTTTTGGCATGTACATCCATTTGCGGATAAGGGACACTGATATTGTGTTTTTCGAGCGTTAGTAGAGTGACACGAAGCGCAGCACGACGAACTTTGCGACGGTTTTCCGCGCCTGTTTTGATAGTAACCAAATAATTGATACTGGATTCAGCTAAGTCCGTAACGCCTAGATTCTCTGCGTCCGTAACCAATTCATCCTTTTTGATTTCTTCAACAATTTCTGCAATCACAGACTCGGCTGTTGCAACTTTAACCTCGTATGGCATTGGAATAATAATCGTAGTCGCGTTAGCACATTGTTCGGCCTGCTCAATTAATCGGTTCGCCACGGTTACCGTGCAGCCATTTGTAATACTTTTAAGTTTTGTAGAACGGAGGCCAATCTCTACAACTTTGCCCTCTTGCTCGTTATTGTATTTAATTACGTCACCGACAGAATAATAACGGTCGGAGACAATACTGAAGCCACGAATAATATCTTTCAGGGCATCCTGTACGGCAAGACCGATTATGACGCCGATTAAGCCAAGGCCGGCCATAATTGAAGTTACATCTACGCCGTTGACTTGAAGTACGGTAAGAATTGTTAAAATGATAAAGATATAGCGTACGCAGCTTAAGATTAGACTCATATAAGTGCGGCCGCGGCCAAGCTTTTTGCCATTAACCTTCTTTTCGCCTCGCACGACGATAGCGTGAACAATCGAATAAAGGATTATGCTAGTTACTATTACTATTGCAGATTCGACGAGCTTATTACTCATCAATTCTTCCCAGAATAAGTTGAAGTTTTCCATACTTATATTGTACAAAAAAACATCCCCAATTGGGGATGTTTTCGATAATAACCTTGATTAGGCTTCAGCTGGAGCTTCCGCAGCTTCTTCGGCTGGAGCGGCTTCTTCCTTTGGTTGATTTTTGCGAAGTTTATCGGCGTGTTTAGCAGTCGCGTGCTTCTCAAGTGGCATTTTAACCCATTTTGGCATTTTTACGCCTTCCTTGGTTAAGATGCGGATTACGCGGGTGCTTGGCTGTGCGCCATTAGAGAGATATTTCTCAACTTCTTTTTTATCCAAGACGGTTGCCTTGGTGTGTGGGTTGTAGCTGCCGACCTGAGCGACGATACGACCCGAAAGAGGGTGACGTTGCGCTTCTTGGACGACTATCCGATAAAGGGGCA
>CAMNBP010000054.1 GCA_946532885.1 uncultured Candidatus Saccharibacteria bacterium
CGAAAGCCCTGCATGCTGTGCGGGGCTTTACTTTTTATGCTTTTTGTGCTATAATAAGAGAGTTATAGTCTAACGCTAAAGATGAGCGTTTTACTGAACGCTCTTTAAATGCGTCTGGACTGTCCAGGAGGTAAAATATGGACATCTTGTTGCCTTACGGTTTTGTTTTATTCGGTGTGACTGGGGCGGTTTCTTTAATTATCGCTCTGCTCGCCTCGGCGCTGGGACTCGGTGCCGCTTCGGAAATTTGGAGCCTTACAAGAATTTGTGGCTATCTGTTTCTGATTAATGCGGCGATCTACTGTTTCTACCGCGCTCGTCTTTGTGCCATGGGGCAGGGAAAACGCATCGCGCGTACGCGCGCACGCAAAAGACGCAGATAAACTCTGCGTCCTGCTCCACTCCGCTTCGGCGGAGTTATTTTTTATTCGTAGCGCAATGCGTCGATTGGGTTTTTGTGGGCGGCTTGGCGAGCTGGGAATGTACCAGAGATAAAGGCGATAGTCATGATGAGGACGGTTACGCCGATAATGTCTGGGATTGTATATTGGACGAGCTGGAAGGTTGGGAAGGTTTCGAGGAAGGCGCCAGGCGCGTGGAAGGCGGCGTTGGCGAGGTTGCCAATTACCATTGACATGACGATGCCGACGACGGAACCCCAGAAGCCGAGCATGATTGCTTCAAGGCTGAAGCTGAAGAACACGCGTTTTGAAGACATACCGAGGGCTTTGTCGAGGCCGATTTCGCGAGTGCGTTCCTGGACGGACATGAATAAAGTGTTGATGATGCCGATAGCGGCAGCTAATAAGGCGATAAGGCCGAAGATTTTGAAGACAGTCAAGATGACATCAAAGAATGATTTGATGGTGCCAATGATATCTTCGATGGTCATAGCCGAAAGGCCGATGTCTTCGAGCTTGTCTTTCATTTCCTGGGCGCTGTATTTTTCGTAGTCGTAGTTTGCGGCAACGGCAAAAACCTGTGACTTGACCTCTTCTGGATAGTATTTGGTGTTTTCTTCGTAAATGTCGTCGGCAAGTTTGTTGTTGGTGTATTGCTGTCCCATCGAAACCACGCCTGGGGCGATTATGCCCTTCACTTTCGCTTCGAACGTCTTTTCGGTGTGAGTGTATTCGTCAAGGACGACGAGTTTAATTTTATTGTTTACGATTTCGTCATTAGTGAAGCCGAGCGCGTCAACGTATTTGGACTCAAGCAAAATCTGGTATTCGTCAGCGCGAAGATCGAGCTGTTCGCCGGCCTCGAGGTCGACCTTAACGTTTCCTGGTGGCAAAGCTTCGGCGCCAATCAGGTATTTCTTGTCGGTTTTATCGCTGGTGACATAGGTAATGCTGATATTCTTCTCTTCGACGATACTGTCGGCATCGATGCCGTCGATTTTCTTGAGTTTATCGAGCTGCTCTTCAGTGATTGGAGACATGCCAGTTTGGATTTTGTCTGGGTCGTATTCGACCGGACCACTACTGCTACCCATGCTGCCCTGGAGGCCTTCGAGTGCGTCGAAAGAATCCTTGGAAACGATGGCGAGATAGCCGTCGCCGCCGTAGCTGTCGACTTGGCTGTCGATGAAATTATTGACGCCGGCCTGAATGGCGGAAGTAGAAATGATAGAGAATGAGCCGATAAAGATGGCAAGAATCGTCAAGAAACTGCGCAATTTGTTACGAAGTAAGTTTTGGTTTGCGTCTTTGATAATATCGAAAAGTTTCATTATGCGTCCTCCTCTAGTACGTCGAGCATGCCGTCGGCATCGGTGTCGCCGGAATCGTGTGTGTAATATGTCGGTGGTTTCTTGGCGTAAACGATGTCTTCGTCTTCTACTGCTTTGCCATTTACGACGCGACCATCAGCAATGCGAATTTGGCGATCACATTTATTGGCGAGGTCAGGATCGTGCGTAACAATAATGAGTGTGATGCCCTTCTTGTGATTGAGGTCAAAGAGAATCTTTTCGACCCTGTCGCCAGTGACGGAATCGAGGTTGCCGGTTGGTTCGTCGGCGAAGATAATTTCTGGATCGTTAACAATGGCGCGGGCGATACAGACGCGTTGCTTTTGGCCGCCGGAAAGATCGTTGGCTTTGTTTTTGGCTTTGTCGTCGAGGCCGACGATTTTGAGCGCGTGCATGGCTTTGCGACGACGCTCGCCTGGGCGGACGCCGGCGATTTTGAGTGGCAAAATCACGTTGTTTAGCACGGTGTCGTTGGCGTTCATGAAGAATGACTGAAAGACGAAACCGAACTTTTTGTTGCGCAATTGATTGAGTTGTTTTTGGCGCAATTTGCTGGTATTTTCGCCGTCAAGCTCGATGCTGCCCTTGGTTGGTTTATCAAGTAAAGCCAATAGATGCATTAAAGTTGATTTGCCGGAGCCGGATTTGCCGATAATGGCTACCGACTCGCCCTGCTTTATCTCGAGATTGACGCCGCGCAAGGCTTCGAAGCGGCCGTCGCCTTTACCGTAGGACTTGTGGAGCCCGTGGGTACTAAGAATAACATTTTCTGACATGGTTTTATTATATACTACTTATCTTAAAATCAGCGTGATGCTACAATAGAAATATGGAAGAACAGCAAGACGAAGAACAAGTAATTCAAAATCTTGAACAGTCGAAAGACGAGGACGATTCGGAAGAACTTTTCGCCTGTGCTGAGTAACTGAAGGAGGTATTTTTATGAGTAAAGCCTTGGTGATTTTCTTTTCACGGGCCGACGAAAATTACAACGTTGGTCAAGTTGAGGTTGGTAATACGGAAATCTTTGCAAATAATACTGTTGAGAAATTGAAAGCTGATGGCGTTGAGGTGGATACTTTCAAGATTGTGCCGCAAAATCCATATCCGACCGGTTATGACGATTGTGTCGCGCAGGCTACCTCCGAGCGCCAAATGAACGAGCGTCCAGAATATGTTGGCGACGTCGATTTGACGCCATATGATACGATTTTCTTCGGCTATCCAATTTGGTGGGGCGATATGCCAATGATCGTCTATAACTTCTTGGAAAAACATGTCTTTACGGGCAAAAATTTTGTGCCATTCTGCACGCATGAAGGATCGGGCGAGTCTGGTACTTTTGCCGAGGCTGGCAATTTGGCGGTTGGTGCTAATATTGAACAAGGTTTAGCAATTCAAGGTAAACTAGCGCGCCAAGACGGTGGCAAGAAACAAGTCGAATATTGGATTGATCAAACGCGCGTTTAATAAAACCCGAGTGCTAATTTGCGAAAAGATTCCCTAACGGCTTATACTTATATTTATGAAAGAGGAAGAAAAAACACGCATTAAGTATGCGATGATTATAAACATCATTCTATGCGTCCTAGAAATTGTTGGTTTAATTTGGTG
>CAMNBP010000055.1 GCA_946532885.1 uncultured Candidatus Saccharibacteria bacterium
TCAAATTTCTCGCGGAATAAGTCCATTGCGGATTTTATAGCGTCAGCAATCGATTGGTGCTCGCGTAAGATATAACAAAGCATTGCGACCAGGATATAGCACGGCATAACGCCGAGTGGATGACCATGCGTAATCGCGCCAGCCTTGGCGCCATCCATTGCAATTTCGTGAATATCGCCCCGCTTGATCGTTGCAATTGGGGCTACACGCATGACGCTGCCACAGCCTTTGCTGTCATTGATAGGATCTTCTATAGTTCCTTTCTTACCCGAACGTAAGGCACTAAGGCAAGTGTTTCCTGGCGCCCGAAGCTGGTTTAACTCTGGCAGGTCATGAATCCAGCATATTTGATGCGCCTCATCAATCTCGACTCGTTCCTGCGTGCTGAGCCAGTCGCGATAAGCTAGATAAAGTGCATCTGGCGGCAATAAACTGATGCCACGCAAAGCGCCGCGCGTATAGGTCCATAGCAGACCATTTGCGGTAAATAATGTCATTTGGGTATCGTCGGATATAAGACCTTTGCCGTCACGATACGATGTAATGGCCTTAGGCTCCATAATAGGCTCAAATTCAATCGGGTAGCCGAGCGCGTCGCCAACTGCGCCACCAAGCAACATGCCACGTATTTTAGATTTTCGTTCTTCCATACATTTATTCTACAAAAAAATACCCCCGAAGGGGTATTTTGTAATTATTCGCCAGATTCCGCTTCGGCAATTGCCTCTTTGAGAACTTTGACGCTGTTTTCGAATTTTTCTTTTTCGGCATCTGAAATATTGAGGCCGATGCGACGGATAATACCATCGGACCCAACGACTGCTGGGAAGCCATTATAAGTACCGCTAAATTCATCATAATTACTGACTGGCAAAATGCGACGTTCGTCATTGAGGATACAGTTGGTGATCGTAGCGAGACAGCTGCCAATACCATAATAAGTGGCACCCTTCTTTTCGATGATTGTATAAGCTTCTTTACGGGCATAATCTTCAATGTCGGATAGCTCCTGTGCGCCAATCAAATCCGTTACGGCCTGGCCGCCTACATTGGCACAGCTCCAGAGGGCAAACTCACTGTCGCCATGCTCGCCCACCTGATAGGCATGAACATTGATTGGGTTAACGTGTAGCTTTTGGCTGACGCGATAGCGCAAACGGGAGG
The DNA here is from genome assembly GCA_946532885.1 of uncultured Candidatus Saccharibacteria bacterium. Taxonomy (GTDB): domain Bacteria; phylum Patescibacteriota; class Saccharimonadia; order Saccharimonadales; family Saccharimonadaceae; genus UBA2834. Next base: position 1,165 of record CAMNBP010000055.1, read on the forward strand.
AATCTAGCACCGTACCAGAACCGATTACGTGCTCTTTTGGTAAGCCAGAGTAGCGCCAAACCAAGTAAGTCATCACATCCATTGGATTACTGGCAACTAGGAAGATGCCATTGAAGCCGCTGGCCATAATTTGACCAATCATATCCTTGAAGATGGCGGCGTTTTTCTTGAGAAGGTCCATGCGGGATTCGCCTGGCTTCTGTGGAACGCCAGCAGTAATCACAATAATATCGCAGTCGCCTGCATCTGCATAACTGCCGTCAGAAATCTTTAAATAGCTTGGGGAAACGGTCAACGCGTCGCGAAGATCCATTGCTTCACCCTCCGCGTCAGCGGTATTAATGTCAACTAAGACTAATTCGTTTACTGCGGTTCGCTGATGAACAAGTGCGTAGGCATAGCTCATGCCAACGTTACCAGTTCCAACGACCATCACTTTGTTTGCCATATTGTTATGATGCCCTTTTTTAGACTTTATTCTGTTCTAATATTAGCATAAACAGAATAAAAACTCTATTTTAGAATCCAGGACGAGACGCCATACGGTCGAATTATCCCACGCAATTCCAATAAAATCGCCTGACGATTTAGTTCGTCGATCGGAATCTGATATCTTTGCATAATTTCTTCTCCGGAACATATACCCTGCTCGAGTGCTTCTACAATTTGCTTTGCGGATTCCGCCATATCCTGAATGGCTAATTTCCTCCTCTCTTCCCTATTCGCCGATGCACCTAATAAATCTATGATGAAGTCCTCAATACTTACGAGCGGGCGCGCAAAGTCATAGATTAGATTATTGCAGCCGACCGACATAGGACGAAAAATATCACCTGGTACGGCATAAACATCAATACCCCGCTCATTAGCATCACTGGCGGTTTGATGCGTTCCAGAACGCCGACTTGCCTCTACGACCACTAAAGCATCTGCTAAGCCAGCAACGATACGATTACGCTCCAGAAAATGCCAGTTTTGAGTCTCAGTTCCAGGTTGATATTCCGAAATAATTGCACCGCGCTCGATAATACGTTGAGCAAGACCAAGGTTTGATTTTGGGTATATTTTGTCAATTGGTGTGCCTAGAACCGCCACCGTAGTGCCACCAGCATCCAGACAGCCCCGGTGCGCGCAAGCATCAATGCCGTAAGCCAGACCGCTGACAATTACGACACCACGTTTGGCCAGCTCGAATGAGAGTTTATATGCAACATTTTCACCATACGGCGTACAGCGCCGAGCGCCAACAATACTAACGACCTTGTGGCCATCGTTGGGCAATTTACCAATCTGTCAGAGTTGTTTTGGCGGACAAGGATACTCTGCTAATTTTGCTAAAAATGCGTGAGATAAATCTGCTTCTTGGTATTCCATATCGCTAGTTTAAGACCACATTAAAAGCCATAAAAGCATAAGTATAAAGATTTTAAAAACTCCGCTTTTGGGGCGGAGTTTTTAATTATTGATTCTCTTCAGTTTCACGACGCATTGGCGGGAATGGTACACCTTCGCGCGCAGATACACCCTCAAAGAACCAGAAGTTACGTTCGGAATTACCCCAACCACATGTTGGCGGCATGCCGTATTCAAGCATCTCTACGAAATCTTTGTCGAGCATTTGCGCTTCACTATCGCCGGCGTCGCGCATTGCCTGCTGTTCTTCGAAACGAGCAAGCTGATCAAGTGGATCATTTAGCTCAGAATAGCCGTTTCCAAGTTCGGAGCCGAGAATAACAGGATGGAAGCGCTCAGTAACGCGTGGGTCAGCCTCGTGCTTCTTGGCGAGTGGGGATAATTCTACCGGCTCATGAATCAGCCAGAATGGGCCAGCAGAATCTTTACGGATAATTTTCCATAGATAATCTAGCAAACGGCCTGCGCCAGCGGCTTCGTCAAATTTGACTTTGTGTTCACGAAGGATGTTTTTAACTTTTTCAAGATCAGGATTAAAGACGTCGACATCGAATTTTTCTTTCAAAATATCTGCATAACTAATGCGTGGCCATTCGCAGTCAAGGTCAACTTTCATGCCGTCGCGCTCGAATTGCAAAGTACCCCAAGTTTCTTTGCAGACATATTTAATCATCTCTTCATAGAGCTTCATGCCATCTTCGTAATCTTGAT
>CAMNBP010000056.1 GCA_946532885.1 uncultured Candidatus Saccharibacteria bacterium
TCAATCAATGAGCCGCTGGCCATGTTGTTTGAAGTTGAAGAAGTACAACGCAAGAAGCATGATATCGCGCGTACGCATGCTCGCCTGGAAGGGCGTCTAGAAGCGCGTGATAATGATGGTAACTTTCTGTATGAGCAGGCCGATATGGCACTGATGGTGGCTTATGAATCGACCGGTAAGTACGAGAATGGCGATTCGCGAGCTCTGCGCGCGATGCTGATGGCGGCCTTTGTGGTGGCTTTTGGCATTACCGACGATAACGCGATAGCTACGATTCTGCTTGGCGATCTGCAGGGTGTCGACACGTCGATCTTCAATCAGAAGGTTCAACGCTCGCTGCGACGTCTTCGCATAGTGCCGTTGATGGATGAAAAACCCGAAAAGACCATTGAACGATATTATGCCGAGCTGTCTCAGTGTCGTGAGGCTCTACTCGCCAAAGCATTGTATCGTTGGTCCGAGATTTGCTACGGACAGGTCGTGGGTGGCGATTCGATCAGTGATGAAGAAATGAGCCGCTTGATTATCGAGACCGACAAGTATTTGATTCCGGCGCTTGAGACAGGACGTGACAATTTCGGCGAGTTATCGTCGATTTTAGAATTCCTGACTTTTATGCTGCGCCTCAGCTATGATTCGATCGCGAAGTACAAGGACATCGACTTACCGCCCGTGCGCGGATTTTACGAGCAGACATACGTTGAGTCGTAGGAAAACCGGCGCCCCTTTAGGAGGACGCCGGCTTTTTCTTGGTTTTTGATTTTTTGGGCTTGTATTGAGTGTCTTTGAATTTTTGGTTGACGGTTGCAAACAAATCTTCGATGCGCTTGAATGCTTCTGGATATAAAGTCGAATTGAAGCTTGGGAAGGTCATAATTGTACGACGCTGAATGTAGGTTAATACGCTGCGGGCGCGGTGATCGCCTTTCGTAAAGCGCATTTCGAAACTTTGGCGTCCCTTGCGAACGAAATCCAAAAAGCGCGCCGTATGGCGGTCGATTTCTTTTTGGTAACGACGCAGCACTTTATTAAAGCGCGCGAGGCCGCTGCAAGTCGTAATGGTATCGCTAATCATGAAGAATGCCATGACAATTACGATTATTTCGAGCCATGGATCTGGGATGCTGGCGACGACGCCGCTGACCTGCTGATGGACGTATGGCATAACCATGGCAAAAAAGCCAAAAGCGAGGAAGCTGGAGAGCGTGACGCGGCCGTTAATATTGCCGAAGCGGCCGGTATAGTCCCACCAGCGGGCATGGAAAATAACTTCGAGCAACCAGGAAGTAAAATATTCCAGAATCATCGCCGAGATGCCGCCAATGAAAAATAGTTCGATTGGATTTGTCGTAAAATGCAACAAAATGACAAATAGCATGGCGCCAAAACCGTAAATTGGAATGTATGGCCCGACTAAAAAGCCACTATTGATGATGCGGCGCAGGCGAATACTGCGGTATAGCGATTCCCAAACCCAACCGATGACACAATAAATGATAAACCAGAGAATAATTTGCCAAAAATTGCCGTCAACCAGGAGATTATTTATCATGCTTCAGCTCCTGGACAATGTCGTAATAGAACGGCTTGGAGACGGACTCTTTGAAACTGCAGAGTTTGTCGGCGATGGTTAGGATATAGGTTTCGCGGTGTTTTGGTGGCGTGATATTGACTGGGAACATGTGCTTTTGGATGATTTCGGCCTCAGTTGGGTTAATCGCATAGTGGTCGGCGGCATTCTTGAGCGCATAGCTGGCGTGGTAGGTGGCATGATGCGGTGGCCGAGTGGACTTTGGTGTGTGCCAATCGTAAAGGAAGAAATCATGTAATAAAGCGCCGCGCACCAATGACATTTCGTCGCTTTTGAGGCGCAATTTGCGCGAGATTTGTAAGCACAAACAGGCGGCACTAATCATGTGTTCGAGCGTGCTAGTGTCGCCATGCTGGATGTACTTGTCGCTCTGATAATAGTCCGCGGAACTCAAAATATCTGCGCCATAATAGGCGACGAGAGCTTTCAGGTGTTCACGTTTTTGGATTTTAGTCATGAGATTATTATTTGCGGAGTCCGACAAGTTTTTGAACGGCGTGAAGCTTTTGGTTGGCGACTTCGTTGGCGTAAGCTTCGCCCTTTGCGAGGACAGCCTCGACATCGGCGTCGCTAATGGCCGCCACGCGGCTCTGGAAGTTGGCAAGGAAATGTTCGACCGATTCGGCAACTTTGCGTTTGAGGTCGCCGTAGCTGGTCTGCCCTGCCCAGTCGGCAATCACATCCTGGATTGGGCGATTATTGAGTAGTGCCTCGATGGTAAGGAGATTGCTGATGCCTGGCTGATTAATCATATCAAAGCGGATGACGCCCTCGCTGTCGGTGGTGGCGGACATAATCTTTTTGGCGGCTTCTTTCGGGTCGTCGTTGAGGCTAATTTTGCTTTTTTCGTTCTTGGCAGACTTGCTCATCTTTTTGCTTGGGTCAACAAGGCTGCGAATGCGGAGGCCGTTCTCAAGATGCATAAAAGCAACCTGCTCTTTTTCTGGGGCTGGAACGGTGAAGATTTCAGTGTTGAATTTGTTGTTGACGCGGATGGCAATGTTGCGGGCGAGTTCGAGGTGCTGGAACTGATCTTCGCCAAGTGGGACATATTTGGCATCATAAAGTAGGATGTCGGCGGCCATCAAGATTGGATAGTTGAAGAGACCGACCGAGACAAAAGTATTGTCGGCGTCGGTGGATTTTTCTTTGAACTGGGTCATGCGAGATGCTTCGCCGTATGGCGTGAAGCAGTCGAGAATCCAGCAGAGCTCACTGTGGGCCGGCACATGCGACTGGCGGTAAATGTGGACGTTTGGATTGTTAATATCGAGACCAGCGGCGATGTAATATTTGATGCCCTTGATAATTTGGCCATAGAGTTTGTCGTGGTCGATTGGCGTGGTGAACGAATGAAGGTCTGGCACAAAGAAGTTGATCTGGCTGTCGGCGGCGTGCTCATGAGCGAGGTTGATCATCGGGGTGTAGGCGCCTAAGAAATTACCAATGGTTGGTTCTTCGTTCGCCCTAACACCGGTTAAGATAGTTTGCATAAGAAATAGTTTATCCTTTCATTATATCATATTTTGCATTAAAAATCAAGC
>CAMNBP010000057.1 GCA_946532885.1 uncultured Candidatus Saccharibacteria bacterium
CCGGCCTTATCTAGATGGCGTTGCAATGATTCGATGAGGAGGAGGTTATTGTGGCGCGTGCTGGTCCATTTTGATTCTGGAACGTAATGTGGCGTGATAATGAGCTCGGTGACGCCAACTTCGTGCATGCCACTAATAATCTCGACGCTTTCGCCGAAACTACGAACACCGTCATCGATGTTCGGGAGAAGATGTGAATGAGTATCAATCACGGTTGGTTTGCTCTATTTTTCTTTAAGTTCGTATTTGCCGTAGTAGCTGTAATATTTGGCGACTTTTTTGTCGATGGAGTTCAGGACAACGCCAGCGATTGGTGCATCGACTTTTTCGAGGGCTTCCTTGGTGGCCTGAAGAACATTCTTTGGTGTGGCGGAATCTTTGGTAACGACTAAGACCGCATCGACTAGGGTGGACATGATGACGGAATCGGTGACGCCATTGCATGGTGCGCCATCGAAGATAATAACATCATAGCGTTTAGCGAGGCCTTCAATTAGGCTCTTGTTCTTTTTGGAGCCAAGCAGTTCGCTTGGGTTTGGCGGAATAGTACCGCGCGTGATGATGCTGAGATTCTTGAAATCGGTTTTCTGGACGTATTTGGCAATATTGGTGAGTGCGTCGGTCAATAAGTTGGAAAGGCCGAGCACGTTTGGTAAGCCGAACATTTTGTGGATGCGGCCCTTGCGAAGATCGCAGTCAATCAAGAGTACGCGTTTGCCGGCTTGCGCAAAGGAAATCGCGAGGTTGGATGAAACAAATGATTTGCCCTCGCTGGCCTGCGAGCTGGTGATTAGGATGGTGCCGATATTCTTGTCGACGTTGGTGAACTGGAGATTGGTGCGCAAAGCTTTGATACTTTCGCTGACCATGGATTTTGGATATTTGGCCACGAGTAATTCGGTTGGATTTTTGGTCTTGACGTCACTCTGGATGATTTTGCCGGCAATCGGCATACCAATGCGTTTTTCGAGGTCGTCGCTATATTTAACGGTATCGTCGAAGTAGAAAATGATAAAGACGATAGCTAGTACACCAAAGATAGAGATAATGGCGGCGATAGCGAGGTCGCGAGTTAGGGTGTTATTGCTTGGCGTGTCGTCTTTTTGGGCTTGATCGATAACGCTGACGTTGTTGAGGTCATAGATGGAAGAAACTTGCTCGATGAAGTTTTTGGCAATCGTGTTGGCGATTTCTGGCGCCATAGCGGCATCGGCATCGGTGACGGAAATGCGGATAATCTCGGTGTTCTCGACTGGCTTAACGGAGACGTGGCTGTTGAGCGTGTCGTAGTCGGTGTCGAGATGAAGTTCGTCGATGGTTTTTTGGAGGACGAGCTTTGATTTGACGATTTCGCTATAAGTGCTGACGAGCTTTTGGTTAACGGTGATATCACTCTGAGTGAGCGAGGAGTTTTCGCTGGCCTGCTGCGCCAAAATGACTGTGGTGTAGCTATTGTACATTGGGGTCTTGATTTGCGTGTCATAGAAATACATGGCAGCTACGGCGCCAACCGCAACCAAAACCATAATAATAATGTATTTTTTGAGATAAATCAGAAAATCTTTTAGATCGATTTCTTCCATGTGCGTTGATGATTCCTACGTTTTTTGTGCCCAAGAAAAAGGACTTAAGTTTTGTTATATTATAGTGTTTTTTGGTCGATTTTTCAATTGCTTGTGCTTATAGCGAATACTACTTGAGATATTCGGCGATTTGATCTTGGGCGGCCTTGAGTGAGGCTTCATCGGCGTACATGACATAGAGTTTTTGGGCGCCGAGCGAATAAGTTGGCTGCATGTCGGATTCGCCGTCGATTTGGATGCTGGTGACGTCCCAGTGTTGAAGATTAGCGAGTTGGTAGCGGGCAAAGTCGGTGATTTCGTCGTAAGTAAAGGAAGTTTCAAAGCTGCCCTTGGCGGCCTCGAGGACCTTGGTGTAGTTGCGGGCGTTTTCGGGTTTGGACATCTTTTCGATGATGCGGGTAAGGATGTGTTGCTGGTTTTCGCCGCGCTTTTTGTCGCCGGTGCCGTAGAATTTGCGTTCGCGGGCGAAGCGCAAAGCGCAGCGGCCATCGACATGGGTGGTGCCGGCTTTATAATGGCAGCCTTCGCGAGTGAAGTCCCACTCGGAATCGATATCGATGCCACCCATGGCGTCGACGACTTTGACGACGGTATGGAAGCCGACCTTGACGGTGTAGTTAATTTCGATATCGAGGAAATCTTCGATGGTGGTTTTGCTCATCTCGATGCCGTACATACCGGCGTGGGTGAGCTTGTCTTTAATGCCGGTGGTGCCGTGAAGTTGGACATAGGTGTCGCGCGGGATGTTGACGAGGAGGATTTTGGCGTCGCGTGGATTGATGACAGCAATGATATTAACGTCGCTACGGGCGCGGTCGGTGATTTTGCCGCTTGGGGCATCAGAGCCGGAAATATAAACAATGAATGGCTCGGTGGTGACATCGACGGCGCGGCGGAGATCTGGGGTTTCGGTGCGGATTTCGAACTCGAAGATGACGCGAGTGTCGTCGGCAAAGGTGGTCTCGCTCTCCTCTGCTAGGTAATCGATGTAGCTATCGCTGAGGACGACGGCTGGAATCTTGGCATCGTAAAGGTCGAGAACGAGGTCGCCAAGCTCGGCATAATCGGCGGCGGTGTATTCGAGTGATTCTTTGAGCTTGTCTTTGGTTTCGGTAAGGTTTGGATTAGTGTTAAGGAAGCCGATGCTCTGCCCTTTGAGCTTGTCGAGTGAATCGTAGGTGCTGGAGTTGAGCGAGAGGACCTTGTAGGTCTGAGTTTCATAATTGCCAGTGATGGCGGTTTCGATGAAGCTGGTGGCCTGGTAAATCAGATAAACGCCACCGACACTGCCGATAATGGCGACAAAAGCGAGAATCGTGCAAATGACCTTGGAGACGACGCCGCGCTTTTTGATGAAAAGGAAAATGAAATTGATGAGAAACAGGCT
>CAMNBP010000058.1 GCA_946532885.1 uncultured Candidatus Saccharibacteria bacterium
GTGTTAGTCTCAAAAGTCTTTTCTGGCTCCAAGAATTCGATAGCATTTGGCACGGCACCAGAGAAAATTGCGGTTGCGTGCTTGCCGAGCTTGTCGAGGATAAATGTCAGACCAAGTGCAGCGGATAGCTCATCGACGCTCGGATCTTTCGATAGAGCCACCAAAACATTGTCGCAGTTATCAATCCTTTCGGCGACCTGCGAAATAACCTCTGAACTGGCCTTTGGTTTTTTAGTATCTGCCATATTGTTTGTTTTTCTTTTTTATTTTTGACCTTATATAAGCCTAGATTAGCATAAGTCTTTTGAGATTGCAAGAGTTAAAACATCTCTACTCTTTACACCGAGCAAATTTTACTGTATAATCTGTAATTAATCGAAATAATAATTTTTAAGGAAACAGAGTAAAAGAATGCCGATTATTAAATCTGCGAAGAAGGCTGCACGCCAGTCTATCAAACGCAAAAGCAAGAACGAGGCAATCAAGAAAACGATTCGCAACGCTCTTAAAGATTTCCGCAAGAACCCAACTGCCGAGAAGATGGCAATCGTTCAAAGCGAATACGACAAAGCTGCTAAAAAGGGCTTGATTAAGAAAAATACCGCTAGCCGCCGCAAAGCCAATCTTGTAAAGATTGCTAAAGCCGCTAACGTAAAGACTGAGAAAAAAGCCGCTGAAAAGAAAGCTGCTCCAGCTAAAAAAGCTGAAACCGCTAAGAAACCAGCAGCAAAGAAAGCTACGACCGCAAAGGCAACCGCAACAAAGAAGCCAGCCACAAAAAAGACCGCAGCGAAGAAAGCCGAAAAATAGTTTCTAGAAAAATCTCCCCATTGGGGAGATTTTTTGATGCATTTACGAATTAACCAGCAACCGTATCGTGAGTGGACGACTCAACTAGTTCGCCATAAGTCATCGGGATTGGACTGCCCTTCACTTTGAGAACCTTAAAGGTTTCGACGAGATCGTTATAGGCGACCATGGTATCATCTTCATCGCTAAGATCAGATTCAATCTTGGCATAATAACCTGGTAGATTATCGATTTTGTCGATGAGAATCTTGATAGTGTTGCCCATATTGAGCTCTTGGCGGCGGCGACTGACTTCGTATTTTAAGACGTAGCCAAGCTGGAATAAAATGTGGGCGGCCTCAGTGTAATCTTTGACGGGCGTTGCGTTAACGATGTCGAGTTTACCTTCCTCAAAATGACGGCGCAAAACTAATGCGTAAGTGGCATCTTTTTCGGGATTTTTAACGATTGTGCGCAAGGAAAGACGTGGTTGAGATTTATCGCGATTGAAATTCTTTGGCACAAAAATACGGTCGTGTTGCCAATACGGTTCTTCAAACTCCAGATTAATCTCGCCGAGCGTAGCAATAAAGTCCGAACGGCTATTTAGCTTCATTTTGACGATTGAACGTTTCATAGAGTTGCTCCTTTGCGTGCTTTATTCGCCCACTCATCAGCCAATTCATTGCCTTCTGTGCCAACATGGCCGCGCGTCCAGGTGAGTTTGACATCTGGCTTAGCAAGATATGCGGCGTAGAGCTCTTGAACGAGTTCGAGATTCTTAATGGCGCCGTTTTTCTTGGTCCAGCCATTCGCCTTCCAGCCTGGGGCCCATTTAGTTACTACATTTACCCAGAATTCACTATCGGTAAGGATTTCGTCACCGGCTTGCGCTACTCCGTAAGCAGCAATCAAAGCCTTGGCCTCCATGCGGATATTAGTTGAGTCGGCTTCTCTGCCGAGAGCGACTGGTTGGCCATCACAAATAACAGCGAAACCGCCTGGGCCCGGATTCGGATTTGCACTGCCATCGGTATAGAATATAGCCATATTGGTTTAAGTATATCACAAGATATAAACTTGCATTTTTTGGCATTTTGTGCTATAATAGAAAGGTACATGTTCACTGCACTGTATTAGTAACCCCATCCCAGGGGTTAAATCTTAGAAATGGAGGTGTCAATAACATGTCAATCGTTCTTTTTATTTGTTTTGTTGTGGTGATTATATTGGCAGTTATACTGTTCGCCATGGGTAAGAAGGCCGGGAATGCCGGTCGCCAGATTGCGGCATTCGTGATCGTAATTATCCTGGCCGGCGGATTGCTGATAGCTCACTTCATGCCGCCTCAGGTGGTCGAGTACAAGGTCGTTTACATTAATTCGACCGAGAATACTCTGACCTTGCTGAGCGAAAACGGCAAAGCCAAATATGTCGACCTCGACAAGGTGGCCCACACGGGCAGCTTTACGGTTGACGGAACGGCCATTGTGGTCGAGAGCGGCTTGCTGCATGGCGTTGAGTATATTGCACCACAAAACTAGCCACTGGGGCGCCAAACCAGTTCTTCGGAGCTGGGGAGGCGCCTCGCGTCATTTTAAGGTGTGCTAAAATATAGGCATGCCCGCGTGGCGGAATTGGTAGACGCGCTAGCTTCAGGTGCTAGTGTACCTAGTATGTGCTGGTTCGAGTCCAGTCGCGGGCACCATTCGAAAAGTAAGACCCTGATGGGTCTTTTTTTAATTATCAACAAAAAGCCAGGCATTGCGCCCGGCTTTGAGTTTGCATTTTAGAAGTTGCCGTTGTCGCCAGCACGTTGGTAATCGGCACAGGACTTGTTTTCGCCCTTATCTTTATACCAGCAGTTGCTAGTTGCCCAGTAGTTCTTGAAGATTTCGCCTTCACCGCTTCCCGAGCCATACACATTGAGGCCGTATTTGACGAACGGATAGCTCACATCCTGAAGCTCAACGCGAGCTTCGACGCGACGGAACAAATCGTTAGCGCGACCGGTTGCATCTACTCTAGATTGGACACCGACGAATTTAACAACACTACATTCGTCGTCGCTTACGCAGTTAAGAAGTTGGACACTGAATGAAGTGTCTGGCTTCGCATAGAGCGAGGAGATCATTAAGAAGCGAGTGCTGTTGTTGACACC
>CAMNBP010000059.1 GCA_946532885.1 uncultured Candidatus Saccharibacteria bacterium
ACAAACTGGCGGGCCCGACCAGAGTCGAACTGGCGATCTCCTCCGTGACAGGGAGGCGTACTAGACCACTATACCACGAGCCCTAGTAGCTAAAGTATAGCATGAGAAACTCGGTGGCGCAAGAGTGTTTTGACAGAGGTGGCCTTTTTCGTTAAGATAAGGGCACGCACCTTAAAAACTTTTCATGCATATCACTGGAGGTGGTAATAGTGAAGAAAAAATGGTTAACTGTTTTGCTGATCGCGGGCATGATTGCTGTTCTTGTTCTTGCAAGGACTACGACGCCAGATTCATCGGTTATTGTTGCGGATGAAATGACGCCGTTATCCCTGGAATTAGTCTATGAAGGTAGCAAGCCTGACGGGGTTGGTTCTGTGCAGAGTTTTGCAATCACGCCAGATTATTTTGTGGTAGCTGGGCGGCCGCCTGGTACTGCGGAAGAAGGGGGCGAAACCAATAATCGTATCATGGTAATTGATCGTATGAAGCTTGATGATGTGAGTGAACGATTTGATGCGGCGATGGGGCTATATGAACTTGGTCATGCGAATGGTATGACTTATGACCCGGTAGAGAATCGTTTGCTGGTTGTAAGCGTAGATGGCGAACTTGATAATCATGACGCGGTGGCTCAGATTGATGCGCGCAATTTTGAACAGGGCGACAATATTGAATTGGCGTCCGGCTCAGCGAGCGGCATTGCTTACATGGGCGGAGGTAACTTCGTGATTCGCTCTGGCGGATGGATTCGCTTTGCGTCTGGAAATTTTTCGCGCTGCGACGATGCTTTCTATTTTTCATCTGGTCTGGCAGTGCAAGATATTGGTTATTATAACGACTATATCTATCTGGCGGATTGGGCGAGATGGAAAGAATTTGGCGCACTGTTGAAAATCGGTTTGAGGGAAAATGAAAATGTAATCTACCGGTTTGACGAGCAGGGCAATGTGAAGGCGTTTTTGATTTCGTCGCCGAGACATGAACTTGAAAGTATAGATTTTATAGATGGGGAAGCATATGTGTTGATGAACGGCTTTGGTCGTAATGGGGATAGTTTCTTCATCTATAAAATCGTAAATAATGAGGCGGGAACTGATTTTGTCTCATGATGTTTTGCATGAAGGTTGGATTGACGTTGGCCGGGGATAGTTTTTATCCTCGGCTTTTTATTGGGGAGAAATGTGCTATAATACTCGCAAGGTGCCGCTGTAGCTCAGTTGGTAGAGCAGCTCATTCGTAACGAGCAGGTCACAGGTTCGACCCCTGCCAGCGGCTCCATTTAAAGAATTGCCCATTGGGGTGATTTTTTTGTTGTCGTGCGAGATTTCGAGATAAGCATTATAATGATGATAATAGTATTTGGAGAGGTAAATGACAGAAAAAAAGAAATCCGCAACGAAGAAAACAGTTGCAGCAAAGAAAGCTGTGGCCGGCAAAAAAGCTGAAGTGCGGAAAAAAGATGGTAAGGCGCTATGGGGAATTCGCTTATTAATTATTTTGATTGTGGCAGTGATCGTAATTGCGGTTGGAATGGCGATGTCGCATGAAACTGAAGATACCGAACGCCGCACTGGCGGGCCAATGTACGGCATCGAAATCGCGTCTAATGGTGAAGATAAATTTATCATGTATGGAAAAAAGACCGTAATGCGTTTCGAAAATAATGGCGACGAGTATGAAGTAAATAAGTACCTAGTCGATTTAACGGAGAAGAAAGCTTGGTTTTTAATCAACCGTTATGACGTTAATGATGAATTGATAGCCGAAAATGCGTATGCAGACGAACGAGAATTGAGCGACGAAGATGTCGAGAAGATTAAGAGTTTGTTTGAAGAGATTCAGGAAAAAGAAAGCGAATTAAGTAAAGAAATTGAAGGTAGACATCCCTACGTACTAGTTGCCGGCGAAAAAGAAGTAAAGATTTATCCACGCACAATGGTAGATCGAATCGTGGAAGCGATTGGTTTTCCAGTGAATCTCGCGTACGGCGAAACCGAAGCTGATTATTAATTTAGCTTGTCAACTAGATGGCAGATTAGGTATGCAGCCAAGTTGGTGACAACAATACTGGCGCCGGTTGGCGTGCTAAATAAGTAGGATTCAATTAAGCCGACGACAAAACATAGCACAGAAACGACCGCTGAGGAAATAACAACTTGGCGGAAGTTTTTGAAGAGCTGCATGCTGGTGAGGCAAGGAAAAATGATGAGGCTCGAGATAAGTAGGGAGCCGAGTAATTTCATGCCGATCACGACTACGATTGAGCAGATTACGGCTAAGATTCCACGATAGAAATCGACTTTGAGGCCAATAGATTTAGCGAATGATTCGTCGACTGTAATGGCGAAAATACGATGGTAGAAGAAAACGAAGAATAGAATGACGATGAGGCCAAGAATGAGGCTGATAATGATATCGCTAGTACTAATGGCGAGGATGCTGCCGAATAGATAGGCGTTAATGTCAACATTGATGCCTTTGACGACAGAAATCGCCATAACGCCAATGGCGAGAGCGGATGCGGAAACTAGGGCGATGGCGGAATCGCCGTGGAGTTTGTTATTTTGACTAAGACGAAGAATATAGAACGAAACAATAATAGATACTGGGATTGCGAAATAGAGTGGGGTGAGTCCGAGTACGGTAGCGATGGCAAAGGCACCGAAGGCGACGTGTGAAAGGCCGTCTCCAATCATTGAGTTGCGGCGCAATACCATAACGACACCAAGAAGGGCGGCGCAAATTGACACGATGATGCCAACGATGAAAGCGCGAATGATAAATGAATAACTGAACATTTCGACGATAGAATTAATCATGATGCGCCTCCTCGTGAATGGTTTTAACATAGTCGGAGGTTTTGCCGAAGAAATATTTTTCACCACTCAAAGCGAGAATTTTGTCGCCAATCAAATTACGATGATCGAGGTCGTG
>CAMNBP010000060.1 GCA_946532885.1 uncultured Candidatus Saccharibacteria bacterium
GAATGACGCATTTTTTCTATATCTTGTATATCTGACATCGCTGCCCTTTCATTTAATTTATATATCTGTTATTCTACCATATTTTTTATTTTTTGCCAGAAAGAGCTCCGACCAAATGGTGGAACTTAATTAACCAGGTTTTAACAGACTGCAAGGAAGACGTCCGCAGAAATCGGCACATACATTTAATGGTACAATAGAAGAATGCATAAAGTAGTGTATCCCTCTCATTCAAAGCACAATTATTATGCAAAACAAATAATTTCGGCATATGTGTTAAAAAAGGGTCCCGTGCCCCTTAATCCATTCATGAACTGGGGCTATTTCTTGGATGATATGGTCGACCGCGACCTTGTGCGTAAGGCAAATACGAGACTAATAGAATTAAGCAATGAAATCTGGCAATTTGGCGAGATATCGAATGGATGTTACCATGAACTTTTGCTTGGTATGAAGCGGAGTATACCAATTAAATTTTTCACTGTCGGTGGTCAGATTGATATGATTAAGCCGATCGGGGACTTGAACGACTTGATCTTTGAGCAAGAGTTAGCTGACGAAATAGACATTGAAGAGTTTAGGCAAAGGTTGAAGGAATATCAATCATCAAAATCGACAAGTATTTCCGACTAGGTCAAATTATTGGGGTTTAACCGACAAAATTATAGAGGTAAATTACGGTTTTTGATACGTTTTTTGTCGCAAAAATGGCATAAAAATAGCCCTCTATTTTTGCAAGGGATTTAACAGGCATTTACAGGTTAGCGAATAGTTGAAATCTATTTCATAAACCGTTTGGTGGGTCGCGAGGGGCTCGAACCCCCGACCTCCTCGGTGTAAACGAGGCGCTCTAGCCAACTGAGCTAGCAACCCACTTCCGAGATTATATCATGAACAAAAGAAAACCGCCAGTCCCACAAAGGGGCTGGCGGCCTGATTTCAAATGACGATGTTTACAGTATGCCAAGCTTCCACGGATCAAGGCAGAGCCACTGATGATAATAATGCGGCTTCAACTCAAATCCCGCTTCCGTCAGTTTCGCAATATCACGCATCGCCATACTCGAAAAATCGAGATGATCGTTTTCACTCACCGTGCGGTACCCCGCAAAGTAAGCGAAATCCTTTTGGAACGCAAAAGGCGTCGTTCCATCGTTTGCCGTACTACTGCAACCTCGAAAAACGCGATAGGCAGCCGTCCAGGCGCGTGATTGCGCCGTCTTTTCGGATACACCCTTTTGGATCTCGAAGCCCGCAACGACTTCAAAGGCCGTCACAAATGCCTCTCCGCGAAAAGCCTGATGCATAGCAATCAGATAATTCGGCGTCGGTAAAGCATCGCTACCAGTGACGCGCACATCATTCTGCTTTGCGTAGCCCTCATAGACGAATTCGTTATCGCTCTTCGCCAGCAACGGAACCAGCGGTTGATATTCTTCTGTCAGCGTCTCCGCCCAGAAGCAACGTGCATTCTCGGAACTACGCAGATGACACTCAATTTCGTGCCCAATCAGTTCCAGCAGCTTTGCGCCATCCACCTTTCGCGCCGACGGAATCACTACTAATGGACGCCCCGAAATATTCTTGTCGCGAACGTCAATCGCGGTCGCCTGGTCGTCCATCACTACAATCCAGTCCTTGATGCCATACAGTTCCAGCGCACGTTCAAAATAATGCATAATCTCTTGCGCCTCAAACCTCATGCCCTTTAAAGCCTTCATGGTTTCACGGTCGAGAACACCACCATACTTCTTGCCAGCATCCTGAGCTGCTTCGTAGGCATTACCTACCATCGTGCAGGTCGGCGAACCGTATTTTTCGGCCGACAAGCTAGCCAGAGTCGCATCATTGCCCTCAAGAATCGCTTCCGCCATCTCGCAGGTAATAATCGCATCAAGAATGCGATCACGTATAATGTTCTTCACAGCCAGCTCTTTCTCTGGATCATCCGTGCAAGTTGCCGGATACTTATCGGCTAAGCCCTCAAACTCAGCCTTTAGACTTTCCAGCTCCTTTCTAAGTTTTGATGCCTGACGCAACACCCTTTTGTTATACTTGAATACCGGATTCACCGCAAAGCCAGCATTATAGGCCTTCAGGAAACCCTTCTTTTCAGATGCTGCATTCGTCGGAGTCACCAACTCCACCGGATTCAGCTGCATCGCTATCTGAGCGATACGTGTGCATGTGTTTAGCATGCTAACATCACCATCCTTTCAAAGTGCAAGCTTATGCGACGGGATTGCCGCATAAAACCAACAGATATACCCTTATTATATCACATTTCGCCAAAAATTTCAAGTATAAGAGGTTAATCTACCACAAAATGCACATCTGCTATACAATGAAAATAATAAACAGGACCTCAAAAAATCATGAAAATCTTCGAAAAGAAATGCCCAAATTGCCACGCCAATCTCGAGTTTAAGGTCGGCGAAAAAGATGTCGTCTGCCCAAGTTGCCGTCGCACTTTTGCCATCGAATACGATCACGATATCGTCGATCCAGAAGTTATGCTTAAGGCCAAAGATATCCAGCTCAAGATTCTTGACGAAGTCCAAGATAGCTTCGTGGCAGCTCGCAAAATCAGAAAGATTGTTATGCCTGTTGTCCTTATCTTTATTGCTGCCATGTTTGCCTTCGGTATTTTCATGTTCTTCCAAACCCGCGCTCGCATGGAAGAAAATCGCAAGAAAGCCGAAGAACAAAGCCAACAATTCGAAGAACAATTCGAAGAACAGTTCCAAAAAGCCAAAGATCAATTTCAGCAATCCCAACCCTAGATTACGCTAGGCTCAAATTAGTCTAACCTTGATGCTATCGCGCAATTGTGGTAATATATCCACAGTTGCCGCGATAGCTCAGTCGGTAGAGCGCATCCATGGTAAGGATGAGGTCCC
>CAMNBP010000061.1 GCA_946532885.1 uncultured Candidatus Saccharibacteria bacterium
GTAGAAGTTTCGGCGCTGACGGTTGGACAGTTGAGATTAAAATTCGATGCATCCTGCAGCGCTGGATGCGAGGCGCGCAGAATGCGGTTGCCCGTATCGGTTAATTTGATATGCTCGATGACTTCCGCGATTTCCGCTTCTGGCTGATAAAGCATGCCGACAACTACGTCATTAATGTAATCACCGGCAAACCACCCAATTGCAATTACGGCAACAATTATAATGACTGGTAGAAGTCTGCGAAAAGGATTTTTGGTTTTTTGATCTTTCGGCATTCGAAAAATTATTCTTTAGCAATACTAAATACTAGTTTATCATCTTTTAGACTAATTTTTGCGATCGTGCCTTTATCAAGTGTACCGTCCAATATTTTATCGGCGAGCAAGGTCTCGAGCTCGTCTTCGATAGCGCGGCGAAGTGGGCGAGCGCCATTTTTCGTGTCGTAGCCTTTACCGATTAAGTGCTGCTTAACGGCCGGATCAAGTTCGAGGCCGATAGATTTATCGGCGAGTCGTTTCTTGACTTCTGCGATCATATTATCGAAGATTTTTTCAACATTCTTTTCGGTCAATGCATTGAAAGTAACAATTGCGTCAAAACGATTCACGAGTTCCGGCTTCATTAACTTGCGCAAAGCTTTCATGGCCGCCGCTTCATTGGCAGCATGTTCAGCCTCGAGCGCCTTAATGTCTTTCTTAGTTTTTGCCGAAAAACCCATTTCGCTTTCGCGATACATTTCTTCAGCCCCAAGATTACTGGTCAAAATCACGATGGTGTTATTGAATTTGACCTTTGTGCCCTGCCCGTCAGTTAGGGTACCGTCTTCGAGAATTTGTAGCAGAATATTAAATACTTCTGGATGAGCCTTCTCGATTTCATCAAACAAGACAACCGAATATGGATGACGACGAATGCGCTCAGTGAGCTTACCGCCATCGTCATAACCAACATAGCCAGCCGGTGCGCCGACCAGGCGAGAAACGTTATGTTTTTCGCCAAATTCCGACATATCGATTTTCATCAAAGCATCTTCACCACCAAACACTTCACGGGCAATGACTTTCGCAAGCTCAGTCTTACCTACGCCAGTTGGACCCATAAAGATAAAAGAACCAATTGGGCGATGTGGATCCGCAATGCCCGAACGACCACGGCGAATCGCCTTGCTAGTCGCCTCAATTGCAGCATCCTGACCGATGATTTCTTTTTTCAAATGATCCTCAAGATGCAACAATAATTCCTGTTCGGAGCCATGTACGCGATTGACCGGAATGCCAGTCTTGAGACTAATGGCCGTGGCAAGATTATCGGAAGTGACCGACGGAGCCTCTTTGAGTTCTTTGTTGTCTTTTTCGAGTTTGGCGATTTCTTCTTGCACTTGAGCGGCGCGCGTCTTGAATTCGGCGGCTTTTTCATAGTCTTCTTTGTCGGCAGCCTCTTCGATTTTCTTCTGCAAATCGTCATACTCAATTTTGAGCTTCTTGTAGGCGCTGCCGCCTTTCTTATCAAGCGTCACGCGAGCAATGGCACTAGCTTCATCAATTACATCGATAACCTTATCTGGCATAAAACGATCAGAAATATAACGCTCCGACAAGGTAATCGCTTCTTCAAGAATTTCATCGGAAATTTTGACTTGATGATAATTTTCGTAGTGCTTTTTAATACCTTTGAGAATGCGCAAAGTTACGGTTTTGGACGGCTCTTCTACCATAACAGTCTGGAAACGGCGCGCCAAAGCCTTGTCCTTTTCGATGTTTTTACGATATTCATCAAGTGTGGTGGCGCCGATTAGTTTAAGATTATTGCGAGCGAGAGCCGGCTTTAAGATATTTGCCGCATCCATACTTCCCTCTGCGGAGCCAGCGCCGGATAGCAAATGCAACTCATCAATAAACAAAATCACATCGTCATCTTCGACCGCCTCATCAATCACGCCCTTGATGCGCTCCTCGAATTCGCCGCGGAATTTCGTGCCTGCAACTACTGAGCTGAGGTCAATTTGCCAAATATGCTTACCGACTAATTTATCTGGCACATCGTTTTTGGCGACACGCATTGCAAGCCCCTCAACGATAGCGGTCTTACCAACGCCAGCTTCACCAATTAAAACCGGGTTGCTTTTACTGCGGCGACAAAGCACCGTCACGGCGCGCTCAATCTCTTGCTCGCGACCAATTACAGTATCAAGTTTGCCAGCTTTGGCTTCTTCGGTTAAATCCGTGCCATATTTTGACAAGAAACGATAGCCAGTACGCTTGCCATTGCGGCGCTTTTCGCCCTCAAGCTTGGCTTCGCTAGCCTCTTTTTCGACTAATTTTTCGATATTCTCGGCCACGGCGTCGATATCGGTATTTAATTTACCTAGCAAAATCGTAGCGCGAGAATTTGGCTGACGAATCAACGCATAAACAATATGTTCAGTACCGACTACATCTAGGCCATTTTCGCGAGCAAAATTCAAAGACATACGCAAAGTCAAAACCGTTGCCTCAGAAAGAGACATCATTGCCATTGGTGCCGCTGGCACGTCGACCGGAGCCTTACCCTGTGCGCGCTCAAGTTCGTCTAAGTCAACACCCTCGTCACGGAGAATCTTTGCGCCAGTAGAAGTGTCCTGCGCTAGCACACCCATCAAAAGATGTTCAGTACCCATATAGCCCTGGTTATAGCGTTTACTATAAAAATCGGCTTTCTGGAGCGCAAAACGAGCGTTCTCGCTCAAGTGGCTCATAATCTCACTAAATTCATCCATCTAAATAAAATCTCCAACGTGTCGTCGGTTTGCGCTATTACCACCAAGCAAACCAAACTGTATCTATTGTAGTTGTTTAGCACTCACAAGTCAAGAGTGCTAATT
>CAMNBP010000062.1 GCA_946532885.1 uncultured Candidatus Saccharibacteria bacterium
GCGATGTCCGTTACGATGCGGCCTTTTGGTGTGCGCTGAATCATGCCGAGCTGCATCAAGAATGGCTCATAATAGTTTTCAATCGTTGATGGCTCATCGCCAGTTAGTGCGGCAATTGTATTTAGGCCTACTGGCTTGTCTTTGTATTTTTCAATCATCAAAGTCAACATATTGCGATCGGCTGGATCTAGTCCAAGCTCATCGATTTCCAGCATCTTTAATGCGTCTTTCGCAATTTTTTCCGTCACAACACCATCGGCGTTTACGTCTGCATAATCACGCACGCGTTTCAAGAGTCGGTTTGCAATGCGCGGCGTCAAACGCGAACGCTGTGCTAAGAGCTTTGCGGCTGCTGGCTCAATTTTTGTATCCAAGATTTTTGCTGAACGTTCAATGATTTTTTGAATATCTGCATCGGCATAATATTCCAAACGATATTGATGGCCGAAACGATCGCGTAATGGGCCGGCCAAATTACCAGTCTGTGTTGTTGCGCCAATCAAAGTAAAACGTGGCAAGTCGAGTTTTACGCTGCGCGCGGCTGGACCCTTGCCGATTACAATATCAAGTTTGTAATCTTCCATCGCAGAGTAGAGGATCTCTTCCACTGCACGGCGCAAACGATGAATTTCATCGATAAACAAAATGTCGCCATCGGTTAAATTAGTTAGAATGCTGGCGAGATCGCCGGCCTTTTCAATCGACGGGGCAGAAGTGGCGCGAAAGTTTGCATTCATTTCGTGCGCAATTACGCCTGCCATTGTCGTCTTGCCGAGCCCTGGCGGACCATAAAGCAAAACGTGATCCATTACGTCGCCACGCTTTTTCGCGGCATCAATCGCCAATTTTAAATTCGTCTTTAAGCGTTTTTGGCCAATATATTCGTCAAAAGTTACAGGGCGCAAACTAATCTCGGCAATCGCCTCTTCGCGATCGTCTTCATGAATACTGGTGTCTACAACCCTCTCAATAGCCATATCTGAATTATAACACCATTGACAAGCTAAAAGCAGTGTATGTATCATTGTATTAAGCAAGTAATACAATAGAAAGGACGCTTATTAAATTCGTATTCGACAACGAACGGCCAATCTATCTTCAGCTGGTAGAGCAGCTGCGGTTAGCTATTGTGTCCGGTCAGTGCGCGGCGGGCAGTCGACTTCCGTCCGTGCGCGAACTCGCGAGTACCGCGCAGTGCAACCCGAACACGATGCAAAAAGCTCTCCAGGATCTGGAAGAGCAGCAGCTTATCTACACCGAGCGCACAAACGGTAAATTTGTGACCGAAGATAAAAAGCTGATTGCGAAATTCAAAAAGCAATTAGCCACCAATGCGGCTAAAAACTATCTTGCCGATACGCAAAAAATTGGCGCAACTTTCGACGAAGCAATTAATGTCTTGCAAGAAATAGGAGGCGGCAGATGATATTGCTAGAATGCAAACATCTCACGAAAACATTCGACCAAAAAACCGTGCTCGATGATATTAATCTCAAAATCGAGCCCGGCAAGATCTATGGTCTACTCGGCAAAAATGGCGCCGGCAAATCGACTTTAATCAAATTAGTCAACGATTTACTCACGCCAAGCGACGGCAAAATTCTGTTTAAAAATAAACCAATCGGCGTAAATTCCAAGGCGCATATTTCGTATTTGCCCGAGCGTACTTATCTCGATAAAGAAATGAAAGTCGAGCAAACCATTCATATGTTCGAGGAGTTCTATAAAGACTTCGACACTAAACGCGCATACAAATTGCTCGAAGATCTTGATCTCGATAAAGATTCCAAAATCGCCAAAATGTCCAAAGGTATGCAAGAAAAGTTGCAACTCATCTTAGTCATGTCCCGCGATGCCGATTTATATATTCTCGACGAACCGCTTGGCGGCGTCGACCCAGCCACCCGTGATTACATTCTTGACACTATTTTGTCCAACTTCAAAGAAGGTTCCAGTGTGATCATTTCTACGCACCTAATTGCCGACATCGAGCGCATTTTGGACGAAGTTATCTTCATTGATAAGGGCAAAATCACACTCGCTGGCAATGCCGACAAATTACGCAGCAAAGAAAAATCATCGATTGACGAATTATTTAGGAGGATGTTCCATGCTAAAAAAGTTAATTAAATACGATTTTCTTTGGATGAATCGCAACATGGTAATTATTTTTGCCATTACGGCCATTCTTTCCATCCTGACGCGTATCGCCAGTAACTATACGGATTCTGCCATGGGCAATCTCATTTTCGGCATCTTGCGTGGTTTTACGATCGCAGCTTTCGCCAACGTTGTAATTAATTCGGTCATTCGTATTTGGGAACGTTTTCGCCAGAGTTTTTATAAAGACGAAGCCTATCTCACGCACACTTTACCGGTCAGCAAAAGTACGCTTTATGATAGCAAGACCCTTTCCGGACTTGGTGCGATAGTTCTGTCGCTTCTTGTCGTAATTGCCTGTTTCTTTATCGCATTTTGGAATCACGATATGTATGAATATTTCCGTTCGGTCTTCAAGGATGGCGACATGACGTTTATTGTGCTTGGAATATTCGTTACGGCCGCCCTGGAGGTCATCTACGCCGTGAACGTCGGTATGTTCAGCTTGACGGTTGGCCACCGTTCCAATAACGGTCGCATTGTTCGTTCGGTAATTCTCGGCATCTTTTTGTACTTTGCTTTGCAGAGTATCTTGCTTGCCATTATTTATGGAGTTGGTATGTTCGATGACAGCATCAAAGCCATGTTTGGCGATGCTTCTGATGTCGTGATCGGCTTTTCGACTTATCGCACACTTATCATTATTTGCGATTGTCTCTATCTGGCCATCACGAC
>CAMNBP010000063.1 GCA_946532885.1 uncultured Candidatus Saccharibacteria bacterium
CAGTTGCTTACAATCCAAGTGCTGGTACTGAATGTTCTAACCCGGAAACTATTAGCTCCGGTGTTCCAACTACTATCAGACTCAAACATGGCGATAATATCGTAATCGGTAATGACGCAGGTAGCCAACAGCTTCCACTCGGCGCTACCTATAGCATCGCTAAAGTTGATACAAGTGATGGTTATACGAATACGTTGAATCCAACTACCGGCACTACTGCCACATCTGGCAATGCTATTACGACTAACAACCACAAAGAAGCCGATCCAGTTACTGGTATCGTAACCAACGCCTGGTTCTATATCATCCTTCTAGCAATCAGCGTATTCGGTTTCTTCTTCTTTATCATTGCTCGCCGCCGCGACGATGACGAAGAACAACAATAAATAACAGGTAATATGTAAATCATATGAAGGCTTTTCTACGCAAAAACAAAAACTGGATTCGTCTAGGAATCAAAATACTTGTTCTCACACTAGTCCTATGGCTATTGTTTGGCGTTTTGATTGGCCTTCGACGGGTAGAGGGAGTGTCTATGTCTCATCGCGTAGAGGACGGTGACCTCGTCCTATTCTCCCGTACGGATAAGACATATTATCCGGATGATGTGGTGTTGTTTGAGCGCGATAATGAAACACACATATCATCGATACTCGCCTCACCTGGTGATATTGTTACACTCGACGAAGTTGGGCGCCTGTACGTTAATGGCGCGCAGGTGTCCGACCGAATCGTCTACAATCTTTCAGAAGGGGAAAAACCGGGCATTTCTTTCCCAGTACGCGTGCCAAATAATACATATTTTGTCCTTAATGAAAACCTCGAAGACCTAAATGATTCGCGCAGTTTTGGTGTGGTTCGAGCCGTAGATATTAAGGGAAAAATATTCACAATCCTACGCACGAGGTCGATTTAATATGAAGAAAACTAAAACCGAAATTATTCGCAGCCATCTCGAAACCATCGTTGACCTAATGTCGACTGCGGTTTTCTTATTGCTTTTTATCGTCGGTTTTTACGCGCTATTTGACATTCATTTCATTCAAGTTAGCGCCCAAATGGATGATGAAATCGCTAGGCTTGCGCCGGACGATGCCGGAATCGATATCGCTGCTTTGCAGGACATTAACCCCGAGATCCAGGCCTGGATCCGGATAAATGACACAAAGATCGACTATCCAATCGTCCAAGCGAAGGATAATATTAAATACTTAACGCGTAATTATCGCGGCGATTATGCTACAGCTGGTAGTATCTTCCTCGACTATCGCAATGATGGATTCAACGACGACTTTTCATTGGTCTATGGTCACCGCATGGATGGCCAGCAGATGTTTGGTGGCATTCTTCAGTTTGAGGATGCTGATTATTTCAATAGTCACAAAACTGGCGTACTATATACGGCCGATGCTACTTATGACTTAGAGATTTCTGATTTTGCCGTAATTGATGTTTCGCTTACGACAATTTATCGTCATGACCAAAACCGTAATGATTTTAACGATCGCATAATTAGCGAAATCCATTCTTTCGCCCATCAGTCGCGCGACATCGAATATAACGAAAATGATAAAATCATTGTTCTCTCGACTTGCGACAAAGACGCAAAACACTATCGCAATGTCTTACTCGCGAAGATGATTAAACGAGATTAAAACGAAAATGGACGCAAACCGTCCTTTTTTGATGCTCAAAAACAGATGATACAATATTAGTAATGAGCATCAAGGTAACAGTCAAACCAGACATCGAACTTGGTACTTGGCAGGGTATGGGTGGCGCAATTACAGAAGCGACTGCCTATAATTTTTCTAAGCTTAGCCCTCAGAAGCGCCGCAAATTGATTGATGCCTATTTCGGCCGCAGCGGCATCGACTATCGTTGGGTTAGAATTAGCATCGGTAGTAACGATTTCTGCCTCGCTCCATACGAATATACCAAGCGGCCTAGCATGCGCGATTTTACAATTGCGCATGACAAAAAATGGGTCATTCCGATGCTCAAATCTATCCGCAAACCGAACCTCCAAATCATCGCCAGCCCATGGTCGCCACCGGCATTCATGAAGACGACTTTCATGAAGCGTTTTGGTGGCCATCTTAAGCCGTGGCGCTATGATAGTTACGCTAAATATATCCATAAATGGCTTGATGCTTACAAAAAAGAGGGCATCAAAGTCAATTATTTAACACCCCAGAACGAGCCACGCGCCTTCCAAATTTG
This sequence comes from uncultured Candidatus Saccharibacteria bacterium, assembly GCA_946532885.1. GTDB lineage: Bacteria > Patescibacteriota > Saccharimonadia > Saccharimonadales > Saccharimonadaceae > UBA2834. Next base: position 2,224 of record CAMNBP010000063.1, read on the forward strand.
GGAATCCTGTCTTTATTCATTCCGTGCCCAGCGTCGCCTTGCTTATAAATATCTAGCCAATGAACTAAAAGACGCTAATATCCAGCTCTTGCTTTGGGATCATAACAAAAAGAACCTTACTCGCACTGCCGATAATTTATTTAATGGCAAATATGTCACAAAGTATAGTCGCAAAGAACAAGTTGCCGGCCTCTGCTACCACTGGTATAACGGCACCTTCCCAGACGAAATGTGGCAAGTTCGTCAAAAATATCCCGACATTATGCTACTCAGTTCGGAAATGTGCGTTGGTTTCTCGCCGTACGATCCCGCCGACTGGGCTACCGCCGCCAATCCATATTATTACGAAATTATGTCTGACATTAATACTGGCGCCAGTGCTTGGATTGACTGGAACATGTTGCTTGATTGGCAGGGCGGACCAAGTTACTGCAAAAACTATGTAAAATCTCCGGTCATCCTGAACGAGAAAGGCGATGATTTTATTCTTACGCCAATCTATGATGCGCTTAAAAAATTCTCGAAATTGTTCCCGGCCGGCAGCAG
>CAMNBP010000064.1 GCA_946532885.1 uncultured Candidatus Saccharibacteria bacterium
GGGAGATTGTAATTAAAATCTGAAACTAACATTCTGTATATTATATAATTTTTTGAAGGTTTTCGCCAGGGGTGAGGATATGAAAAAAGGCCGAAGCACAATGCTCGACCTTTTAACAATTTCTTCATACTATTGCGGCGATAGCCTCCTTCTTTAGTTGCAACTGCGTGCTGAGCACGTGCTGCATGAATTCTTGCGGGAAATACGGGTTACGGTAGGCGCCGAGAATCTTGCTGATTTCGTCGTCTTTGATGTTTGGATTGATGTACGCAGCGGTAAAGTGACACTTGCCGTCTTTGATGGCGACGTACAGCCGATAATTGGTGCCGCGATGATTGATTTCGTTGCGGCTCAAGAGACTGTCGATGCCGAATTCGTTGCGGCTTTGCTTGCGAAGGCGGTTGAATTCCTTCTTGTTGGTGGTGCGACTGTCGGGGTCGGTGTATCCGCAGAGCCACGGAATAATGTTTTCCTTTCCGTGGGGATATCTGAGCATGGACACCCAAGTTTTTTTGGCATTCTGAGGGAACTTGATCTCAAAAGCGGAGCCATAGCGGGCTCGATGATCGTAAATCTTCGTTCCTTTCTGAAAAACCGTAAGTCGCTGCAGTCTAGGATCGAAGTTGACGATGAGCTGAGTGCAGGGAATACGCATGCCATGTGTGCGGTCAATGACCAACCAAAGTTTGTCGTCCACAATCTCTTCGCTAGGCTGTTTGCCAATGAAGAGATAAATGGATTTGATCTGCCGGGATTCTTTCTTCTTTTTCGCCATTTCCAAATACCTCCTTCTTCCGAAAACTTGGCGTGCACGAAGAATTTTTCGAATTTAAGCATGAAAAAACTCTTAAGGTGCAGAGTTGGGATAACTCAATATGATTATAGCACAAAACGCCAATAAAGTCAATAATACATAAGGGGTATGATGCCGAATATGCTAAAATATTTTAAGGTTTTTAAGCTTCGGTTTAGGAATGGGCCATAAAATAGAGATATAAGATAGGAGAAGCGCATGAGAGTATTGTACGTAGAAGATGAAAAATTCTTAGCTGAAGCCGTGAAACATAATCTTGAAAAACAGGAAAAAGACCGTCAGAGATGGGCTCTGGCGGCCTATTCGATTGGCTCGTCTGCTTCTGGGCTGCGTCCGATTGACGTGATGCGTCCGCCGCGAATTTTGGAATTATAGCGGATGGTGAAGTCATATGAAATACGCGGATATAGTCTGATTATCTCGTTAGTATTTGAGACAAGAGTACGGCGATACATGAAGGTTTGATGACACTCGATATTATAATAAGCGCCATCGAACGTGATTTTGGTTGCATGGACAGTTAAGCTGCGCTTAATGAATTCGCCACGATAGACAAAGCGTAAAGTGGCTGGCATTAAGGTGACATAACGAAGTTGGATATCGTCGTCCCAGTGATAGGGCGGTTTTTCGCCACGCGCTATGGCCGCGGCGTTGATTTCGGCACAGGTTGGTCTTTGTGGATGATCGGCGCGATATATGGCATCGATGGCCGCTTCAAGCTCGTCAACGGTCGGTCCGTCAATTAGATTGACGTAAAATTTGGGAAATTGTTCCATAAAAATCACCTCCAATCGATTTAAGGAACAACTCTGGATGTATAGGGGTGATTATAATATATATTGCACAAAATAAAAGCTTGAGCATGATAAGATAAAAACATGAAGAGCGATGCGGAAAAATGTCTTGATAAAATAAATACCGAATTGAGTGAGGGGCGGATTAACGAAGATGAGGCGCAGAAATTCCGTGAACAAGTTGAAGCAAAAGTGGAGCAGAAACAGAAACTTCTAGATGATTTTAAAGCGCAAAAAATTGACGAAGTGACCTTTAATCAATGGCAAATTTCGATTAGTGATGATTTGAAGCAATTGGCGGAAGAGATTGATTTGGCGGAGGTCACGCGAAAAAAGAAAAAACGAAAAATCAAAAAGGCGAAGACGTTAGCTATAGTAGTGGCGGTTTTGTTGTTGGCTATAGCGGGTGGTGCGGCGATTTATATTCCGCAATATATGCACGCGCATCGAGCTATCGCTGGTATTCCGGAACCGATTCAAAATAATTTGTCAGACGCAGCCGTAGCAAGTAGAGTAGGCGAGACACGAAAAACGATTAGCGGTAGTGGTTTTAAGGTGGACATGATTTATTTAGCGGAATATGACATTAAAGGGTTGGTAGTGCAGCTAGACGATTACGACAATAAATATGATGCGACGGCATTTGATAAAGCGATTCCGCGCGATATTAGTATGGCGTGGGGTAAGTCCGCAGAATATGCAGACAAAATCGAATGGTCGCATGTGGCGAGATCATTGAATGCGAAATTTTCGAATGAATTAGTGAATAAGGCGGGCGTAGATGCATTAAGTGATTCGTCGTCAAACAATCACGTAATTGTAGAAGAGGGCGAATTACGTAATAAATTGAAGAGAGTGAGAATTGGCGATTATATTGAAATGAAAGGCTATCTAGTGAGTGCGACGATTTTTGATAGTAGTGGCGCTACGGTTCGGCAGATCGAATCAAGCATGGTGCGGACCGATCATGTGGAATATGCCTTTGATATGCGTACGAGTTGCGAAGTACTGTATTTGACTGAGCTTGAGTGGCTTGAGTAATAAAATTGTTCAATTTTTGAAGTTAAGATTGGTCGTTGTTTTATTTACAACGATACTAGATATGGTGTGATTTCATATATTGACCA